>DATIUT010000140.1:0-2634 GCA_035466615.1 Anaerolineales bacterium | reverse complement strand
CCACACCCCGCTTGAATATCAATCCCTCGCCTCATTCGAATCGTACAAGGAACCCCAGCCTGCTCAAGCGTTTCTTTGAATATATTTGCACGCTGACGGTCTGTCGCTTCACCTTTGAAGCCGGCAGTGGGGTTGAGGGGGATGGCATTGACATGGCACATCAAGCCTTTGAGCCTGTGGGCAAGTTTGTTCGCAACTTCAGGCGTGTCATTGACACCGCTGATTAATGCCCATTCAAAAGTGACACGACGTCCGGTCTGTGCGATGTAATATCGGCATGCTTCAAGGACTTCATCAATTCTGTACCTTTTATTGACTGGCATGATGGCAAGACGTTCATCATCGTCCACGGCATGGAGGGAGATGGCGAGATTGACCTGTCGCTTTTCGTCAGCAAAACGCCGGATCTGCGGAACCAGACCTACAGTCGAGACAGTGAAGCGGCGGGCACCGAAGTTGTAACCGTCCTTGTCGTTGAGACGGTCAATGGCAGACATGGTGTTGTCATAATTATGGAAAGGCTCACCCATGCCCATTAAGACGATATTGGTTACCGATTCGTTCACATCCTTCAACACACGCGCATAGTACATGACCTGTGCCACGATCTCCCCACTCGAAAGATGACGTTTAAATCCAAGTTGGCCTGTCGCGCAGAAAACACATCCCATAGCACAACCTGCCTGTGTTGAGATACAAAGCGTTCTGCGATTCTTAGCCCCGCGTCCGGTGGGGGAGGGGATGATCTGCGGATTGTCAGCCGGGTCGCCATAATGCATGAGCACAGCCTCGATCAAATTCCCGTCCGGTAATTCGAAAAGGGTCTTGCGGGTAAAGCCGTCGGACGAATCGAGGCGGGTTTTAATCTTGAAGTTGGAGAAGGTGAAATGATCGGAAAGTTTTTCACGCAGTGATTTTGGCAGATTGGTAAACTGTTCAGGAGAGTTGTATAAATTGTGATACAGCCCCTGCCAGACCTGCTTTGCGCGATAGGCAGGTTCACCCCATTCAGCCAGGATGTTTATCAGCGAAGAAAGATCAAGATCGTAAATCAGCGGAGACATGTTCAACCGATCAGGGATGCCAGATCGTCAGCAACCATATCTATCTTTGGTGTCCATTGGCCGGCTTCTTCCCTTGTGGACACACCGCTCAAAACCAACGCACATGGACACCCAACTCGCTGACCGGCGGCGATATCTGTTTCGAGACGATCACCGACAACAAGTGTCTCTTCTTTTTTTGTACCAAGTTTTTCAAGCGCAAGTTCCATCAGGAACGGATAAGGTTTGCCCGCCACGATGGGGTCCACGCCGGTGGCTGTCGTGATGATAGAAAGCCATGCCCCCGCCCCGGGGATTTCTCCGCGCGGGGTGGGGAATGTCCTGTCGGTGTTTGTCGCATAGAACGGGATGCCGTTTCTCACAAGCAATGTCGCTTCGGCAACCTTTTGGAAGTTGATGCCGCGGTCAATGCCCATGACGAAAATTTGCGCATCCTGCGCACGCTCCACTGAGAGGATTTCAAATCCCTTCTCTTCCAACGCGGCGCAGATGCCGTTTTCGCCGATCATAAATATTTTTGTACCTTTGGGATATTCCCTGTCCAGCATAAAGGCAATGCCGAGAGCAGATGTAACCACCTGTGACGGTTCAATTTCCACACCCAGGGTGCGCAGTTTCTCCTGATATTCTTCAGGGGATTTTGTCCCGTTGTTGGTTGCGAAGACGAATCTCAATCCGCGTTCCCGTATTTTCCTGAATGTGGAAGGCAGGTCGCCAATCGGCGCGTCCCCCTTCCAGATCACGCCGTCCATGTCAATGATGAGGGCCTTGATATTTGAGGGTATCATTTTTCAAATTTCTTTGTCAAATACTTCAAAACAGGTTTATCAATCCATTTGGCTTCGGGGTCCGCACGTTCTTCAAAATTCTCGTTGCCGATGAATTCGTTGAAGGCATTCTTGAAACTTCCCCTATTTTTCAAGTAACCTTCCTCTACAAGGATACTGGTGATTTGCCTCTCCACTTTTGTTTTGATCGCCACGCGGTCAGCCTCCGGACTCTTTCCAAAATATAATTCATGAAGTTCAAGCAATTCACCCAATCTTTTGACAGGGTCTTCATGATCATCCACCCGATAGTCAATCCAGCGGTCGGTGTGACCGCCATACCCGCCTCTTGGCTTGACCACATAGATCGCCGCGGACTGACGCCCGCGTTTGTCGCCACCCGCGCGGTCGCCAGCTTTTAATGCTGTATACAGTCGTTCAGGCAGGCTCCCTTTCGTTTTCAAAAAAGCCTTTTCCATCGCGGAGACAACGCGTTCACTTTTCAGGATATTACCTTGAATGGCGTATCCATTTCCTGAGACGCCGCCTGCCCAATTGAAACAACCGCTTCCTGTAAAAGTGGCTGAACCGCCTTTCGCGTCAACAAAACCGGCTTGCCGGAGTTCCTTATCGGGATCATCTTCCAACAAACGTCCACGTGTCTCTTCTGCAGATAAACCCGTCGCCATCATTGCCAATCCGCGCGGACCAAATGAAGTATTCGCAAACGATTGTGTTGCCACTGCACCGACTTCCGCCTGTGCCCATGGAACTACCGCGCCCACAGCAGGGAACTTCGATGC
>DATIUT010000139.1:0-7639 GCA_035466615.1 Anaerolineales bacterium | reverse complement strand
CCATACGGAGCCCTGCCTCCCTTCATGAACATTCAAAAAATTCTTGAGGAGCCGCTTATCGTTGGCGGCATCAAGGATAAAGAAGAACGCATTCAGCGCATTCATAAATCCATGGAAGAAGTGAAACTCACTCCAGTAGGCGATTTTTTGCAGAAATACCCTCACATGCTCAGCGGCGGGCAACAACAACGCGTGGTTATTGCCCGCGCGATGATCATGGAACCAAGGTTTCTCGTAGCTGACGAACCGGTCTCAATGCTTGATGCTTCCGTCCGCGTGGAAATCCTCAAACTTCTTCGAGGCTTGCAGGAGACCCATAATCTTTCAGTTATTTATATCACTCACGATCTGTCCACGGTCAGTTACTTCTCCGAGCGCATTTTTGTCATGTATGCGGGTAATCTGGTCGAAAAAGCTGGCGTGCGGCAGGTGATTGACACCCCCTTACACCCTTACACAGTGGCTTTGCTCACCGGCACTTCGGAGCCGGATGCTAAAAATGCTGAGACCTTCAAGGAACTTCCGCCGGGTGAACCGCCAAGCTTGGTTACCCCGCCACCAGGCTGCCGTTTCCACCCGCGTTGTGCCAGGGCCATTAAAGGACTCTGTGAAGTCAAATCTCCGCCGGACTTTGAACCAGAACCCGGACATTTGGTGGCTTGTTGGCTGTATCAATAAGGACTTCCATGTCACCATTGGGTTTGATTTTTGTCGGCTTTCTTCTTTCGTTGACGGGTGTGATTTTGCCTTTTCTAATGGTGATTCACATCATCCCTTCGACTTTCTTCCTGAATTTCTTTTCGTATGGCGTTTCGCTTACGGGACTATTCCTTGGTGTTATTGGGGCCTCACAGTATATTCGAGGAAATCAGAAGTGAAACTGTCGAATTGAGTACAGAAATTGGCGGGACGAGATTCAGGTTGCAAACCCGAGTCTCTTTTTATGAGAGTGTGTGAAAAAATAAAGAATCCCGGTCAGGGATGTTATCTCTGCCCGGCCTTGATGAACCTATCCCAAATACAGCCCCAAAATGAATAATGTTTTTCAATGTAGGGAATCAACACACCTTGCGGATTGAGCGCAATCACTGATAGGGCATCCGCGTTTGTCTATGCCGCTGATGAATTCTGTTTCATGATCAGCCCAGGCTGACTGCAGCGATGTATTGAATGCGGCGGTCGTCAGCAGGAAACAATAAAAGTTGAATTCAGAAAACAAAAAACTTTCCCTTGGCGGCCCTATGTGACAGTGACAGGAAACATTTCCAATGATAAACTCTAAAGAGGCAAAATTGAATAAGTAAAGGTAAAACTTGGACGGAAGGATAAACATCCGGGATGCCCATGAGCACAGAAAGCTCGTTGCCTCTTTATCAAGGGAAGAATGGGGAAGACGCTCCAGTAACAAGGGTAACTTTTCATACAGCCAGGAACGTTATTAAGTACGTCGGAAAAAGAACGATAGCAATCCTTCTGACGATTGTTGTCGGGACGTTCATCACGATTGTCGCTGCCAATGGAGGGGGGATGATTGATAAGGGGGAACAGAGCCGTCTGTCGACCATTCTTGTGCAAACCACGTCAAATTATTATCAAATAACGCCGAACGAACGCCAGGAGTTATTAACGCAGTTGGAAGAAAAGGAGGGATTGAATCTTCCGTTCCTGCCGCGTCATTTGCTCTGGACGTTCAAGGCGCTTGCCCTGGATTGGGGCAATGTGATCAATGTGTCGGCCTTTCGGCCTCTTTATTCCGTCCCTCGCCCGGAGATCGCAAACAGCAGGGTGATTCTGCTTCAATACCTTCCCAATACAATTCTTCTAATCGCCACCGCTTTCCTGCTTCTCTTTCTTGTTGGTATACCGCTTGCCCTGTATTTATCCCAACATCCAGGTGACCGACTGGATCGGCTGATGGGAGTGCTTACGCCTTTATCCTCCATCCCCAGCTGGGTGATTGGTTTGCTATTAATTATTGTGTTTGCCGCAGGACTGCGCATCTTCCCTTACGGGAGGATGACGGATAGCATGATCCCAGATACAACCTCGCAATATATTTTGATGGTCGCCTGGCATATGTGCCTCCCGGTAATTACCATCCTGCTCACCATTGCATTCACCCTCGTTTTTTCCTGGCGAACATATTTCCTGACCTATTCAGATGAAGATTATGTTGAATTGGGAAAGGCCAAAGGACTATCCGTTAATAGGTTTAGAAGAAATTATATACTCCGACCGGTCCTGCCTTCGATCATTACAAGTTTTTCACTTTCCCTGGTCGGCTTTTGGCAGATGATCACCACGCTGGAATATGTATTTACCTGGCCGGGCATTGGCTGGTTATTCGTCAAAGCACTTCCGAATTACCTCAACGAACGTTTCTATCCCGGAGAGATGCCGATCATTATTGGCACGATGGTTATTTTTGCCTATCTTCTTGGGTTGACCGTGCTGCTCCTGGATATTGCCTACGTGATTGTTGATCCTCGCCTGCGGATTGGAGGCAACATCGGGACCTTGCATCTCAAATTTCGCCGGACGTCTCGTAAATCCTTATGGCGAAAATCGCACGAGCGCTTCCAACCTGCGATACCTCATTTGAAACTGCCAACAGATCCAGGGTCCGCAGTGAGACGTTCCATTTCCAATGGGAGGATAAGACTGAGGGAAGGTTGGAACAGTGTCAAAGTGTTCGGTCAGGAGTTGCGCAGATATCCATCCGCTATTTTCGGGTTGGGGTTGGTGGCGATCCTTGTGTCCACATCCATTTTTACGGTATTTGCATTGCCGTATGATCAGATTGGCAGAGGTTGGTTTGTTTCTGCCATGACAGCCAGACCTCTTACGCCTAAATTGGCATTGCCGGAATGGGTGAACTTCTTCCGTAAGAACGATCTGCCACAGACGATTATTCTTGATAGCCGCACGGGAGACGCGCAGAAGGTGGAGGAATCTCAATCCGGCGCGATCAAAACCATGACCCTGACCTATTCCTTTGATTATCCATATATAGAATTCCCGAATGATATGGTCATTTATTATTATCCGCGTTATGAGCAGAAAGTGCCATTCGCCTCGGTCACGATTACAACCCCTGATGGAAGAGTCATCGAATTGAGGGGGGTTGCGGCCACGACGGCGACAGATTATGCGCCGGGGAGTAGTGTGAGGTCTGCCAGAATGATCGCCGAAAATGAAAACTGGCAGAAATGGTTTGTTGTGGATGGGTTGTATCCGACCCCCAGCTTATACCTTCTATTCGCGGATCCAAAGGCGGAAAGCCCCAAGGCGATTTCCGGGACCTATAAGGTTCAAATCCATGTAATGACCTTTGAGGAGAATTCAGATTTGGATGCCCAGCTGGTGGTATTCGGTCAGGTGTATGGGCTGGCTGGGACCGATTACCTGCGCCGGGATTTGCTGATTCCGTTGCTTTGGGGAATGCCGATTGCATTATTGTTTGGGCTGTTTGGCGCCCTTGCAATAACCATCGCTTCCGCCCTGGTTGGTGCCGTTGCTGCCTGGTATTCAGGCTGGATGGACGGCTTATTACAGTGGGTAATCGAAGCCAACATGATCCTGCCTGTTCTGGCGGTTGGAATCCTGTTCAATGCCTACTATCACGTGAATCTCTGGTTGATCCTGGCAACCATTGTGCTCTTGAATATTTTTGGAAGTCCGGCGAAGACATTCCGGGCGGCTTTCCTGCAGATTAAGGATACGCCTTATGTGGAGGCCGCCAGAGCCTACGGGGCGAGCAATCTGCGGATCATTTGGCGTTATCTGATCCCGCGTATCACATCTGTGATGCTTCCTCAGTTGATAGCCCTTATCCCAAGTTTCGCGTTTTTGGAAGCCACCTTCGCTCTATTCAATGTTTCTGATGTAAAGTATCCAACCTGGGGTCTCGTCATACAAACTGCTTTTAGGAGCAGCACCATGTTTACATCTGGTTCTCGATTCTGGGTGTTGGAGCCAATTGCATTATTACTACTGACTGGGATAGCATTTGGCATGTCGGGTGCGGCCTTTGACCGTATCCTCAATCCGCGGCTTAGAACCAAATAGACCTGTGCAATTGACAGATGCTTGCAGGATAAATCGTAATACGGCCGGGGTATTTGGTTGCCTGCTGGCTTTATAAATGATGCTTGACCATCCTGGACGACTGCTTGCGATTGCGGTCTTTCTTCTCCTTTGGTGCGTTAGTGTCAGGGTTATTTTGGAGTATTATTGGGATTGCCATGCAGCGTCTTAAGACCGGAAAAAAAGAGAAGGGGATTTTTACGAGTAGACCAGACCTCCAGATCTATAAGAATGCGCTGTACGATGATCCAAAACGCGGCGCATTTTTCTTTTAACATCAATTCCGGGGTTTCTTTCGCCTGAAGGTTGGTAAATGTACACCCTACTGGAGTATTATTCACGGGAATACTCCAGAATGGTTTTTCTTCAATTTTCAACCTACGAATGCCCCACGAGCGTACTCCGGTTGACTCACTTTGATAATTAGGTATAATTCTCGTGCCTGGTTCCAGGGAACCATATGATTCAACACTCCACTGATACAAAGGAAACCAATAATGCCCGATACCATTCTTGATGTACAAGGGCTAGAGACTGTATTCAAAACTCCGGATGGAACAGTCCACGCAGTGAATGGAGTTTCGTTCAATTTGAAGGAGGGGGAAACACTTGGTGTTGTAGGTGAAAGCGGATGTGGCAAGAGTGTCACGATGCTTTCGGTGCTGGGTTTGATCCCAAACCCGCCCGGGAAAATATCTGCGGGGACAGCAAGATTTGCCGGTCAGGACCTGCTCAAAATGTCCAATGAAGAAATCCGCCATGTGCGCGGCGCGCAGATTTCCATGATCTTCCAGGACCCAATGACCTCGCTCAACCCTGTGTTGACGATTGGCCGTCAATTGGAAGAACCCTTGATGCTTCACGTCGGCATGACCAAGAAACAGGCCAGTGAACGCGCGGCGGAATTGCTTTCCATGGTGGGTATCCCAAATGCAAAGGACCGTCTAAGCGATTATCCCCATCAATATTCCGGCGGCATGCGCCAGCGTGTGATGATCGCGATGGCTCTCTCGTGCAGCCCACAGATCCTGATCGCGGATGAACCGACCACTGCTTTGGATGTGACCATCCAGGCGCAGATCATGGAACTGGTCAAGCGATTACGCGATGAATTGGGTATGGCGATCATATGGATCACACACGATCTTGGCGTGGTGGCTGGTCTGGCACAGCGTGTGCTCGTGATGTATGGAGGCTTTATCATCGAGGAATCCCTTGTGAACGACCTGTATGCCAATCCGTCCCATCCTTATACGATCGGTTTGCTGGGAAGCCTGCCGCGCGTGGATGAGAAGGAACATACCAGGTTGTTTTCGATAGAAGGACTGCCCCCGGTGCTTTATCAGAAGCCGGATGCCTGTCCGTTTGCCCCGCGTTGTAAGTGGGCAATGGAGCGTTGCTGGAAGGAGAACCCCACACTTGAACCTGTTGCACCGGAACACCGCGTTGCCTGCTGGGTGGATACAAAAACTGGGAGGCCCCGTTCATGAGCGCCAATAACGATGTACTGCTTCGAGTTGAAGATTTGGTGATGCACTTCCCGATCTATCGCGGCGTGTTCCAGCGTCAGGTGGGTGCTGTGCGCGCGGTGGATGGGGTCAGTTTTGATGTCAAGCGCGGTGAGACGCTGGGTCTGGTGGGTGAGTCGGGATGCGGTAAATCCACTACTGGTCGTACGGTCCTGCAATTATACAAACCCACCGCAGGGAATGTCCATTTTGAAGGAAAAGACCTGGTCAAGTTAAAAGGCGAAGAGATGCGCCACATGCGCCGCAAGATGCAAATGATCTTCCAGGATCCGTATGCAAGCTTGAACCCACGCATGACTGTTGGTCAGTTGGTCGGCGAACCTTTGCAGGTCCATAACGTTGCCACAGGCGCGGAGATCAATGAACGGGTCGCGCATTTGCTCGAATTGGTCAATATGAATCCATCATTTGCCAGCCGCTATCCGCATGAATTCTCCGGCGGACAGCGCCAGCGCATTGGTGTGGCGCGCGCCCTGGCGTTACAGCCATCGTTCATTGTTTGTGATGAGCCCATCTCTGCACTGGATGTTTCCATTCAGGCGCAGGTGGTCAACCTTTTGGAGGAATTGCAGGAACAGTTCAACCTGACCTATCTCTTTATTGCCCATGATCTTTCAATGGTTAAACATATCAGTGATCGTGTGGCAGTGATGTACCTGGGCGTGTTCGTTGAACTGGCGAGTCGTGATGAACTGTATGCCCATCCCCTTCATCCGTATACACAGGCATTGCTCTCTGCGGTTCCCATCCCGGACCCGGTGGCTGACGCGAAACGTAAACGGACGATTCTCGAGGGGGATGTTCCCTCTCCTGCAAACCCGCCTTCAGGGTGCCGTTTCCGCACGCGTTGCCCAATCGCCGAGGCGAGATGTGCTGAATCGCGCCCTGAGTTCCGTGAAGTGAAACCGGGCCACTTTGTAGCCTGTCACCTGGTTAGTTAAATTTGATGTTGAAAGGAGGTGGTTGTTCCAGGACCTGTATAAAATTGTTGTGCCAAATGTTCGTATCGTTAAGTCAAAACCTAAAATTACGTGAGGAGAAGAACAATGCGTAAACTATTTTACATTTTGAGCCTGCTGATCGTTGCAAGCATGCTCCTGGCAGCTTGTGGTCCTGCAGAGACCCCCGCTCCTGCTGAACCCGCTGCCCCGGCTGAAACCGCTGCCCCGGCTGAAACCGCTGCCCCGGCCCCCGCCGCGTTTACATCTAAGGATCCCACCACATTGGTCGTAGCGACCATTGGTGAACCTGAGACCCTTGATCCCGCTCTGGCATACGAAACCGCCGGTGGTGAGATCATCCAGAACGTCTACGAGACCCTCGTGTTCTACGATGGCGAAGCCACAGATAAGTTCGTCCCGATGTTGGCCGAATCCTGGGAAGTCTCTGCAGATGGTACCGTCTACACCTTCAAGATGCGCTCCGGCGTGAAGTTCCATGACGGCGCCGACATGACCGCCTCGGATGTGGCTTACTCCTTCCAGCGCGGCCTGCTCTTTGGTGGTTACAGCGGCCCGCAGTGGCTGTTGGCTGAGCCGTTCTTCGGCATCGGCACCGATGACATTTCCATCGTAGTGGATGGCGAAGGCGCCTGTGCGGATGATCGCGAGTGCCTGAGCGCCCTGCCTGCCGAGCAACTTGTTGCTGCCTGTGAAAAGGTCAAGAGCGCCATTGTGGCTGATGATGCCGCCGGCACCGTGACCATGACCCTTGCACAGCCTTGGGGTCCGTTCATCGCCACCATCGCACAGGGATGGGGCTCCGTTATGGACCAAGACTGGACTGTGGCTAATGGCGGCTGGGATGGCGATTGCGCCACCTGGCAGAACTTCTATGCCGAACCCTCCGAAAGCGATCCTCTGACCACGATCATGAACGGTACGGGTGCTTTCAAACTCGATCACTGGACGCAGGGTGAAGAACTCGTGCTCGTCCGCAATGACAACTACTGGCGCGAACCTGCCAAACTTGAGCGTGTCGTGATCAAGTCCATTGATGAATGGGGTACCCGCTTTGCAATGTTG
>DATIUT010000138.1:0-6040 GCA_035466615.1 Anaerolineales bacterium | reverse complement strand
CTATAAATGCCAGCGTGTCAGCGCAACTCCTAATAACGCCTACTGCATCGGCGAAAAACTGCCTCCCGGTGAGGTCCTGCATATGATGTTGATCTCGACCAGGGATGATGCCCTCCTGGCGGAGGGAAATCTGTCCATCATCGGGCTGGCATACCCCACTTTGGAGATCGCGATCCCGACAACGACACCTTCTATCACCGGCACCCCTCCAGCTCTATCACCTATATCAACTACACCTGCTCCTACACAAACGCAATCGCCCATAATCATCCTGCCAACGTCTACAAAAAAACCATCCTCCTACCCGAATCCCTCGTATCCATGAACGTGTGGATGGATGTATTATCCGTTCTGATGATCGAATGGCGGTTGATAACTGTCATTCTCGTTTTCGTGTTCATCGGCCAGCACCTGATCCATCTGGCATTAAGACCGGTCTTCGGGGATGAGTTAACCACAAGCGAATATTCCTCACTCAGCGCCGCTGGATGGATCGCGCCGGTCATGTTCATCTCCCTGACCTGGATTTTATGGGGCCTGGATCACGGAATGCAATTCGGACTGCTCATCCTGGTCATCATCCTTCTCCTCCTGTCTCGCCTCAAATTAGACCCTTCGATTGCGGAGCACTCAAGGCAGCGCCTCAAACCCGCTTCAAACTCAACAAGTCTCATCTTCGCCCTTTTCATTTTTATCTCCATCCTTCTCAGATTGGTATATGTTTCCAAAGCGTTATTCCCTTTGTATTTTGATTCCGCACAACACTATGCGCTGACAAAAAGCATCATGGGAAACGAGATGACACGGATATTCAGCTGGCCGACCGTCAGTTATTACCACCTCGGCTTCCATTTTCTGACTGCGTTCTTCGCATCTTTTTTCCACGCCGAAATCACACGAGTCATGTTGATTCTTGGGCAGATAATATTGGCATTGATTCCATTTTCCCTTTTCTGTCCAATCAAGCACGAGACCAGATCCAGTTGGGCCGGGATCTTTGCAGTCATCCTTTCTGCTTTTGGCTGGTACATGCCCGCCCACACCGTGGACTGGGGGAAATACCCCGCCTTAATGAGTTTGGGGTTGATTCCATTTGTGTTGTGCCTGGCCTACCTCCTCTCGCAAAACAGCAATGAGATATTTGGGAAGAAGCGGCAGCTATTTTATGGGATATTGGGAATAAGTGTTTTGTTATCTATTTTCACGCACAGCAGATCTGTGATCGTTCTTGGCATTGTCTTCCTTGCATGGATCGCGGCAACATGGTCGGAAAATCTTTCGCAAAGACGGATGCTTTTTATTGTGGTCATTGTCATGACTTTATTGGAAATCATCTTTATTCAAAGGCAGAGTGTTCTTACACTGCTTTTTGATCCATATCTTCAAAAAGGGATTCTAATAACGGTATTTGTTTTACTCTTATCCATCTTTGCATGGATGGTATATCCCCGTTTGACTTTTATTTGTGTCCTGACAATCACCCTCCTGTTGGCAGGCCTTTTCATCCCTGTGGCCTGGGTCCCCGGCTACAGAAACTTGACCCTGCTTGACCGCCCCTTTGTGGAAATGATCCTGTATATGCCGCTGTCCATGCTTGGCGGGTTGGGGCTGGCAGGTTTGGAGAAGAAATTGCAGGGACGATGTTCGTTGAACAGGTACGCTGGTATATTTGCGATTGGGATTGTTGCAGTCAACGCGTTCTTCAATTACGATCTGTATCCCTCCAATTGTTGTGTGATCGTGGGAAATGATGACATAGCGGCAATGGATTGGATGGCGAACCAGTTGCCCGCCGACGCGCGAATTGGGATCTCATCCACGGAATTAAAGGTTACAACGTCTGAGTCCTCTGAAGGTAATGTGGGAGCGGACGCCGGCATCTGGATCACACCCTTGACCGGGCATGTTACATTTCCTCTCCCATTTGATATGGGATTCGATCAACTGTCCACGTTGGAACGACTTTGTGAATTGGGAATTGGTTATGTGTATGTAGGTGAAATCGGCTGGCCGTTTAATGTTGCAAAAATAACCTCACGCCCCGAATGGTATAAACCCCTGCTTTCGATGCCGAAAACAGGAGTCTATGAAGTGATCGGTTGTGATGGGACGTGATTATGCCGGCTGCTTTTTCAACATCTCGAGGAAATGCTTGCGGAACTTGGATACCTTCGGCGCGACAACCGCTGTGCAATATGGCTGATATGGATTTCTCGCAAAGTATTCCTGATGGTAATCTTCAGCCATATAAAACTCATCCAACCTTGAAACTTCGGTAACAATGGGGCCGTCCCAGATCTTCTGTGAGTTTAGATCCTTGATGAGTTCTTCGGCGATCTTCTCCTGCTCATCATCGTGACAGAAGATGGCGGAACGGTATTGCGCGCCAACGTCCGCGCCCTGACGGTTGAGGGTGGTGGGGTCATGGATGGCAAAGAAAACATTCAACAGGTCCCGATAAGAGACGATGTTTGGGTCGAAATGGACTTGTACAACCTCGGCATGTCCTGTATCGCCGTTGCAGACCGCACGATAGGTGGGGTTGTCCATGTGACCACCGGCATAGCCGGATTCCACGCCATTCACGCCCTTGATCTCATCAAAAACAGCTTCGAGACACCAGAAACATCCCCCAGCCAGTGTTGCAGTTTGAAGATTTGTGCTCATAAAATCACTCCTTCTTTACAAAAGTGTCTGCGCTCATAGACAACGCGAAATAGAAAAATCTTATTAAACAAAAGACCCTAAAGGTCCGGAGGCCTTTAGGGTCTTGGTTTGAAACTACACTACATCACCGGCGCTTCTTCGTGCACTCCTTCCCGTTCAAGGATGATCTCCTGATCGGGATCCAGTGTCACCAAAATCGAATCTCCGTTGTGAAACTCGCCGCTCAGCAATTTATCGGAGAGGGGATCCTCCACCTTTTGCTGGATGATCCTCTTCAGCGGGCGGGCGCCGAACTCCGCGTCGTAACCCAGTTCTGCCAGTGTGGTCAAAGCCTCGGGTGTGGCGGTCAGGATCAGGTCATGTTCCTTGAGGCGGTCAGCGACCTTTGCCAGTTCGAGCGAAACGATCTTCTGGATATCTTCCCTGTTGAGCGCGCGGAAGATGACAGTCGCATCCAGACGATTGATGAATTCGGGACGGAAGGCACGCTTGAGGGATTCATTCAATTTCTTGCGCATGTCTTCGTAGGAGATTCTTTCCTCGGCTGCTTCATCACGTTTGAGTGCAAATCCAAGAGTGGATTGACGTTTGATCACATCCGCGCCGATATTGGATGTCATTACGATGATCGCATTGCGGAAATCCACCTTGCGGCCCTTTGCATCGGACAGGTGCCCCTCTTCCATGATCTGCAACAACATGTTGTGAACTTCGGGATGCGCCTTCTCGACTTCATCGAACACAACGATGGAGTAGGGACGGCGGCGCAACGCTTCGGTCAATTGACCGGCTTCCTCGTAGCCGATGTATCCTGGAGGAGCACCCACCAGACGGGAAGCGGTGTGACGTTCCATGAACTCGGACATATCCAACTGCACAGCCGCATCTTCACTGCCGAACATGAATTTGGCAAGCGATTTGGTAAGTTCGGTCTTGCCGACGCCTGTCGGTCCAAGGAACATGAATGAACCAATGGGACGTTTCGGGTCTTTCAACCCGGCGCGGGCGCGGCGGACTGCGCGCGAGATGGCAATAATGGCGTCTTCCTGCCCGATGATGCTGCCACGGAGTTCATCCTCCATCTTGAGCAGACGCTGGGATTCCTCCTCCGCCAGTTGCATGAGCGGAACGCCGGTCCACATGGACACGACCTCAGCAATATCCTCCGCGGAGACTACCGGGCTGGTCGCACGATCCCAACCGGTGCGAATGCGCTCGATCTGCTCGCTCAATTCAAGTTCGCGTTCCTCCCATTCCTTCACATCTTCGCCGTTGCCTTCCTCTTGTGCAAGTGAACGGTTCTGGCGCGCCTGGCGCAACTGACCGAACAGATCCTTTGCCTCCTTTGCGGCGGGGCTCTTGTACATGCGCACGCGGGAGGATGACTCATCGATCAGGTCAATCGCTTTATCGGGGAGGAAGCGTTCAGTTACATAGCGGGATGAAAGATGCGCGGCGGCTTCGAGCGCTTCATCAGAAATGACAAGGTGATGATGTTCCTCATAAGCTGAACGGATTCCCTTGAGAATTTCAATGGTTTCTTCTTCAGACGGTTCATCCACCTGGATGGGCTGGAAGCGGCGTTCGAGTGCGGCATCCGATTCAATGTGCTTGCGGTATTCATCCATCGTAGTCGCGCCGATGACCTGCAACTCGCCGCGCGATAATGCGGGCTTGAGGATGTTTGCCGCATCCACGGAGGAGCCGGCGGCTCCCGCGCCGACCAGCATATGGACCTCGTCAATGAACAGGATCGCGCCGGATTGTTTCAACTCGTCAATGACGCGTTTGAGTCTTTCCTCGAACTGGCCGCGATACATCGTACCGGCGACCAATGAACCGACATCAAGTTGCAAAAGTCGTTTGTTCATCAACGGTGCGGGCACATCGCCTTCGACGATGCGCTGCGCGAGGCCCTCCACAATGGCGGTCTTGCCGACGCCGGGTTCGCCGATCAATGCGGGGTTGTTCTTCGTGCGGCGCGCCAAAATTTGGATCACGCGCTCGATCTCCATCTGACGACCGATGACGGGGTCAAGTTTTTTCTCTTCGGCTTTGGAAGTCAGATCGGAAGCAAGCTGGTCAATCAGTGGCGTCTTCTGCCCCGGTGCCGCGCCGCGCGCGGGTCCAGCACCGGCAGGCGCCGGTGAGGAGGGTGAAGCGGATTCGTTCAATACGCGGCGGGTCTGCCTGCGGATCTGTTCGGCTGTTACGCCAAGTCGTCGAAGGACTTCCATCGCAACGCCTTCCACGCGAACAAGCCCAAGCAGGATATGTTCTGTACCAATGTAATGATGTCCGAGCCTGCGTGCTTCCTCCACTGCATGTTCGAGCACCTGTTGTGTCTCCATCGAAAGTTCAACATGGTTGGCATCGAAACTGCTGGAAGACCCGGAGACGCGCCTGACCACTTCGCGCACGCGATCCGATGTCATGCCAAGTTCACGCAGGACACGCCCTGCCACACCGCCCTCTTCCTCCATCAATCCAAGCAGAAGATGCTCCGTGCCAATGTTGTTATTGCGAGCGCGCTCCGCCTCCTGATGTGCGAGGCTGAGAACACGCCTTGCTCGCTGTGTAAAACGTTCCATTCCTGCCATAATTTTCTCCTGATAAGTACGATTATTCTACCAAAAAGGGAGTGGACTCCGCGTAGGAAAATGATTAGAGTTTATTTACAAGACTGTTACAATTACCACATAAAATTTTACGAGTGCGTCGCACTTTTTGCCTTTCAACGCTCTTTTTATGTGTATTTGCACACATGTGCGCATGATTTGAGCACTTGCAACGCGTTCTCTTTGCAAAAGGACGGGCTTATGAACTCAATTTGCGTTTTTTGCGGATCATCAGATTCGGTTCACGCGGACTATTTGTCGGCCGCGCGGACGATGGGCATTGTCCTCGCCAAAAGAGGGATTCAACTCATCTACGGCGGTGGAAAGACCGGTCTTATGGGAGCGGTGGCAGATGGCGCTCTCGAGGCAGGCGGCGAAGTGGTCGGTGTGATCATCCCATCCATGTATACCAAATCCCTTGCACATGACAGTCTCACTCGCATGGATGTTACCCCCGGCATGCACGAGCGCAAAGCCCGCATGCACGAACTTGCCGATGGGTATATCGCCCTGCCTGGTGGATTTGGAACATTCGATGAATTATTTGAGACGGTTACCTGGGCGCAGACCGGTGCGCACGAAAAACCCGTTGGTCTGTTGAACGTGAAAAATTATTACAACCCGTTGCTCGCCGCCATTGACCACGCCGTGAACGAAGGCTTCATCTTCCAGGAACACCGCAACTCGTTGTTCTGCAAATCCGACCCGAACAAACTTTTGGATGCAATGGCTGGATACAATCATCCGCATGAGGC
>DATIUT010000137.1:0-4680 GCA_035466615.1 Anaerolineales bacterium | reverse complement strand
CCACTTTCTTCTCCTTCGCAGGCTTCGTCTTTCCTCTTTCCTCTTTCTTTTCACTCACAAACTTCTCGGCAGTCCACGCCACATTGACGGAGACGGCTTCCTCGCCGGGTTTCACTTCCACGACCACGTCCCCTTTGGCGGCGGCGCGTTTACGGACAGCAACCGCGTCAAGCCGCGTGGACTTGGGCGCGCCCTTGCTCAAGTGGATGGTCGCCATGTGACTCGGTTTGTCACTGACGGCACCGACGAGTTTCTCTTTCGCATGCAGTTCCCAGGCGATGACGCCCTTGCCGTACCGTCCCTGGGTCGGGAAGTCCTTTTGCTCCACGCGTTTGGCTTTGCCATCGTTCGTGAGCAGGAAGATCTCGCCGTCGGTCGGCAATATCTCCACACCAACGACTTCATCCTTATCGTCCAGTTTCATGCCGTTCACACCCGCCGCGACGAGTCCCATCGGGCGCACGTCATCCTCCTTGAAGCGGATCGCCATGCCGCCCGCAGTGACGAGCAAAATTTCCTTCTTCCTGTTATCGGTCAGACCGACTTCGATCAGGCGGTCGCCTTCGTTCACTTTGACCAGCACGAACGTCTGTGCCGAAGGTCCGGGTAATTCACTCACCAGACTCTTCTTGATCATGCCGAAACGTGTGGTTGTGATGACACACGTCTCTTCGGGCAACGCCGATTTTCTCGAAGGCAGTGCGAACACTGCCGCAAGCGAATCCGTTTCCTGCAACGGCGAGACCTTGTAAAACAACGAGCCTTGCGACAACTTCTCCGCCTGTGGGATGACATGCACCGCCACTGCCGCGGCGCGTCCGGACTTCGCAACAAAATACACTGTATCCGATGTTGAGGCTTTCACGAGCCAGCGCGGCGCGTCGTTGCCTGAATGTTTGGGCTCCTTTTCGTCCACCGTGCGCGAGGCCAGACCGTCCGCGGTCACGCCGATCCATACCTGTTGTTGCGGCAGGATATCGGATGCAGTCAGTGATTTCGTGGTCTTTCCTTTTTTTGACAGGTCCGCGATCTGCGTGCGGCGCCGGTCTGCGTATTGCGCCTTCACCTTCAGCAGTTCGTCCGCCACCACACCGCGCATCAACTTCGCAGACTTCAACAGCGCGGTCAACTCCTTGATCAACGCGCTCACTTCCTTGTATTCGGTCTCGATCTTCTTGCGCTCGAGCGCGGCGAGCCTGCGCAACTGCATGTCGAGGATGGCGGTCGCCTGCAACTCCGTCAGCTTGTAGCGTTTCATCAATTTGGATCGGGCCGCGTCCACGTCCGAGGCGGAGCGGATGAGTTCGATCAATTCATCCAGATTCTTTAATGCGACCAGATATCCCTCAAGGATATGTGCCCGCGCTTTGGCCTTTGCCAGATCAAATTCAGCGCGTCTTTTTATGACCGTGAGCCTGTGCTCGATATAGACGCGGAGTGCCTGCTTGAGCGTTAACGTGCGCGGCTCGCCATCGACCAACGCCAGCAGATTGATGCTGAACGTGGTCTGCATGGGCGTGCGTTTGTAGAGGTCGCGCAGGACGGCATCGGGATCGGCGTTCTTCGTGAGTTCGAGGACGATGCGCATGCCCTGACGGTCAGATTCATCGCGCAGGTCGGATAAACCTTCGAGATAGCCTTCGCGCGCGAGGTCGGCAATGCGCTCGATGAGACTCGACTTGTTGACCATATAGGGAAGTTCCGTGACGATGATGCGATTCTTGCCGCGCTCCATTTCCTCGATATGCGCCTTAGCCTGCACTGTGATTCGACCGCGCCCCGAACCATACGCATTCTCGATGGGATTCTCCTCCTTGTTATCGAGAACGATCAGACCGCCGGTGGGGAAGTCGGGTCCCTGCACGAACTTCATCAATTGTTCAACATCAATATCATCGAGTTTTTCCCAGCGTTCGATCATGTAGATGATGGCATCAATGATCTCACCAAGATTGTGCGGCGGAATGGAGGTTGCCATACCGACCGCGATACCAGTTGCGCCGTTCACTAATAAGTTAGGTAGCGCGGCAGGGAGAACGCCAGGTTCAGTTAATGTGTCGTCGAAGTTGGAATTGAAATCAACGGTGTCTTTATTGAGGTCGAAAAGGATGTCGAGCGCGGCGGGGGTGAGTCGCGCCTCGGTATAACGCATCGCGGCAGGCGGGTCGCCATCCACCGAACCAAAGTTGCCCTGTCCATCCACAAGCAGTGTGCGCATCGAAAAATCCTGCGCCATGCGCGCCATCGCCTCATACACTGCCGAGTCCCCATGCGGATGATATTTACCGAGCACTTCACCCACGATACGAGCGGACTTCTTATACGCCGAGTCCGCGCGGATGCCCATGTCGTACATTGCATACAGGATGCGGCGTTGCACAGGCTTGAGTCCGTCGCGTGCATCGGGCAGTGCACGCGCCACGATCACGCTCATCGCATAATCGAGATACGATTGCTGCATTTCATTGTCAATATCTATTTTGCGTATTGTTCCAAGATCCATATAAACTCCAAAATCCCACTCAACCTTCGGTCGCCCTCCCAAATTCTATTGCAGGGAGGGCAGGGAGGGGCGAAAATCTGTTCTATAGCGGGGACAATCTTACGGGGAAAGGCGGGAGGCGTCAAGTACTCATATACTATCCTGCCTCTTTCATCTTCCTTTATCAGAACGAAAGAGGCAGAAGAAGCAAGGCTTGGTCATTCCACGGCTTACTCATCCACAATTATGGTTTGCGTTACGCAAGTACCTTTCAGACCTTTTTCGGTACAAAGCATGATGACCGCCTGTAGTTTGTTCTGACGGGCCGCCCACTTGAACGACGGGCTGGTAACGTAACCGGTTCCTCCAACATCGAGCGGGGTGATGCTTTTGGCAATGATGCAACCGGTCCACAGATCGAACACATTGAGCGCCTGTTCAACCGATCTGTTGACCTTTTGGTCCGTTACTTTGATATACGCCGAACGGAATGGGACACTGCCAATGTTCTCGACGGTAAAGAGGGCATAATCCTCTCCGCTGCAGGTGTCGAATTTTTTGAAGCTGACATTGAAATACGGGGCTGCGGTGGGTGAAGGCCGGGGAGTGAATTTCGGCAAAGCCGATATATCTCCGCTGATGGTGACGTTATTCGCCAATAGATAGCATTGTTCTTCGGGTTTTCCGGGGTTTCTGACAAACACGTAGCCTCCCCCCAGGTCTTTGGCGACGACTTCGAGCATTTGCCCAGTTTGGTAGGTAGCCACAAGGTTGTACATCCCGCCCGGGCCGACACGGCAATTGCTTTCACGTCCCACCTTTGCCATCGGAATTTCGATGGTGGCTGTGGCACTTGGTTCCGGAATCGGTGTTTCAGTGGGAATCACAGTGGGTGTTTCGGTAGGGGCGGATGTTCGAGTAGCCGTCGCTTCGATGGTTGCTGTGGACTGCTCTGTTGGCGGTTTAACTTCGGGAGTTGCATTATCCTCAGGCAGGTTGCAGGCTGAAAGGACCAATGCCCCGGTGATCAAAAGTTTGAAAAGGGTTGTGCGCATATCTCCTCGTGAATGATCCAGTTGGGACAACAATATTGCAAAAATCGCTTTTGCGCAAGGGGTGATACATTGCACCTTTATCATGATTAAACAAAAAAACAGGGCGGGAGGCACAAGCCCGCCCTGTCCATTTCGTGTCTAGGGTTTGAATTCGATCACTTGCGTTACACATGTGCCATTCACCCCCACATCGGAACACAGTGTGATCGTTACACGGATCTTATGCGCGGTGAGGTCGTAACCAAAGGCCGGCGAGCTCACGATGGTCTTCTCGCCTGACGCCAGAACATTCTTTGAATCGGACGAGCTGCAGCCATTGACATTCGTGAACTTGTTCCCGCTCATGGAAACCGTCGTATTGGTGACGGAATCCATCACTGACATAAATATTGACCTGAATGTGATGCCGCCGGTATTTACCAGCTTAATCTCAACCCAGCGGTTGGCATCGCATGCCTCCAGGCCGGAGTATTCCGCAACGAAGGCAGGAACAGGCGTCGGCGTGGGAGGAGGCGTGAAGATCGGCAATATCAGGGTGTTTCCGGCGAGTGTGGCATATTCCCCCCAAAGCCAGCAAAATCCGCCCTCCACATCCGGGTTGGCGACATACCAATAGTTCCCAGCCAGATCGCGGCCATAGATTTCTGTGAACTCCCCAACCAACAGCGCGCCCACACGATCATAAGCCTTGCCCGGACCAACCCTGCAGTTCGTGGCCACGGATACGCTGATCAACGGCACAGAAGGTGTGGCTGTGAAAATAGGGGTCGGCGAAAGTGTGATCGTAGGGGAAGGCGTGGGAGATGCAGTAAATGTCGGGGTTGGGGTCGGCGTTCCCGGGCCGGTGACCGGTATCCCCGGCTCAACACTCTGGACCTGAATGGCGGCAAGGGTTTGTGCGACCATCGTGTTGATGAAATTGGGGTCCGGCGTGTTGATGCCTGACGAACTGCAAGCCAGGGACACGATCATCAGGACCACAAGCAACATGAGGACCGAATTGACCTTGGACATATTTCTCCTTTGGTTAATAACAATCATAATCCTGTTTTTATGGACGCCAAGTGTCCAAAGTATGTTCCCTTTGAGTCTTCCCGTCTCGATCTTCAGTGATACTGTGAGTCTTCAACCTCCTGACGAAGA
>DATIUT010000136.1:0-4566 GCA_035466615.1 Anaerolineales bacterium | reverse complement strand
CCGGGCATGATCTTGAGATGCAGGTAGCCGCGATACCCCAATCGCTTGCGGAGGATTTCAGCCGTATCAAGAATCCTGTTTTGCGTGTTCGCACCGCCGGCCGCAATGCCTGAGCTAAGAAAAAGACCTTCTGCAAAGTTTGTGCGAAGCAACTTCATGAACAGCTCGGCAAACTCCTGCGGTTTGAACGTGGCGCGGCGGAAGTCACGTCCCGCGCGAAAGGGACAGTAGTAACAATCCCGTTCGCAAGCGGACGAGAGCAAGGTCTTCAATAGTTTGATCTGCTTGCCGTTGGGGAGTTGTGCCGGGTGGACGAACGCAGCATCTTTTTCTTTTGGGGTAAAACAGGCAGGTTTTCCGGTGGTTGAATGGCCCGAGGCGATAGCCGAGGGCATATCGAAGCCACTTCGCCCGTTGGAAGCGTGTGTCTCTTCCGCGTGTTCCAACTCCATCTGACTGGAAAGTTCAATCAGGGTAGAAAGTGCGTTCATGGTTGAATGTTCTTGTTTAGCGTCTAAAGCAGAAAAACGGCATATGTGGCGGTCAAGTCGCTAAAAAGCCACCTAGCACCATCTGTACTAGCCGTACCTGTAGGCATCACAATTGTAAAACCAAATGCGACCACCACAGATAGGACAAATTCTCTGAACGCTAAACAAGTACGGTTGAATTATAGAACATATATTCTAAATTGACAAGGTCGCTATTTTCGATCCGCACCCAATCAACCAGGAGCGAAGATTGAGTCGCACAACTGCACAAACTTTAGCGCAGGAACTTTGATAGGGCAGGGGAGAGTCATGAAGGCATTGGGTGGGAGGTGTCAGGGTGGGTGTATCAGACTCAGGTTCCAGTGCGAGGCGCTGATTTGTTCCCTGGTCTGCGATCCATCTTTACCGTCAATTTCGAGTGGGGGATTGCATTCGGATTCCGCCTCGCAATGACGGTAAAATCAACCTTGACAATGATTTCGATAAGTATTATTATAATAAGCATAAAGTAGCGTATAGAAAATGACCAATCAGACCATTTCCGAAGCCATTTCAGCCTATCTTGCAGGCGTCGCGTCAGCCCGTAAGGAACATACCGCGCGTACCTATACCAATGCACTCAACATCTTTTCCGCTGTGTTGAAGGAACGCTGGCTCGATCCTGAAACATCCCCTGTTGAAAAACTCACAGAGGACGCCATCACCTGGCTTGCCGCGCACCTCAAGGTGTATTCGTCTGCCACAGAAACGCTCTACATCACGGCGGTCAAAGGTTTCTACGAATATCTGTCCGCGGAAAAACTGGCAGACATCAACCTGCCGCGCCTGCGCCTGCTTATCAAACAACGCACACGCAAGCCCGGCATACGACTCCCCCAATTCCCTTCGGACGATATCGAGCGCCTGCTCACGCACATCAGTGATCCTGCAACGATTCCTGTCTTTTCGGGCGACGATTCAACTATACTTCGGTTACGCGAAACGCGAGATCGAGCCTTTATGCTCACTCTCGCCGATACGGGACTGCGCGTCCATGAGGCTTGCGCCCTGCGACGCGGCGACATTGACTGGAATGAAGGCCGCGCGGTCATCATCGGCAAAGGCGACAAACAAGCCGTGGTGCGATTTTCCTCCCGTTCGATGAAAGCCCTCAAGGACTATCTCTCGCTTCGCGCGTCTTTGGATGGCGGGTCCGGCCGCCCATTGCCCTCCCTGCCCCTATTCGCCCGTCACGATAAAGGGGCCGGCAAAAAAATCAAACCCATCACCACTACAACCGGACGCAACATCGTCACAGAACGTGTACGGGAAATCCTGGGCAAAGATTCTGTCGGTAAGATCACCCCCCACTCCTTCAGGCACTACTTTGTCACTGCCATCCTGCGCGGCTCAGGTAACCTTAAACTGGCACAGGAACTTGCGAGGCATAGCAACATCCAGGTCACACAACGATACGCACATCTCAGCGATGACGAACTCGATAGAGGCTATTACGAGATATTTGAGAGGAATAAATAATGTTGTAGTGAAATCCACAGATGAACTTACTCAAAAACCAAACTTCTATTGCTTCAGGAATACCACTACAACGATTCTCATCAAATGTCTCCTTTTGAGTTTTGATGAAGATTGACATATATCCCTTACTCCCGCTTATAATCCTCCTTCCTCGGAGGAGAAGTGAACATTTTTCGCAAGGCGCGCGACTACTACGACGATCCTGAATACTTTCCCAACATTCGCAAGATCGCCATACCCATCATCATCCAGCAATTTGCGTTTGCAGGGTTGAACATGCTGGGGGTTGTGTTTGTGGGGCAAAAAGGCGAAGTCGCTGTTGCGGCGGTCGGGCTGGCCGGACAACTCGCCTTCCTGTTGAACCTCGTCCATTTTGGGATCATCAGCGGCGCAGCAATGTTCACCGCGCAGTTTTGGGGCCGCAACGATGTGCCTAATCTTCGGCGCGTGCTCGGCTTGTGTTTGATGTTCGCCATTTCGACGAGTCTCATATTTTTTACACTTGCCCAACTCATCCCTTCGCAAATCCTGGGCATTTACACAAAGGACGCGGCGGTCATCGAACTCGGTGCCGGTTACATCCGCACCTTTTCGTGGGCCTTTCTCTTCCTCGCGGTCACAGTCAGTTACGGGTTCGTGATGCGCTCCACGGGCATTGTTAAAATACCGACAACCATCAGCGTCACCGCGCTGTTGATAAGCACATTTCTATCGTATTCATTGATATTCGGAAAATTCGGTCTGCCTGAATTGGGCATCCAGGGTGTTGCAGTGGCGACTGTCGCGGCGCGCTCGTTGGAATGTGTTGCGCTCGTCACATATTCGTACACGCAAAAAACACCCGTTACCGCGTCCCTGCGTGAACTCACGGATTTCGACGCGGCGTTCGCAGGCAGGGTCATCAAACCGATGCTGCCTGTCATCTTGAACGAACTCTTCTGGGCGTTGGGCATCACCACTTATAACGTGATCTACGGACGCCTCGGCACCGAATCCTTTGCGGCAATGAACATCGTGGGCACCATCGAGCAACTGGCGTTTGTGATTTTCATCGGCGTATCAAATGCCACATCCGTCCTGGTTGGCAACCGCATCGGCGCGGGCAAAGAGGATGAAGCATATATCTACGCAGGTCGTTCGCTCGGCCTGGGCGTTGCGGGCGGCATCCTCTCGGGCCTGCTCCTCCAATTCATCAAAGCACCAATCCTTTCACTATATAACGTTTCTCCTGATGTCATCGAGAACGCGAGCAACGTCACCACCATCATTGCGTTTGTTTTATGGCTACGCATCAACAACATGACCATTGTGATTGGCATCCTGCGTGCGGGTGGCGATACGCGCTTCTCACTTTTCCTCGACGGCATCATCATCTGGCTGGTCGGCGTGCCGATGGCGTATCTCGGAGCAAATGTATTCCATCTCCCCGTGTATTTCGTTTATCTCTGCGCGATGAGTGAGGAAGCCACCAAATGGATTTTAGGCATCAACCGCTATTTCTCGCGCAAGTGGATTCATAACCTCGCGGCGCAGGTGGATGCAGTCTAAATCCTTTCCGCTTTCTGGATGACATATGCCTCGTACGCCATCGACAACTGTTCCGTAATCTCCCCCACCCTCCCCTGCCCCACCGTCACATCATCGATCTGAACGACCGGTACGATCCCGCGCGAACTGGATGTGATGAACGCCTCATTAACCGCCGGCAATTGATCCAGTTTCAATGGGCTGTATCTCACTTCAACCCCCCTCCCCCGCGCCACTCGGATAACGGTCCGCCGTGTCACGCCGAGCAGGATGTCACGTTGGGCGGTATATAAAACACCAGCACAAACATAGAAGAAATTGCTCGTCATCCCCTCCAGAATTTTCCCATCCTTCACCAATAAGGCTTCAAAAATTCCCAATTGCGCAATATGCCTGCGTTCGCCATCACTTTGACCGATGAATGCCGTGGATTTTACCCGCGGACTTTCACGTTTGATCCCTGTTGTTTCCACGCGGACGCCTTTTTCGTACACTGTACGCGGCAGAGGTTTGAGCGGCTCGATGGCAACGTAAACCTGTTTTTGTTTCGTCATCATCACGCGGACGCGCGCTTCATCGGGATGAAAATGTTCCAGCAGGTGAATCAGGTGCCGGCGCAGGGTGGAGACGTCCGCTTCGGGCAGGCGTTGCAAGTGAGCGGAGAGTCCAAGCACGCGCGTACATCCATCATATGTTCGGAAGGTGCTGTAATATCCATCGGGCAACTGGCGGGTGATCGCATCCAGCGAAGTCTGGCCGGGAAAACGCATTTCCTCGTGGTTGTTTTTTGTGATCTTCCAAGTCCGTATCATGAATTTGATTATAAGCCTTGACACATCAGTATGTGCGGTGTAAACTCGCCATGTTAGAAAATTTCAAAGAAAGGAGCGCACTCCATGAGCATGTTTATCACCATCAAACTCTCCCCCTCACCAGTTGATGCTGGAGTTTTACCTTCTCGTAGTGCGCCTATTGACCATTAGGTCAACCTTCCCCCCTGTCGTTTCAGGCTGTGGCGCACCCGCCGCAG
>DATIUT010000135.1:0-6893 GCA_035466615.1 Anaerolineales bacterium | reverse complement strand
TTGGACAGATTCGCATTGGTAAGATCAGCCATAAGTAAATTGGCTTCGCTTAATTTAGCACTCGAAAGAGGAGTATACCTGATCATGTTATTTTATCAGTCCTCACCTCGCCAGTGAAATAAATACATCCTCCAGCGTCGCCTCCCCCACAACAATATCGCGTGCATCCATGTTCTTCTCCTTCAACGCTTTCAGTAAAACTTCTTTCTTCAATCCTTTTTCGGTGATCGTGCGCAAATGGTCGCCAGCCAGGCCAACGCGCAAAACACCTTCCACATCAGGCAAAACCTCCAATCCTGCCTGCAATGACTCGGCAAAGACCTCCCACACGTCGCCGGGGATGATGTCACGTTTCAGGTTGGAGGGCGTATCCATTGCGAGAAGTTTCCCGTCGCGCATGATGCCGACGCGCTCGCAGTATTCGGCTTCGTCCATGTAGTGGGTGGTGACAAGGATCGTCACGCCCTCTTCGGCAAGTTCATAGATCAAGTCCCAGAAGGCGCGGCGCGCAGTGGGATCCACGCCGGAGGTGGGTTCATCGAGGAATAACAATTTCGGTTCATGCACCAGTGCGATACCCAACGCCAGCCGCTGACGCCAGCCTGAAGAGAGAGAGCGCGTCAGTGTGGACTCGTGTCCATGGAGGCCGACCAATTCAAGAGTATGTGCGATGCGGGCTTTGTCGGTAATGCCATATACGCCGCCATAAAACGTCAGATTTTCCTGTATGGTCAGGTCATCATAGATTGCAAACTTCTGCGACATATATCCCGCGCGCTTGCGGACTTCTTCGCTCTGCCGGAAGGCATCGAATCCCAAAACAGTCGCTTCGCCTTCACTTGGTTCAAGTAATCCAAGCAACATGCGAATCGTTGTGGTCTTGCCTGAACCGTTTGGACCAAGATATCCGACCACTTCCCCTTCATTGACTTCGAAGTTGATGTGATCAACTGCAACAAAATCACCGAATCGGCGCGTGAGATTCTCAACGTAGATAACAGGCAGAGACATTTACGCTCCCTTTTCCAAAACCGATTTCAGGTGTGCAAGATTTTCTTCCATCATGGATTTGACACGACCCGCCATCACGGGTTCCGCCAGCTTGAACACACCAGCAGGGTTGCCCTGCGCATTGAGGCTGATCTTCGTGCCCGTGCCAACGGTTTTAAATGTAAAGTTCATATTCACCTGCATCGGCCCCGCGTTCACTTGAAAACCGCATTTGGTATCCGGCTCATACGCGGTGATCTGCATCTCGCCTTCGATGCGCCGCCCCATCATTTCGCCAACACTCCTGAACTTTGTACCGGCACCCACTGCGCCAGGCGTGATCTGTTGCAGGTTCACAACCGCCGAATTCCACTTCGACATGTTATTCGGGTTGGCAACAAACGCAAAGACATCTTTGATGGGTTTATCGATCAATGTGCCAAGGTCAAGGCTGATCATGATAAGACTCCTTTATGCCGAATATTCTTGGTCGGACAAAGCAATGAAGACATCTTCGAGGACGGGATTCACGATGCGGAGTTCATCCACATGTCCGCCTGCGCTTCGAATCTCGGACTTCAACCTGCGCAAAACATCCTGAGCCTTATTCTCCCCGACGCGGATGTGCAGTCTATCTCCGAACGCCTGAACGTCTTCCACGTCCATATCCTTGTGCGCCACATGACGAAGAACATTTATCGGCGAGCCGCGCAATTCAAGGACTCGT
Organism: Anaerolineales bacterium; assembly: GCA_035466615.1. GTDB lineage: Bacteria > Chloroflexota > Anaerolineae > Anaerolineales > Villigracilaceae > Defluviilinea. The sequence goes on along the minus strand of DATIUT010000135.1, from coordinate 5,176 downwards.
CCGTTGAGGCGCGCCCGCAGATTCGACGGCGTATCCTCCGCGATGATCTTTCCATTCTTCATGAATCCCACTCGATGACAGCGTGAGGCTTCGTCCATGTAAGGGGTGGAAATAAGAACAGAGACGCCCTCACCCCTATTCCCTTCGCGAAGCACCCCATTATTGGGGTTCCCGTTGGGAGATGAGGACACAAGCTTGATAACCAGCTGCCAAAAGTCTTGCCGCGTAACAGGGTCAACGCCCGTGGTGGGTTCGTCGAGCAATAATACACGGGGGTGCGTCACAAGTGCAGAGGCAAGTCCAAGCTTTTGTTTCATACCGCCAGAAAGTTGACCTGCACGGCGGTCGCTGAATTTATCGAGCCCGACGAATTCAAGAATCTCCATGCAGCGCGGAAGCCATTCGTCCGATTTGAGCCCGCGTACTTCGGCGAAGAAACGGATGTTTTCGAGCACGGTCAAATCTTCATACATCGAGAATCGTTGTGAGAGGTAGCCGAATTGGGCACGGGCATGTTCGATTTGTTTGTTGATATCATATCCACAGATATTGACCTGGCCCGCGTCCGCTTTGAGAGCGCCGACAAGCAGGCGCATGGTCGTGGTCTTCCCTGCACCGTCTGCACCAACAAGTCCGTAAACCTCGCCCGCGTTGATTTCGAGGGAGACGCCATTCACGGCATGGGTATCGCCAAAGTGTTTATAAAGGTCATTTGCTTGAATTAAATATTCAGTCACGTCGATTCTCACTGAATGTCTGAGGATGGATGATCACCAATGCTTCCTTTTCAGCCAGTTTCTCCAATTGTGCACGGCTGGGACGCCTGGGCAACCCGTGTGCCTTTTCCATAATCAGACCGATCATGCGTGGATGTCGTTCGAGCCGCACTTCCAAAAAGTCGGCGAATCTGGAAGATTCGGTGACAACTTCAGCGATGCCTGGAAAATGTTTCCTGCCCACACGGACATCAACCTGCGAATTGGACTGGATGTTGCGGACCCAATCCGCCTTTGTGCCGCGCGCCGCGCCGATATAGTAGTCATTGCCGATCATCTCATATTGCAACGGCGTCACCTGTTTCATTCCCGACTTTCGGCCTGTTGTCGTCAAAAGGAGGATGATCCTGCCGATGAGCGGTCCCAGACCGATCGCATAAAGCAGACGATGGATCTTTTGGATATTTTTCATTCTGGCCCAATCAAAAGCGACAGGCGTCACAGCATCCTCCTTTCTCATAATCACGAACTGGCTATTTAAATTCCACGTCCGCTGGCATGCCAATCTTTAATTTGCCTTCGGTATTGGTCACCTTTAACTTGATGGCATAGACGGTCGAACTGCGCCCTTCCACAGTTTGGACGTTACGCGGGGTGAACTCTGCCTGATCAGCGATATGAATGACCACGGCATCGAAGGTTTCAGCGGGGAAGGAGTCAACGGTTACGGAGGCCTCCTGCCCGAGTGCGATGTTGCCGTATTGATCTTCAGGAACATAGACGGTGATGGCCAACTCGTTGAGATTTGCCATTGCAAATGCGACCGTTCCGGGTTGGACAAATTCACCGGGCTCAACATTGCGTGTGACCACAACACCACCCATTGGGGCATATACGGTGATTTTCTTAAGTTGTGTATCGATCTGGTTAAGTCTCGATTGTGCTGAGGCTACATTGGTCTTTGCCTGTTCGAGTGCAGCTTGTGCCTGTTCCACCGCTTTTGCAGCGGCTTGTACTTGCGGAGAGTCTGCGCCTGTTTGCAGGGCGCGCAGGTTGTCCATTGCGCGATCATGGACTTCTCGTGCAATGACGACCTCTGCGCGTGCTTCAAGAACATCGATGGCACCTTCGGTGGTGAGGGCGTCGTCATAATCCTTTTGCGCATCTTCCAGGTCTATCTCTGCTTCATCGAGAATGATCTGTGCGGCATCGCGCAGGTCTTGAGAATCGGATGCCCCATTGGTGGCATCGAACACGGCTTGTGCGTTTTCGAAGGCAAGGCGCATTTGCACGAGATTGGTTTCGACCTTAAGGAAATCTGAACTGCCAGCGCGTTGACTGATGTCATCCAGACTTTCAAGAGCCTCATCGAGGGCAACTTTCTTGGCATCCACTTCGGCTTGGGCGGCCTGGATGCGTTCCTCTTTGGAGAAGTACCAGACAGGTTGATCGAATTGTGCCGGTTTTGAATCTTTCCAAATTGCGAGACGAGTTGCCTTTTCCTGCGCGAGGGCATTGGAAAGGGTCAGGTCATATTGCAGTTGGGCGGCTTCCAAAGCGACCTCAGCGGTATGGACGGCGGCATTGGCTGAATCCAGCGCGGATTGGGCCGTCTGCTTTTCGGACTGGAGCAGGCTGTCATCCAGACGAAGAAGCGGATCGTCCGCCCGAACGGGCTGTCCCTCCTCAGCGAGGACTTCCACCACCCTGCCGGCGATCTCCGGTGCAACATTCACAATGGTGGATTCGATGCTCCCGGAGGCGGTCAGCGCTCCATTCTCATCGGTTCTTGCTTGCGTGACGATAAAATATACGCTTACTGCAATCAGCAACAGGAGGATAACAATGGCGGGAACAGGGGGGCGTTTGTGATTCATGTGAATCTCCTTAAGACTCCTTCTCCTATAAGAGAGGGTGGGGTGAGGTTAATCAAGGCGCTTGCGGAAACGCAATGCGGCGGCTGTCATGATGCCAATCGCGAAGAGGGTCATGGCGAGGACATCGGTCCGGATCATTTCAAGGCCAACGCCTTTGAGCAGCAACGAACGGATGATGACAAGGTAATAACGCAACGGCATAAAATATGAAATCCACTGCAGGATGCGCGGCATTGCTTCGAGTGGGAAGAAAAAGCCCGAGAGAAAGATGCTCGGCAGGAGAGTCATCCAGACTGTGAGCATGGCTTCCTGTTGTGTATTTGCGACGGTGGACGCAAACAGACCAATCCCTAATCCTGTGGTAAGGAAAATGACGGACAGGACGAGTATCAGGCCGAGGTCGCCGCGAATGGGCAGGCCGAACCACCAATGCCCTACAGCCAGCACCTCAATGGTGTTGAAGAAGCCCAGGATGACATACGGCATGAGTTTGCCGACGATCAATTCCCATGGGCGGATGGGGGTGACGATAAGTTGCTCGATGGTGCCGCGTTCGCGTTCGCGTACGACTGAGGTGGCGGTGAGGATGGCAGCGATGGCATACAGGATCATGCCGATCACGCCGGGGATCATGAAGTGAGCGCTGACCAGGTCGGGGTTGAACCAGACCGTGGTACGCACCTCGACCGGCGGTTTCACGCGCAGGTTCATGCCACTGCGTTCGAACTTTTGCACAAGGATGTCTGTGGAATGTGCCTGCCCGATCAATTGAGAAGCAGAGAGCGCAGTGGATGCGCTGGTGGGGTCCGAGCCATCCAGAATGAAGGCGATCTGGGCATTCCCTTCGTTGAGACGCTGGGCATAATCCGGTGGAATAATCACCGCGGCGCGGGCTTCACCTCTCATGATCAAGTCTTCGATTTCCGTCTCTGATTCGACAGCAAAAGCGATGCGGAAATAATCCGCGGCGCGGTACGAATCGAGCAGAGCACGCGACTCAGGACTACGGCTCGCATCGAGCACAGCAAGCGGGACGTTGCGAACGTCGCTGGTAGCGGAATACCCGAGCAGGAACAACTGCATGATCGGGATCACAATGATCATGACCAGCGTACGCGTGTCGCGAAAGATTTGGATGAATTCCTTGCGAATGATGGACGATAAACGTGAGTTCATGCAGGCTCCTTGAGAACACCGTGGAGGAAAATATCAATGTAGGCTTCCATGGAATTGACGGGCAACATTTTTCTGAAAGCAGAATCGCCGATGATGATGTCCGTGATCATGTAGGAAATGACCAGCCCAAAGAACGAACGGGCAAGCACAGCGGGATTTTTAACGCGCAGTTCTCCTCTGGATTTGACCAGTTTTTCGAAAACGGGAAGGAGCTTGGGTGCCACCTCAAGTAACATTAATTTGCCGTGTTTGCCATGAAACTCGACCAGTTCAATGAACATCAAGTTTATGAAGTCCGGCTCCTTTTCTAGTTCATTCAGGCTGATATATGCCGCATTTCGCAAAAAGTCCTCGACGGTCGTCCCCTGCGCTTCGAGAATCAAAGGCAGTATTTTTTTATATGGATGTTTATCCACAACAATAGCCTGGAAGATTTCTTCTTTGCTGGCAAAGTGATTATAGATCCCACCCAGGGCCACCCCTGCGTATTCAGCGATCTGTCGCATGGATGTGGCATGGTAGCCGTTTTTGATGAACAGTTCCATGGCAGTATCCTCAATCACCAGACGGGTCGCTTCTCCCTTTCTTATTTTCTCTTTCGGCATCGCGTCTCCCAAAATGAACGAACGTTCGTTTTTATTTTAATCCGCTTGTATCAAGTCTGTCAAGAGGACAGAATCGGCCCATTTCTCCGCCTCGATTCCCGCCCCAGATCCAGATATGTTCAAACCTACACGGCCTGACTCCTTTGCGTGATTCAGAAAGAAATGCATCCGATTAAAGAAATTGACCTCGCTGACACCCGCGTCCGCGTCCAGGAACAAGAGATTCAACTGTGGATACAATTCCCTCATTTTCTTCTCAGCCCCCTTGGCAACGATATGATTGGCAATACATCCAAACGGTTGCAGACACAATACATTGGGAATCCCATTCTTTACAAAGGACGCGATCTCACCAGCGATCAACCACCCCTCCCCATATTGGTGGTTGAGGCTGAGAATTTCCTGTGCATTCCTGGCAATGGTATCAATGTCAGTGTGATGGCGGAAACGCTGATACTTTTTCATAATTCCATGGACTTCGTCCAGGAAACCGCGAAGTATATTCTTCCCAAGAAGAGTCAACAGCCACAGCATATCGCGCCGCGCGATGTTCGTCTTCACTTTTTGCTGGATATGGATCAACCCGCCGGCAAAGAACTCCAGAAAAGGCGGCATGACCACCTCGATGCCCTGTTTCATCAACCATTCCACCGCGTTGTTCTTGGAGAAGGCATTGTATTTGACATAGATCTCACCAACGATGCCTACTTTGGGAAACTGCCCATCGTTCACTTCAATCGCGTTGAATTCCTCAACAGCCTCATCCAAAGCCTCAAGCAATGCCTTTTTCTCAGCGGGAATC
>DATIUT010000134.1:0-20847 GCA_035466615.1 Anaerolineales bacterium | reverse complement strand
AGCGGAGATCAGTTGAATGCGAAGCAATGAGATCGTGAGGGCGAATATCTCTGGCTTGGCTGACATGCCCGGGGCAAGCGCGTAGCGGACAACCTGTGGGGCGAGGAAGGCAATTAACACCGCGAGCAGGCTAAGGGTCAACGTGACCGCATTGGCAAGTGCGGAGGCAAGTCTCCATGCGGAGGCCCTGTCACCTTTGGCGAGCAATCCAGTGAATGTCGGAATGAACGCGGAACCAAGAGCGCCGCCTGCCACGAGTACGAAGAGAGTTTCGCTGACACGGTTGGCCGCGTAGAATGAATCCAGTTCGAGTGATGCGCCGAACACATTGGCGACGATAATGCCGCGCGCCAGCCCGGCAAGTTGACCGAAGACTATGGCGAACATCACCGTCCCTGCAGCGCGGGCTATTTGGCGGTTGGCAGTGGAGTTGGGGTTGGTCACAGGGGTGGATTATAATCCGTGCAATCCCTTTTTGCCTTGCCATAGGAAACTCATGAAACCAAATCAATTTATATTGTTACTGATCGTCGTGTCGCTATTGTTATCTGCTTGTGGAGATGTGACACCGACCACAACGCCCGATGGTGATATCACCCAAACGCCATCAGATGAATATACACCGATAGATTTGCAGGCAGGTTATGGTTTGCGCGGCTCGTGGTTCGAGTTGTATATGACAAATCCCGACAGTCCGCTTTCGCCGCAGGGGACGGGCGGCGTTGACGGACCGATCGTTGAATCCATTGACGCGGCGCGCTTGAGCGTTGACGTTGCCGCGTACAGTATCACATTGAACAGTGTCCGTAATGCATTGTTGAACGCGCATGACCGCGGTGTGACAGTCCGCATCGTCATGGAATCCACGAACATGGATACTTCTGATGTGCAAAGATTGCTGGAAGCGGGCGTTCCGATCGTTGGAGATAACCGTCAGGGCTTGATGCACGACAAATTCATGGTGATTGACCGTTCCGAGGTCTGGCTTGGCTCGATGAACTTCACCGACTCTGGAACCTATGACGATAACAACAACATGATCCGTATCCGTTCAAACAGGATCGCGGAGAATTATCTCGTGGAATTCGATGAGATGTTCGAGAGGGACAAGTTCGGGCCTGATGTTGTTGCAGAAACCCCGAACCCCAGTCTTACACTGGACGGCACGCGGGTGGAGACTTATTTTTCACCGGATGATCACGTCCTTACCGCGCTCTACAATTTATTGAGCGGATCTGAGAAAAGTATCTACTTCCTTGCCTTTTCGTTCACATCCAATGAATTGGGCGGGATTGTCCGCGAAAAGGCGGATGCAGGACTTGCTGTAAAAGGTGTGATGGACGAGGAACAAATCGCATCCAATACTGGCACCGAATTCGATCCATTCCGTCAGGCAGGACTGGATGTGTTGATTGATGGAAATGAAGGTCAGATGCACCACAAGGTTTTTATTGTGGATGAGAAGGCCGTTGTGCTCGGTTCCTATAATTTTTCCACCAGTGCTGAAGAAAAGAACGACGAAAATATCGTCATCATTTACAACGAAAAGATCGCGGAATTCTTTATGCAGGAGTTCCAGCGCGTCTATGATCATGCTCACGAGTAGATATTACGATGACCGGGACATTGAAACTGCTCGCTGTTTTTGCGCATCCTGATGATGAGTCGATGGGAATGGGCGGTACGCTCGCGAAATATTCCGCCGAGGGCGTGGAGACGCATTACGTCTGCGCTTCCCGCGGGGAGAAAGGCTGGTTCGGTCCCGAGGAAGAGTATCCAGGTCCGGAACGACTCGGCCAAATCCGCGCGAAAGAGCTGAAGGACGCTGTCAGGGAACTTGGCATGAAGGGACTCCACTTCCTTGATTACATTGCGGCGATGTGGACAAAGCGGATCATGCCGAGGCGATTGGAAAGATCGTTGCACACATCCGCCGCATCCAGCCTCAAGTGGTTGTCACGTTCCCACCCGATGGAAATTATGGCCATCCCGATCACATCGCAGTGGGACAATTTACGAACGCGGCAATTGTCTGCGCAGCAGATTTCAGTTACAGAGATCTGGAAGATTTACCTGCACATCGCATATCGAAACTATATTACATGGTGGATGGAGAAAACTTCGTCAACCTCATTGCGCCGTTCATGGAGGATATGACTTTCCCGGTGGATGACCAGTTGCGGGGTGAAGTGGCTTGGAAGGAATGGATGATCACGACTCACGTCGAAATGACGGAATATTGTCATACCGCATGGCGGGCGATCCACTGCCATCAAAGTCAACTTCCGTCACTTGGCGCGCTCGCTGATATGCATGAAGATGCCGCAGTTGCCGTCCTTGCCATGCAGGGGACTTTTTATCGCGCGTTCAGTTTGGTGAATGGGGGAAGAAAAATGGAAACCGATTTGTTTGATGGGTTGAGGTGACAAAAAGCCCTGAAAGTCTGCGAGATCTTCAGGGCTTAAAGTTTTGCCTTATCCCATATTCTTTTTCATTGAAAGTTTCATTGCAGCCTTGTATACCTTGCTGAGCTTCTCGCCCAGGCCCTTGGCTTCGGGATTGCCCTGTTCCGCCGCCTGGTCCACCTGGGCGACCAGACCGATCAATGCCTCCATGAACTGGTCGTTGACGGTCTCCTTGTTGTCGTCCAGCATCTTTTCAAGAGCGGCATCATCGGGCGTATCCAGCAGGTGTTCGATGAATTCCACTTCCGGCGGCGTGGACGCCTGCCGCAACACCTCGATCATCTTTTGTAGTTTACCCATGCGGGCATAATCATTCTTTTCAGATGCCTGCCGCAGCATTTGATTGGCAATATCCACCACATCCTGCGTGATATTTTGCAAATTATCCTGCACTGCTCTGACAACATCATCCTGCGAAAGGATTTTCTCTACAAGCTCCTGTGCCTGTTTGTAACGCGCCTCCAGTTGCTTATCCACTTCGTTGGTGAACCCAAACAGTTTTTCCCTCATTGCTTCCAGTTTGGTTTTCTCTTCGCCTGATGCCTTGTCGATTTTCTCTGTGAGCAGTTGGAAGAACTGATAATCCATGCCACCTCGTGCAAGACTGACATATGCCTTGAGCCGTGCGTCACTGGGAGACTCGATGACAATGTCCAGCAGTTTCTCGCGTGTGAGACCCTGTCCCGCCTCCTGAAGGGATTTTGAAGCTGCCTCCAGTTCCCCGACAGATTCCTTCAACTGACGGCCAAACGCGGTTTCCTCGAGAAGTTGATTTTGCAATTCGACCATTGCCTGCGCGATTTGCTGTTGCCCGCTTCCTGCCGCGCTCTGTGCAAGACGACTGAACAATGCAAAGAACTGTTCATCAATCAGTGTTGTGTTTTGCTTGATGATCTCACTGCGTACATCCTTTGCAGTGGCCTGCAGAAGCCGCTCGATCACGGCAACACGATCCTGTTGCTCTTTGAGCATTTCAGGTGTGATACCATCCTTTTCAAGGATCAGTTTGACCATTGATTCATAGGAAAGGTTGGCGATGGGTTTGAGCAAATATCCCTTGCGCTTTTCCGCAGGCAGGCTGTCTGTGACCTTCTTGATGAGCGGACCAATGGTCCTTTCCTGTTCGTTCAATGGGACATTCAATTCAGGCGGGAAGAAGGTGAGCAGCAGTTCCTTTGCATTGTCGTGGTAGATGATGGGAGTGGAAAGACGTCCCTGAAACCCGCAATGCGGACAACGCGCCATGTTGGATACACCTCCAAGCAGTCTTTGCTTGGCTTGCGGATCCTGGGTCACGTCAAAGAGTTGTTCGATGTTCGCCGCGATCATCTGGCGGCAGTTGGGGCATGCGATTTGTGTTTGTGGCATTCTGTGATTTCCGATTTCTGATTTTGGATATTCTGGTGGTTGAGCAGGGTCGAGCAACAGCAAGACTCGTGTCGAAACCACGAGATTATTTCAATAATTCTTCCATCCGGTCGATATACCCTTCCATGACGGCGAAGGTCTCCTCCACGGTTTTGGGAGAAGTCAGGTCTATGCCTGCTTTCTTGAGTACGTTCAATGAATAATCCGAAGAACCGGACTTTAGGAATCCAAGATAATCTTCGACGGCATTGGGTTCCTTGCGAAGGATTCGTCCCGCTGCAGCGTGGGCGCCTGAGATGCCTGTTGCATAGGCATAGACATAATAATCCGAGAAGAGGTGTGGGAAGGTTGCCCACGTCATGCCGACGCGTTCGCGGTCCATGTCGAAGTTTGGGCCAAGTCCCTCGGCGAACAGGTCAGCCATCAGAGCGATCATTGAATCGGCTGTCAGGGGTTCACCGCGTTCGGCGCGTTGGTGAGTCTCCAATTCGAAGCGGGCAAGAGTCGGCATCTGGAAGAAGTATCGGAAGAAGTTCCCGCCTACGGCTTCCTCGATCAACGCCAGTTTGAAGTGCTTGTCGATGTTCGAGTTGAGCAGGTGACCGCGCATCATCGCCTGATGGAAATTGGACGCGACCTCCGCGACGAACAACGAATAATGGGCGTACACGAATGGTTGATTCTTCCATGTGAGATACGAATGCATGGAATGACCAAGCTCATGTGCGAGCGTGCTCATGCTGGTGACTTCATCCGTATAACTCATCATAATGAACGGATGGGTTCCCTGTGACCCCCACGAGAACGCACCATTTCCTTTACCTTGATTGGGATAGATATCAACCCATCGTTCTTTGAGCGTGCCATTGCGGATCGTATCCACATACTCTTTGCCCATCGGCGCGAGGCTTTCACAGATCAAGTCCACTGCTTTTTCGAAAGGCACTGTGACATTCCTTTTCGAGATGGGCGCCCACATATCGTAATAAGCGAGTTTCTTCACGCCAAGTGCCTTGCGCCGAAGCTCAAAATAACGATGCCAGACAGGCAGGTTCTTTTTGAATGTATCGATCAGGTTATGGAACACTTCGGTCGGGATGTTCAGGTTGAACAACGAAGCCGCAAGCGTGGATTCGTGCTTGCGGGCCCGCATGTAAAAGACATTCGCCTTGATGGACGTGGCAAGGTTTGCCGCAAGTGTATTCCTGTGCGCGAGATATTGATCCATGTAAATGTTATACGCGGCTTTGCGCGCCTTGCGGCTTGGCAGGTGCATCAACTGTGTGTCATAGTTTCCCTGTGTAATATCAATGACCCTGCCTTTATCGTCCTTGATGGATTTGAATTTGAAATCGGCATTGGTTAACATGCTCGTGGAGTTGGACGCCCCGTTCAACGGGTCGCCGACCAGGCCAAGAATCTCCTCCACCTCTGCCGAACGTACATGCATCTGTTTGCGAAACAGGTCGTCGAAAGCCTGTTTGTATTCCTCAAGCTTTGCGTTTTCGGTCATCCACTGGTCAAGTTTCTCCCTGCCAATCGCCAGTATTTCGGGATCCAAAAAGGAAACCGTCGAAGCCACCTGACCATACATGCCCTGTGCCTTGTCAATCATTCCGGCGGCTTTTTGGTTGGTCGTATCCACATTGTAGGAAAATCCCGCGTACATGTAGGCGGTCTGCGCACGCGATGCCAAATTGTCCACAGCATGGAGTGCGTCCAATAAGAGCGCCGGCCCTTCTGCGAGGCGGCCTTGGTATTGTTTAACCTTTGCAATGTCTTCGATGATCCTGCCGATTTCCTTCTCCCAGGCTTCATCAGATGGAAACACGCTCTCGGCATTCCATTTATATTTCCTGTCAATTTTATTTCTGGGGGGAACCTTATTTGCCATGATTTCCTTTTCTCGGGATTTCCCTTCGATTATGTCCAGGGCGCTTCTTCCCACGGGACATTTGATTCTGTTTCGATAGATTTTACCATCCTGATAGCGCCAGTGCGCCACGCCCTCTAAGCAGAATGGCCTTCACTCCTGACGTATTCGTATTTGGAAATTTTTTCAATCTGGCAGGTGCGATGCACCCTCAGGTCACCGCGGGAGGGAGAAACAGATCCTCGCGCCGGAATCAGGTTTCGGGTCTGCCCAGATGCGGCCGCCGTGCACCTCGACGATGGCGCGCGCGAGATATAATCCTAATCCGGCGCCTTTGGTGTTCTTGACGGCTTTCGTTGAACGATAAAACCGGTCAAAGATATGAGGGAGGTCCTTCGCTTCAATTCCTGGACCTTCATCCGACACGCAAATGATGACCTGTTCGGGGCGAACCTGACCACTGATTTTGATTTCACCTTTCGATGCATATTTCAGCGCATTCGAGACGAGATTTGCAATAACCTGTTCGACGCGCGTCTCATCGGCAAGGATTACCGGGAAGTTTTCAGGGAAATCCGTGACGATGGTGTGCTTGTTTGATTGTGTGGAAAACCTTTGCGCAACGCGATGGGAAAGAGTTGAGAGGGACACATCCGCCCTGTTAAGACTCATGCCGCCTGCCTGCAAACGTGAAGCATCGAGCAGGTCGTCTATCATCCTGCCAAGACGATCCGCTTCCTCCTCAATGACGGCCAGCGAATCGTTGATCGTGGGCTTGTCCCATTTGGCATCGTCGCGCCGCAGTGTGGACGCATATCCCTTGATGAGTGCAACAGGTGTGCGAAGTTCGTGGCTCACGATGGAAATGAATGTGGATTTGATCTCATCTGCCGTGCGGAAGTGTGTGATGTCGCGTACACTGACGATGATATTGCGCAGTTTGCCCTCGAACGAGAGCAAGGGTGCATAGGTAACTCCGACTGGGAGCGGGGGCGGGAAGTTGCGCACAAGGTCGCCTTCCACATAGAGGGTGGCATTCGGGGTAAGCGGCCATCCATTTGCGATGGATTCCTTTAATGTGGCACCTTGTGGCTCGTTTGCCCACTGGATCACATCGTCATGCAGGAGTGTGGCGAGCTGATCGTGTGTCTTGCCGTACAACCGCTCAAAGGCATCATTTGCGCGTTCGATGGTCAAGTCGGCGTTGAGGATCAGGATGCCATCGGCGGCGGAATCGAGGAGTGCATCCAGCCTTTGTTTTTCATAGGAAACCTGCCCATAAAGCCGCGCATTGAACACCGCAATCGCGGCCTGGTCTGCGAAAGATTGGAGTAACACGCGGTCGTTTTGGGTAAAGAGATCGGGATAATTGCGAAAGATGAAAATGACCCCGATCACCTGTCCATGTGTGGCGAGGGGCAGAGCGGTGCCGTTAAGGAGTCCCATGCTGGCGGTGTAGGTCAGTTCTTTCAGCATGCGGTTGAGTTCGCTAATATCCAGTTCGCGGACGTTTTCCTCAGCCAACAACGGGGTCAAATAACTCAGGAAGGCCGGCGCAATTCCAAGGGCTGTCGCGACGCGCCAGCCATCCTGTTCCTTGAGGGCAATGAGGCCGGCTTGTCCGGCGAGCATTTCGATGGAAATTTTCAGGATGCGCGCGAGGAGTTTTTCCAGGTCCAGTTCCTGGGTGAGGGCGCGGGAGAGTTCGAGCAGGTAGTCGCGCTGACGGACGCGGAAATCGGGAAGCATGGAGGGATTTTATCACCGGGGTGTATGCAAAACATAAGAAAAATCGCACCGATTTCAGATTGTTGCCTGCACCCAGACATTGATTTGCGCGTGCCTAACCGTCATATGGAATAAAAAAGATGACAGTCGCTTCCGGAAAGTGACTGTCATCTTTTGGGGCAGGGGGATTATCTCAACCCTTGTTCCTTCTCAGCCATTGCGATCACATTTTCGAAGATGTTGAGCGCTTCATCCATCTCCTTCTTGGTAATACTCAACGGTGGTGCGAGGCGGATGACAGATTTGCCGCAACCGAGCAGCAGCAACCCATATTCGAAGGCTGTGCTTTCGATCATGTTGCGCAGTTCCTCGTTGGGTTCCTTCGTGCTCTTATCCTTGACAAACTCGACGCCGATCATCAAACCCTTGCCGCGCACATCGCCAATGGATGTGTGGCGCACCTGAATCTCTTGCAACGCGTCCATTGCATATTGACCCACTTCAGCGGCGTTTGCGAGATATTTCTCTTCGAGTAGTTCTATGGTTGCCAAAGATGCTGCGCAGGAAATGGGGTTGCCACCATACGTATTGCCATGAACACCTTTCGGCCAGTTCATCACAGATTCGCGTGCGATGCAGGCGCCAAGCGGCAGGCCGGACGCGATGCCTTTGGCAGACGTGACGATATCCGGTTCCACGCCCCAGTGTTCGATTGCCCACCATTTGCCGGTGCGTCCCATGCCGCTTTGCACCTCATCCGCGATCAACATGATTCCGTATTTATCGCACAACTTGCGCAGGGCGGGGAAGAATCCATCGGGTGGAACCAGATAACCGCCTTCACCCTGGATGGGTTCGACCAAAACTCCCGCAATCTCATCGCCGGGGACATTATGCCCGAACACTTCCTCTTCAATGAAACGTATGACTGTTTCACCGTAATCTTCGCCATATTTGCGTTCCAGTATCGGGCGGTATGGATCAGGGAATGGAACATGCGTCACGCCGGGCATCAACGGATAAAAGCCGCGGTGATACTGCGGCTTGCTGGCGGTAAATGCGACCGACCCCATCGTGCGTCCATGGAAGGCGCCGAAGAAACCGATGAAGTTATGCCGCTTGGTGTGAAACTTCGCCAGTTTGATGGCGGTCTCCACCGACTCGGTTCCTGAATTCGTCAAAAAGGTTTTTGCGTTCTCTTCGAATGGCGCGATCTCATCCAGTTTTTCGCTCAGGCGGATCCAATTTTCGTGATAAAAATCGGAAGAGATGTGCAGGAACTTTTCCGCGGCACCCTGCACTGCTTTAATCACTTTCGGGTTGGCATGACCTGTTGCCACAACGGCAATGCCCCCCATCATGTCTATGAAACGGTTGCCATCCGGGTCCCAAACCTCCACACCTTTGCCGTGATCCATCACGAACGGATACCCTCGTGGATAGGACGACGAAATCACTTTCTTGTCACGTTCAATCAAAGCCAGAGCCTTTGGGCCTGGCACATTTAACTTATTCATACGAACTCCTGATTATTTCTTTCATTTGCAGATAACAATGTATTTCGCTTTTCCAAACCAATGGATTACGCGTAGCTTCACAAGTCCTTTGATTGCCGCTGACGCGGCGGATCAGGACAAAACAGGCCCCTTCGATCGGACGCAAGGGCCGGCCTGATCCCGTTTGATCAGCCTTTACGCCGCCCGTTCTGCTGTCCACCACTTTGTTGCCATCCACAAGGGAGGCGTGAATATCTTCGCCTTGCACATACTCATTGACTCTTCATCCTTGCCAGTGCCAGCGCGCCAAGCAGACCGGCGTCATCGCCTAATGCGGCTTTTGTAATGGTCAGGTCATCCAGATAGTGCGGGTGGAACACATGCTTTCGCAGGCTTTCTTCAAAAGGCTTGAACAACAGATCACCAACCTGTGATACACCGCCGCCAAAGATCAAAATGGACGGATCGAAGATGGCAAGATAATTGGCAACTGCAATGCCAAGGTAATGCCCCGCACGCGCAAAGGCAGAGATCGCAAGCGAGTCTCCCTGACGGGCCGCGTCTGCTATTTGCGTGGCAGACAGGTTCGGGTCTGCGTGAAGCGATGATTTTCCACCCGCGTTGAGCTGTTCCTCGACATATCGCGCGATGGCGGGACCCGACGAGAATGCTTCCACGTGTCCCGGGTGACCACATCCGCAAAGCGGGCCGTCCGCATCGATGATCATATGACCAAGTTCTGCGCCCATGCCGCGATACCCCTGTAATAGATTATTGTTGCTAATCACACCACCGCCAATGCCGGTGCTGATCGTGAGATACACCAAATCGCTATGTCCCTTGCCCGCGCCGAAATGCCACTCGGCAAGGGCTGCCAAATTGGCGTCGTTGTCCAAAAACACGGGGACTCTGAAATGCTCGGAGAGTCTGGGTGCAACAGGGAAGTTCGCCCATTCGGGGATGTTCGGTGTGTCGAGGATGGTTCCGCTATGTGGATCAAGCGGACCTGGCGACGCAATACCCATGGATGAAATCTTTCCCTCCTGCCAGATGGTCTCAATGGCTTTGACAAGCCGGTCGTACACACCAGGCGTGTTTGCCAGTGATTTGCTTTTGTGATGTGCAACAGGTTTGGTGCTGTCCGGTTCATAGGCGGCAACACGGATGTGCGTCCCGCCGATGTCTATGGCAATGGTCAGGCTCATGATGCCAATTATACCTGAGAGGTTTTGAGCAAGCACTCGCAACAATATCGGAGGTGGGCTGATTGACTCCTGCATCCGTACCTGCTAAACTCCTCCTGAAACTATGAACATGAATTCGAGGCGCGATGGTTTTAGGAATACTCTGCGTTTGATCGGTCGCTGGTTTGCGCCCGGCTTGGGAGTGAAGCGCTGGTATCTTTTGATATTGGCAGGCGTTACCATGTTGGGCGTGGGGCTTGCGATATTCCTGCTTGACCTGTATCGCACCGATTCGACCAATCCGATATTGCTTGTCATCTTATCTTTCGCATCTTTGCGTTTTCTGCCGCGTTTCCTACGGGTCTTGATCTTTGGGGGACTTGGTGTTGGGGCGGTGATGTTTGGTATCTGGCGGCTGAATAATTCGCTGTTGCGACCTTATGTTCGCCCGGGACGCCCGCTTGTGGATGAACTTGCCAATTACCGCCGCCTGCAACGTGGACCCCGCATCGTGACCATTGGCGGGGGACATGGCCTTGCCACGCTTCTGCGCGGACTGAAGGTCTACACCCGCAACCTGACAGCAGTCGTCACTGTGGCCGATGACGGCGGGTCATCGGGACGCTTGCGTGAGAGTTTTGGCATCCTCCCGCCGGGCGACATCCGCAATTGTCTTGCGGCATTATCGAACGATGAACAGATGCTTACACAGTTGTTTCAGTATCGCTTCAGCGGAGAGGGGAATCTGGATGGCCATTCGTTCGGGAATTTGTTTATCACTGCTCTGGCGGAAATCACCGGGAGTTTTGAAGGTGCGGTTGCAGAATCGGGTAGGGTTTTGTCAGTGGGCGGACGCGTGTTGCCAGCCACGCTGCATAATGTGAGATTAGTCGCAGATATGCAACTGCCCAATTCGCTGAATCAGGTCCGGGTGCAGGGAGAGAGCCGCATCCCCAAAATGGCGGGAAGGGTTCAGCGTGTGTGGCTGGAGCCAAACGACGCGCCGGCCTATCCGCCTGTCATCAAGGCGATCCTGGGTGCAGACATGATCGTGGTGGGACCGGGAAGTCTATTTACAAGCCTTCTACCCAATCTGCTCGTTCAGGATCTGCTCGGTGCAATCCAGGCGAGCCGTGCGGTCAAGGTGTATGTGAGTAATATTGCCACGCAACAAGGCGAGACCGATCTGTACTCATGTTATGATCATGTGCGGGTATTGGAGGAACATGTGGGGGATCGTCTTTTCGACGTTGTATTGTGCAATGATGATTATGAAGGTCAACTGCTTGACGACTCCCAATGGGTGCGTGCGGATGAGAGGACTCTTTCCGATTCGCGCGTGCGTTGCGCTGATCTGGTGGACGGGGGATATCCCTGGCGTCATGATTCGAAAAAACTGGCTGAAACACTGATTGCGATATTGGATGAATATACCGGCCCGCTGGACTGATGTGTTTTTTCTACATCTGTGCAGAAGAATCTGTGTGATAGAATAAATTACTGCTCGAAAATTACCATTAACTGTGCCGATTTGCCGATAAAGTTGCATTTTCGCTGTCTCGACGGCAAAATCGTGTGATAGAATTCAATTGTGAACTTAATCACAAACTAAACCTGGAGGTTTATTATGACAGTCAAAGTTGGCATTAATGGATTTGGACGCATTGGTCGTCAGGTTCTTAAAGCAATCCGCGACATGCACCCAAACGAGTTGGAAGTTGTGGCTTTCAACGACATTGGCGATATGAAGACCATGGCTCATTTGCTCAAGTACGACTCGAACTATGGCCGCTTCAATGGCACCGTTGAGGTGTCCGATGACGGTCTCGTCATCGACGGCAAGACCATCAAGGCGTTCAAAGAGACCGACCCGGCGGCGATCCCCTGGGGCGACCTCGGTGTGGACATCGTGGTCGAAGGTACCGGCTTGTTCACCATCAAGGAAGACGGCGTGAACAAAAAGGGCAAGACCGTCAAAGGCGCGGTCAATCACATTAGTAAGGGCGGCGCGAAGAAGGTCATCATCACCGCTCCTGCTGAAGGTGAGGACCTGACCGTTGTGTTGGGCGTGAATGAGGACAAGTATGACCCGAAAAAACATCACGTTATTTCGAACGCGTCCTGCACCACAAATTGTCTTGCACCCGCGGCGAAGGTCGTGCATGATAACTACACCATCAAGCGCGGTTTTATGACCACCGTCCACGCGTACACGAACGACCAGAAAATCCTCGACCTGCCGCACTCCGACCTGCGCCGCGCCCGCGCCGCCGCGATGAGCATCATCCCGACCACGACTGGCGCGGCGAAGGCTGTGGCATTGGTCATCCCCGACCTCAAGGGTAAGTTCGACGGTTACGCATTGCGCGTGCCGATCAGCACCGTCTCGGTCGTGGACTTCACCGCTGAGCTCGAAAAGGAAACCACCACCGAAGAACTGCGTCAGGCATTCCGAGATGCCGCAAAACAGCCGCGCTTCAAGGGCATATTGCAGGCTGTGGATGAACCGCTCGTCAGCATTGACTTCAAAGGCGACTCGCATTCATCGTCTATTGATATTCAGTTCACAATGGTGCTCGGCAAGGAAAAAAGCAACTTTGTCAAGGTCGTCACGTGGTACGACAATGAATGGGGTTATTCCTGCCGCACCGCCGATCTCGCGGCGATGATGGCGAAATCCCTTTAATACCTCGTAGGGGCAGGTCTCAGACCTGCCCCTTTTTGGTGTAACCATGAACAAGAAAACTGTAAAAGACATTGATCTCAAAGGCAAGCGCGTTTTCATGCGCGTGGACTTCAACGTGCCCATGGCGGATGGCAAAGTCACCGACGACAAACGCATCAAAGCCGCATTGCCGACGATCAAGTATTGTTTGGAACAGGGGGCTTCGCTTCTCCTTGCAAGCCACTTGGGACGCCCAAAGGGCGGTCCGGACCCGGAATTCAGCCTGCGCGCCGCTTCGGAAGTTTTAGCCGGGCATTTGGGAATTCCCGTCAAGATGGCACCGGATTGTGTGGGTCCTGAAGTGGAAGCCATGGCAAAGGGACTCAAGCCCGGCGAAGTGGTCATGCTCGAAAACACCCGCTTCCATGCCGGTGAGGAAAAGAACGATCTCGGGTTGGCCAAGCAAATGGCCGCGCTGGCAGACGTCTATGTGAATGACGCGTTCGGGTCTGCGCATCGCGCCCATTCCTCCACAGAGGGAATTGCACGCTTCCTTCCTGCAGTCTCCGGCTTCCTCATGGAACAGGAATTGGAATATCTTGGGCGTGCGGTGGCGAATCCGGAACATCCGTATGTGGCGATCCTGGGCGGCGCAAAGATCAGTGACAAGATCCTGGTCGTTGAAACATTGCTTGCCAGATGCGACAGGTTGATCGTCGGTGGTGGCATGGCAAACACCTTCCTCGCCGCCAAGGGACTGAATATGCAGGACAGCCTGGTTGAGGAAGCCTCCATCGAGACCGCGAAAAACCTCATGGCGAAATCCGGCGATAAGTTGATCCTGCCGGTGGACGCGGTCATCGCTGATAAATTCGAAGCCGAGGCAAACACCCAGGTCGTTGGTGTGGATGCGATTCCCGCGGGCTGGCGCATGTTGGACGTGGGACCGAAGACCATCGAGTTGTACAGGAAGGCGTTGAGCGGCGCGAAACTCGTTGTGTGGAACGGCCCTGTTGGCGTTTTCGAGATGCCAAAATTTGCCGAGGGCACATTTGCCCTTGCAAAACTGCTGGCCGAATCCAAAGCGACGACTGTCATTGGCGGCGGCGATTCAGCGAGCGCGGTCAAGAAGGCGGGTGTTGCCAGGCAGATGACGCACGTCTCCACGGGCGGCGGGGCATCTTTGGAATTCCTCGAGGGGAAGGAATTGCCCGGTGTCGCAGCGTTGAATGATAAGTAGTTTTTGGTGTAAGCAGAATTGAACAGGATGAGCGGATTTGCCCATCCTGTTCTTTGTTTGTTATGTTTGCAGGGTGGGATTGTCATGTAAAATAGGGTAGCCGTTTTAATCACAGAGGTACTTATGCCCTTCAATGTCGGAGAAAATGCAGGTCCATATCGGATCATCGAGCAGTTCGGTCAGGGTGGAATGGCAACCGTGTTCAAGGCGTATCACGCGTCGCTGGATCGTTATGTTGCGCTCAAGGTGCTTCACCCTGCCTTCAATCAGGATCCCAACTTCGAAGCGCGCTTCCAGCGCGAGGCGCGGGTGGTGGCGAAACTTGAGCACCCGAACATCGTGCCCATTTACGATTATTCGGAACATGAAAAGCGGCCTTATCTGGTCATGAAGTTCATCGAGGGAATCACTCTCAAGGCGCGCATGGATCAGGGTCCATTGTCTTCGGAAGAGGTCACGAAGATCGTGGATGCAGTGGGGTCTGCGCTGGCGTACGCGCACAAACAGGGAGTCCTGCATCGCGACATCAAACCATCGAATGTGCTCATGGCAAATGATGGTCAGATCTATCTTGCGGACTTCGGTCTGGCGCGTATCGCGCAATCGGGAGAGTCAACTCTTTCATCCGATATGATCATGGGTACACCGCAATATATTTCACCCGAACAGGCAATGGGCAAAGGGGATCTTGACCAGCGTACGGACCTGTACTCGTTCGGCGTGATGTTATATGAAATGGTCGTGGGGAAGGTGCCATTCAATGCGGATACGCCATTCTCGATCATTCATGACCATATCTATTCGCCCCTGCCCATGCCGCGTACGGTCAACCCGAACGTCCCGGAATCGGTCCAGCGAGTGTTGTTGAAGGCGCTTGCCAAGGAACGGGAGGATCGCTTTGAGGATGCCGCACGACTGGTCTCGGCATTCAAAGAAGCATGGAATGAAGCTGGCGTTCCGATTCAAGGATCGGATGTCAGTGTTTCACAAGTCATTCCAGCTGGAGTAACGACTGTTTCCCAACCCGAGTCCATCGATGCCACCGAAATAGCAGAACCGACAAAGGTCGCGAGTGTGTCTGCGACAACCGCCGCCGCGGTGGAGGAAAAACCCGGGAAAGCAGAGGCGGCCCCAGCGTCCAAAAAGAAGCGTTCTCCGTGGATTTGGGTCGGCGCGGTATTGATCGTCCTCTGCTGTGTGGGTGGTCTTGCAGTTGCCCGTAACAATCGTCTCTCGAAAGCCTCCACGCCGGCTTCCGGTGGACAGGCACCGGTGGATCAACCGCCCGTTGAACAATCGAATGAACCTCGTGCCGACGAGCACCTTAATCTGGCGCTGGATGCCTGGCGTGAAAAGGATCTGAAACGCTCCATGGATGAAGTGAATCAGTTGGCGGCTCTTGGAGCGGACCAGAGCGACTTCCTGATTGAAGCGGGTACACAACTTTACGAAGCCGGGCAATATATCGGCGCGGCAACTGTGTATGCCCGTGCGGCACAATACTTCAAGGAAAGAGGCCAGCAGATCCCTGCTGATGTGCGTGAACGCTTTGAAGCAAGTTTTTATTTTGCTGTTGCGATGGATGAGTTCCCGCTTTATCTGCCTCTCGATGCCTTAAAGAAAAATGAACCGGCTCTGACGTTTTTTGCCGAGTCCCGTTATGCACTGCTCCACGGAAATGTGGAAATTGCGCGCCGCAATCTGGACGAACTATTGCGCATTCAACCCGATTGGCCTCTGACTCGATTGCTGAATGCAGAGGTCATGTTGAGCGAAGGCAATCTTTTGGAACCGCGCAAAATATTGCAGGAATTGTCACAGTCTCCGCGTGTGCCCGACTGGATCAAGAAGGAAGCGGGTGTTCTGTTGAACAAGAATCAATGAACAAACCAGATTCAATAGCGAGAATTAAATGAGGAAACCTTTTGTTGCGGGAAACTGGAAGATGAACAAGACCGTCGCCGAAGCGCGCGAATTGGTCTCAAAACTGCTCCCCTCCTTGATCGAGATCACGGATGTGGAAAGGGTTTTGTGCCCGCCCTTTGCTTCGATCTTTGCCGCCTCCTCCATGCTTGACGGAAGCGGCATTGGTCTCGGCGCACAGAACATGCATTGGGAGGAAAAAGGGGCATTCACCGGCGAGATTGCCCCGAACATGGTGAAGGAATTATGTAATTACGTCATCATTGGCCACTCGGAGCGCCGTATGTATTTCGGCGAAACCGATGCGACCGTGAACCGGAAATTGCACGCGGCTTTGAAACATGACTTGACACCGATCGTTTGTGTGGGGGAGACGTTGGACGAATACGAATCAAATCGGACCTCGGAAGTGGTCCTGCGCCAAATCAACCTTGGCCTCGCTGACATTGATCCTGCCGCCGCGCCGCGTATCGTGGTCGCATACGAACCCGTATGGGCAATCGGGACCGGGAAAGCCTCGAGCGGGGAAAATGCCAGTCATGTGCATGCACAGGTCATTCGTCCCGGGTTGAGCGGATTGTTCGGAGCGGGGAACGCGCAGGCGATCCGAATCCTGTACGGCGGCTCGGTGACCGCAGCGAACGCGTCCGAATTTTTCTCGCAGTCTGATATTGACGGCGCGTTGGTTGGCGGCGCAAGTTTAAAGCCCGATGAATTTGTGTCCATCGTGAAAGCGGCTGTAAAATAGATTTTATTTCGGAGGTGAAGGATGTTGAAAGCAGGATTGATCGCCGGAGGCGTTGCCTTTCTCCTTGTGCTGGTCGGCGCGGCCGGGCTCTCTCCGTTTTGCGCGTTGTGTGTTCCGTTGATTTCGGGCCTGTTGGCCGGTTATCTGACAGGCGTATTTGAAAGACCCGCAGTCGCTGATAGAATGAAACGCGGCGCCAGCGCCGGTGCTATTGCCGGCGGCCTTGGGCTTCTGGCTGGCATGATCGCTGCGGTGCTCAACGCGTTTGTGCTTCAAAACCCCGAACTCCAGCCCAATCGATTGCTTGGTCTGCCTGAATCATCGCCCGCCATGGTTTGGATCGGTCAATTGGGAATCAATTTTTGCTTCGGGCTGTTGAATGTCGGCCTGAATGCGGCTTTGGGAGCGGGTGGGGTTGCGATCTGGTCGAATACTGCCGGAAAAAGCATGAATGTAGAAATCCCCCCATCTTCATAAAGAGGTCTCGAAACATAGATGCAGGCAGAGGGATTTTTTTGGTTTATCCTTGCGCTCGTGCCGCTGATATTTTTTCAGCGGCTTTTGCATCGTGAGATACAGTCGGTGTTATTGATATTGACCCGTGATGCGCGCCTGACCATTGGCATCTTTCAGATCATTTTCCTGCCGGGGGTTTTTCTGCATGAATTGAGCCATTTCATAATGGCGAAACTCCTGCGCGTGCAAACGGGAGGATTTTCCGTCATCCCCCGCGTCCTGCCAGATGGGCGCCTGCAACTCGGCTATGTGGAAACCGCCAAATCGGACATTGTGCGCGATTCGTTGATCGGCGCCGCGCCATTGATTCTCGGGACACTCTTCGTTGCGTATGTTGCAGTCTACAGACTGGATATGCGCGTGCTATGGGACACATTCCGCAACGGTCAATTCAATCTGTTCTGGCTGGGGGTCAAATTTCTGCCCACGGCCAGGGACTTTTATCTGTGGTTCTATCTTGCGTTTGCGGTCAGCAGTACAATGATGCCCTCCGAGTCAGACCGCCATGCCTGGCTGGAGTTGGTGATTTCAGTGGGAGTCTTGTTTGCCATTGCCCTGCTGATCGGCGGAGGCCCGTGGATGCTGGATAATGTTGCCCCGCTAATCAGTAATTTCCTGAGTTCGGTTGCGGTAATCCTCGGGTTGAGTTCGGTTATCCATGCGTTGTCGATCCTGCCGATGATGCTGGTCCACAAGCTGCTTGCACGCGCCACAGGGGTGGATGTGGCGTAGCCGGTTGGTGAGATAACCTGCTCTTTTGTGTACCGATATATCCAGGGCCGGCTGACTCACCAATCTGGGCGCAGGCGATGAGTTCGCAGGCTGTCAAAATACAAAGACATCCCCAGCATGATAAGCAGGATATTCTGTTCATTGGCATTGAGCTCGTCATTTACGGATTGCAAAGCCGCAGGGAAGGGTTTATGTACAACCGCCCGAGGAATACGGATCCACATATCAGCCAGAGATGCGACCGGATGGTTGTTGTTCACGGTAAGCGGATAATAGATGGGATCAAAATTAACAACTTTAAAAGGGATGAAATTGCATGACTTTGTGACGATTTCTTACGCCCGGAATTAATCCTTTTCGAAACTGGCGCCGCAGAGTTCACATTCGGTATGTCCAAACCACTGCTTCCTTTGACAATTGGAGCAAACAATCTCACCCGGATCCACAGTTTTGATCTTCGTTGCAGTCAGGTTTGTGCGCTTTATTATGGGCTTCGGTGAGCGCAATTCGTCAATTTCAAACTCAACTCCACCCACTTTATCAGCCAGGAGGTTATAGAGCCAACACGCAAGAGCAGTAGAAATGTATCCAAGCCCGGCATTCCATAATGGTGTGAGCCAGATTAAGATTGCCCCGCCAAGATTCGTCTCCGGGTAATCGAGATAGAATTTAATGCCAACAGGTATGGCCAGCAGACCCAAGAGACCTGAAAGAAGGGCGATGATCCTGCTTGTTTGGTGTATGGAGAATCTGGTGATACGCATTTTCATTTTTCGCTGATCCTTTTTATGTTTCCATTTGTTTTGCAAGTTTTCCGCCAATTTTGAAAAAAACAGGCAGTAAACTCAAGAGAGAGAAGGAAACTACAGGGATTGATATTATAAGATCTGATAACTTGACATGACCAAGTGTGACCGATTGATACAGAATAAAGGAGTTCATGGGAACCAATAAAAACAACCCGGTCGCCAAACCGGGGGAATATTTGCGCAGAACAATTGTGGAAATGATGTGAGGAACGAATGTATTCAAGATCATTGCGCCAAGAAAGCCGTAAAAGATATGTTTCCACAGCCATGATGATGGGAACACAATGGCCAGAAACGTCGATAGGTATGCAAGAATTGTCACAAAGATGACTGCAAAATAAAACTCATTTGCCTCGATGGGTTTGTGGAATTGTTTTACATTTTTTGACCATTTGGGCAGCCAGATTGCCTCTTCTAAATTGTGAAGAGTGATGGCAAGAGGAAAAAAGACCCACAGGCTTACCAATGACATATCGTTTTATTCTTTATAAAGGATCTTCGTCAATGACTGGATGTTTGAGTCAACCGTTTATCATGATTTCCCTGCCATATGACGGTCCAATTCTTCATGTCTCTCAGATTCTGGCCCCTGAATTAATTTGAGATTTTGGGCGGCCACCGGTTAAATAACACAAGCGGACAATTTAATTGTAACACTTTTACCCGAATGTCTGACCAACCTGGAATTCACATGAATACCACCCCTGCCCTTGGCGGCGCAAAAGGTAATTCTCCGCAGCGGCTTCAATCGTCGCTTATATCGGATTGCGGACTTGTTTCTGACGTTATTTTGCAGTGTTGCATGCAAACAAGTGATACAATATCAGCAGACAAAGGGGAGTTGACGAACAGGCAACACATTTCATACAATTCAAGAAAAGAAAGATAGACATGCATCCAATCATGACCATCGCAGTAATCAGCGACCGCGGTCCACGGGCGGGCGAGATCGTTGTCGCAGCATCCACAATACTCACCATGACGTATCTGACCGTAAAGCCAGTCTCGTCGGACAAGACGTGCAGGGACGATTTCATCAACGCCTGCCGGGCAATGGTCCGAAATGGGACACCCAAAAAGTATGCGGCAAAGATCGCGAATCCAGCCTCAGTAGATGCCGAATTCGCAGACTTCTGGCTGGCGTTCGATAAAAAGGGTGAAGCAATGGCAAGACAAATCATTCGGAACTCCGGGAAATCAGTTGAAAACGGGAAATATGATTTCCCCGGGCTGGTCCACTTATTTGAACATGCGGTTCCCGATCCCCCAGAGGACGGTGACATCAAGCCGTGGGTTGGCATACTTGCCGATCAATTAGCACCCTGGAAGGAAAAGATCAAAAAGATGCATTTGGATAATTGATAGGCAGGGAATAGGTTCTCATGGAACGATTACATATGTTGGGCTACGCAAAAGCCATGGAATAGCAGGTGACTTGAGTTGTTGGCGTAAATAGCCAGACCGCAATTCATGTTTGAGGCGAAAAACAGTCTGCTGGGTCTCATTGGCAACCTGCTTGAGCCGCACCCAAACCAAAATGGCCCTCTGTGTCTATAATCGTGAAACAATTATCATGAATAAATTAGAGAGCAGGCGCAGAAAAAACGAGATGACAGAGACACAGAATAGCAAGCCAGAAGAAGGTATGGAGACAAAGGTGATCGCCAAAGCCAAACGCTGCCAGTACACGGCAGAATATAAACCGCGGATCCTACGGGAACTGGATGAGTGCACAGGCAAAGGCGATCTTGGAGCGGTGTTCCGCCGCGCGGGGATGGTTTCTGAGGACGCTGTGTTGGGCGCAATCATAAACCTGACGACAAGCAAAAAGAATCACACAACCTTTGCTTGGGAGTCATTTTCATTCGCATTATTCTCGAGAAGGCTGAAAGTATGACCAGCACTAACACCTTTATAAAAGGAAAAGCCTATGATTGCCATCCACGTATAAGCAATTGCTTTTTGAAGTTCCTTTACTATAGAAAGCACAGGTAACAAACTCAAAGGTAGGTTGCCAAAAATATAGACCAAAAGGCTGAAAAGGAGCCACTCAGCGAACAGAAATCCTCCGGTCATTTTTGTGATATTTGCAGTTTTGAG
>DATIUT010000133.1:0-3843 GCA_035466615.1 Anaerolineales bacterium | reverse complement strand
GAGCCATACGGGAAAGGTAAGCTGATAATCCTTTACGAACTGGATCACATCCGTTGTCGGGTCGCCATCGTTTATGGCAATAACGGTGAAACCTTTGTCTGAGTATCTGTCGTGATAGGCTTGCAGGGTCGGCATCTCTGCTTTGCAGGGAGGACACCACGTCGCCCACAAGTTGACCAGCACCACCTGTCCCTGATAATCGGACAGGGACCGGGTGACTCCCTGGATGTCGGTGAGGGTCAGTTCAGGGGAGGGGAAATTAACCTGGACGGGAACAGTTGAAAGGTCAGGTTGAGCCGAAACGTCCTGCAGAATGAAATAGCCGGAAGCGGCAATCAGGGTCAGTCCCAATCCCAATAGGAGTAGTGGAATAAATTTTCTCGTCTTTTTATCGTTCATATTCGTTTTTCTCTGATTGGATGCACAATGATTGAAAAGTATACCCCGGTGTGCGGCAGGTGGTCTCTTAAGTAAGGATAAAAGTCATTGAAATGATGATATTTGCCACTAGAATTGAATTGTTCCACAACGCTATTATGCTTTCAAATGATTCTGGATTTGGAATTGCTCCCTCTTTTCCACGGAGTTGATGCACAGCACCTGGCGCTCCTGCGCCCTCTATTCGAGCGGGTTTCTTTTCGCGCTGGTGCGACCGTAGTCGAACAGGGAGGTTCTGCAGATTATCTATATTTGATCGAAAACGGGGCATTGGAAATCTCCTACAAGCCCTATGATGGCGACCCCATCACAATCACACATTTGGAAGTAGGCGGTTTGTTCGGGTGGTCTGCTGTGGTGGGAAGTCCCAAATACACCTCGTCTGGAATTGCCATCGAAGATCTGGATGTGATCCGCGTCCGCGGAAGCGACTTGCGCAAGTTATGCTCCGAGAATCCCGAGGCAGGCAGGGCGATATTGGACAGGCTGGCAAACGCCGTCTCGGCCCGTTGGACGGACGCACATGAACAGATCAAGGCCATTCTCAAGAATGGGATGAGTGGCTGAGTTATTGGAATGAATTGGGTTGGGCAGGTGAAGTGAAACGGGAGCGTCTCAGCGCTCCCGTTTCGGGTTAATTTTTGAAAGATCAGAGGGTGCGTCGTACTTATGTGCCGGCTCTGAAAAATCTAAAGACAAAATATCCGCCCAGCAGGATGAGCAGGGCAGGACCAACATAATTCGCAAGCCCAAACGACGGTACAAGCAGTGTACCGAAGATCATGAGAATTACCGCCGGGATGAACGCCCACGAGCGTTGATTTCCACCCGGCAGGAGGGCAACCAGAGCGAAGGTCAATCCCAGCCCGACGAAGAGGACACCCCCCGTGTCGAAATTCGAGATTTCGTCGAGCGCGGAGACTGCTCCGAGTGTCAGCAAAACACCGGCAGGGATGATCGCCCACCAGCGCGTTGTATCAGTAAAATATACCCATAGGAAGGCAAGACTGATCCCTGCAAAGAATAACAATCCACTGAATGCTTGCAGGGATTCAGGTAAAAAGGCTGACAGCGCCATGCCGATGAATGTGAATCCCGGGAATGCCGCCCACCAGTTCCTGGATTTATCTGTCGTCAGCAGGTAGAGGAAAAAGACTCCCACCGCGCCCCAGATCAACCCCCAGAAGATTCCTCCGGCGTTCCCGATGATGCCCATCGCATCCAATAGGGAAAGCAAACCACCAAACAACAGCAAGCCGCCAATGATCAATCGTGGATCATATTTTCGCATGTTGTTCTCCTCACTTTATCGTTATCGAACCCAGCCCGGCTTCCACGCTGATCTCCGCGCGGTTTGTGGCAGTATCGAAATCGGGTGATTGATACAGACGCGTATCCACCTGCGGGAAGCGGTTCTCATCCACGTTTAGGGAGGTCAAACCCTCCTTGATGCGGATCCGTCCCGAAACGCCACTGGGGACGGTGATGTTGATTGAAGCCGCGCCGGCCTCAAGGTCCAGAAGGGATGAGCCGCGCGCGGGCATGATCACGTTGGAACTGCTGGCTCCGGTCTCCAGTTCGATGTGCGATGCAAGCACATTCGTGAGATCCATATCCAATTGACTGGCACCCGTCTCCACTTTCAAAGTGACCGGCACATCCTGCGTGAGATGGAACCTCCAGGTTCCATCTGGCGGACCGACAAATGGGATGAAGGATGCACCCGCTTCAACATGGACGTTGAGCTTATCGCCGTCCAAATGAGATTTTTCATTCATCCCAGCCGCCGACGAACCAACCAAAGCCTTGCCTGTGGGCGCTCCGCCCTGGATAACGATCTGCCCCGCGCCGTGTGAGAATCTGTATCGCACACTTTTTGCATCACGTAATGCAATATCGAACTTTTCGCTTTCTGAAGATTCGGGCCGCCAGTACACGCTCAGGATCAACCACCCGCCGAAGAGGATCAAGGCAAGCGGCCAAAGATAGGGAACAACGCTGGGGATGATTCCTTGTTTTTGCAGGAAGAAAAGCGCGCCCAAAAGGATGAGTACGCCTCCCCAAAATGTATTGTCACGCCTCATTGGAATCCCTCCTTCCGCCGCGCATAAACCCGCGCGCGAGTACGTAGACACCCAGCAGGATGAGAACGACCGGCAATCCGTAATCACCCAAAATCGACAGACCACCGAAGAACGTGGCGAAGATGAGGAAAAGGACTGCACTGGTGACAAGGAGGCGCAAGCCATGACCCAGGTTTCTGCGGGTGTTTTCACCGAGCAGACCTGCAAGGATTGAGCCTGCACCGACGAAACCGGGGATCAATGTCCACATGTATGACCAGGAGGCAAAATCACTGGTCCGGTTCTGGTAGTACAAAATACCGCCGATACCCGCGATAATCGAGGCGGGAACTGCCATGCCGGGCGCATTGGTGAACAAGCCGATGAGGAGCACGAGCAAGCCCGCGCCGATCGTCCACATGGGCCAGGTGAAGTTGTCCTCCATCCATGCCTGCAAGGCAGGAACCTGGCGCGTGACGAGAAGCCACCCGCCTATGATGAGCAGGATGAGTCCGAGGGCAAGACTGGAACGATTTTGTTTCATGGGGATTCTCCTTTTGAATGTATTAAAAAGTCCAATATTATTATACGGGAAAAGAGCGGTTAAGTTTCAGGGAGATGTTTTGGATGGAGATGTACTGCATCCATTAACGCATTTCTGCGCCTCCTACTCTGAAGTCAATTTTGACAGTGCGTACCAAACGCCCTTATGTTTGGGGTGTTCCGCTTCGACCAGCACCCGCTTCTTCATCAAACCGGCAATTACCCTTGTCACGAGTTCTCTTTTCCACCCGAACAGTTTGGCCGCGTCGCGCTCCTGAGCCGCGCCGACCGACCCAAAATACAACGCCAGGAGTTTTGCGCGCGCTTCACCTTCGCTGATCTTACGCGCCTGCTCTGGTAATTCGGGGTAATGTCGCGGGACGATCTCGTAGATGAACGAATACTTCCACGCGCCCGCCTCCGAAACGCCGATGGGCAATATCTTGAAATCGGCTTGCAGAATTTCGAGCGCCTTATTGAATTCCGACTCTTTTGCGTTGAAAAGTTTTGCGGCGCGGCGCAGGTCCAATGTGTTCAATGCGCCTTCCAAAAGAAGCGCTTCATAGACTTGTTTCGCAGACTGGGTCATGCGCCCTTCTTCATAAGCAAGCAGGTAATCTTCTTCAGGTGAACCATAATTCTCCGAAAGCGCGTAAAAGTATGGGGCGACATCTAATGAGATCATGGTCGCTTTGCGGCGCAGTACCTTGGCGTAATACCAGATCTTTTTATCGAGCGCGTCATCCTTCCATTTCCACGTGATGTGACCGGGGTCATCGTGTTTATCAGCAACCGGTCG
>DATIUT010000132.1:0-25860 GCA_035466615.1 Anaerolineales bacterium | reverse complement strand
TCGTTCCATTTAATAACTCGTCCCGATCGCATCCTTGATGATGGTTGGGGCGAGTCCGTTGTTTGTATTTTACAGGCATTGTTCTTTGGAAGGTTGGTTTTGCAGTTTTTTTTGTAAGGGAAATACTTATAAAACAGGTTTGATTTAGTATAATTCCGTGTGCGATTTTTGAATCATCATTGCTGGAGGAGTTTGCATGATCAAGAAATTGTTTGAATGGGTGATAAGCCCAATGGGGCGGATTGCCGTGGTCATCGCGGCGTTGTCCGTGTTCAGTCTTGCCGCTTTCGGCATTTATCAAACACAGCAAAACCCCAAGCCCCAACCTATTCAATTCCCGCATAACCTGCATGTGGGATTGGGGGTCCAATGCCTGTATTGTCACCCCGGCGCCACACGTGGACCTTCCTCTGGCCTGCCAACGCTTAGCAAATGCTGGGGCTGTCATCAACAGGTCGCAAAGACACAGACGAGCGATAAGTTAAAGCCGATGCGTGATGCCATTGCAAATGGCACGAATTTTGTCTGGGTGCCCGTTGCAAAAGTGCCGGAGTTCGTCCATTACAACCATCGCCCTCACCTTGCCGCGGGTTTGAACTGTGAGAATTGTCACGGCGACATGAGCAAGGTCGAAATTGCAGAAAACCCGCAGGTGATGAACATGGGCTGGTGTCTGAAATGCCACAAGCAAAGGGCGGGTGATGATGAGGAAAAACTCACCAAACTCACCGACTGCGGGACATGTCATTATTAATCCGGGCGAAAAAAGGAACAAATCATGAGCAAACAAATTTCCCGGCGTGATTTTCTCAAATTGGCCACGGCAGGCGCGGCGACCACCGCGGTCTTGACCGGCTGCGGTCCCACTTCGCGTTATGTTGACCGCGAACCATACTTGAAGATGCCCGAGTACACCTATAATGGATTGAGCACGTATTATGCCACGACCTGCCGCGAATGTGCGGCGGCTTG
The DNA here is from genome assembly GCA_035466615.1 of Anaerolineales bacterium. GTDB lineage: Bacteria > Chloroflexota > Anaerolineae > Anaerolineales > Villigracilaceae > Defluviilinea. The sequence continues at coordinate 24,888 of DATIUT010000132.1, read as the reverse complement.
TGGACTTGTCGTCCGCACGATGCAGGGACGCGCCATCAAAGTGGAAGGCAATGCGAACAACCCTGTCAACCTCGGCAAAACCTGCGCGCGGGGACAGGCGACATTGCAGGGGTTATACAACCCGGATCGTGTGGAAAATCCAACCAATCAAGGCCGTGTCATCACCGCCTTGGCGAAAGACACAATGGATTGGGACGCTGCCATTCAAATCGTTTCCGATGCGTTGAAAAACAACGACCCATCCGAGATTGCCTTCCTGATGGGCATGGCCCCCGATCATCTCTTTGACCTCGTATCTGACCTGGCGAAAGCGGTCGGCGCGCCCGCCCCGGTCCGCTTTGGCGCGTTGAGCATGTTCGAGGCGCGCGCGACCTTGAGCAAGGCGGCTGAGAATCTCTTCGGTAAATCCTCCATGCCGTTCTTCGACCTTGCCAATGCAGACCTGGTCCTTTCGTTCGGTGCGAATTTCCTGGAAACCTGGCTTTCACCAGTTGCATTCACACGTGGTTTTGCAAACATGCGACGCGGCAACCCGGAAAGACGCGGTTATTTCGTCCAGTTCGAAGCGCGGATGTCTCAAACAGCCTCCAAAGCGGATGAGTGGATCCCGCTTCGCCCCGGGACCGAGGGCTTGGTTGCACTTGCCATTGGCAGACTTGTCGCTGAGGCAAAAGGCGGCGTGATCCCGGATGCATTCGCCCTGATTGATCCGCTTGCAGTCGCCTCCGAATCCGGCGTGAAGTTGGAAACATTTGAGCGTATAGCGCAAATACTCGTTGAAACGCACCACCCGCTCGCCATCCCTGGCGGTGCGGCGTTGGGTCAGAGCAATGGACTTGCCACTGCAGAATCCGTTTTGGCTTTGAATGCCCAGGTCGGCAATTTCGGGCTTCCCGGCGGTGTATTTGTTTCCCCGCTCTCTCCGAATCAAGACGAATATCATCGCCCTGCCAATGCACAGGAAATGACGGACCTCATTGCGAAGATGAAGAGCGGTGGCGTGAAGGTTCTGTTCGTGCATGGCGTCAATCCTGTGTTCGAGTTGCCGTCACACTTCGGTTTTGCGGATGCGCTTGCATCCGTTCCGCAAGTGATCTCGTTTGCCACATTCCCGGATGAGACTGCGGTTGCGTCCGATTACATCTTCCCCGACCATCATGGACTTGAATCGTGGGGATATCAGCGTGCTGTCGTTTCGTCACAACCTGCCCTTTCGGGCGCGCAACCGGTTGTCTCCCCCTACTTCAATACGCGCTCTACTGTGGATGTGTTCCTTGCTGCTGCGCAACTGGCGGGAGGAAAGTTCGCTGAAACCCTGCCTTTTGTGGACGAAGTCGCATTCCTGCAAAGCAAACTGGCGGGTCTTGTTGGCGAGGAAGGCTCCTTCTTTGCGCCGGAAATCAATTCATTTACGGCCCGCTTCCAACAGCATGGCGGCTGGTGGTGGACTTCACCGGCATTATCAACCCCACCTGCTTCCAACGCATTGGGTAAAAAACTGAATCCCGGGGTCGCTGAATTCTCAGGCGAGGGAGAATTCTTCTTCCTCCCGTTTGTCTCGCCGACATTGGCTGAGGCCGGTGCGAACAAGCCCTGGTTGCAGGAATTGCCTGATCCCACGACGACAGTCATGTGGAACACATGGATTGAAATGAATCCTGAAACCGCGCATGAATTACACATCGAGAACGATGATATTGTGGAGATTGTGAGCGAGGCCGGGAGTGTGGAGGCGCCCGTTTATTTGTATCCAGCCATACGTCCAGATGTGATCGCCATGCCATTCGGGCAGGGGCACACTGTTTATGGTCGGTTTGCGGCTGGGCGTGGAGCAAATCCCGCGGATGTTTTGGGAGTCCACTTGAATGAAGCGGGCGATCTTGCGTTCGCGGGCATGAAGGTCGAAATCAGGAAGACTGGCAGGAAGCAGGTTTTGTCCCGCCTGGAGAGCCGCATCGGCGTGTATGGCGAAGGACTTGGTGAGGAGCATTAATCATGACGACTGAATTGAAAATTCCTGAAGTTAAGATGGCTGAGGAAGAATCCGGCAAGTGGGGCATGGTCATTGACATGGATATTTGCACGGGCTGTCAGGCTTGTGTTGCCGCGTGTGCCATGGAGAACAATGTGCCTTATGTTGGCGAGGAGGACGCGGGTTATGGTCGCTCGATGCATTGGATCCGCACCGAGCGCTTCTGGGAGGGGGAATATCCTGAAGTAAAGATGACCGATTACCAGCCCATGCTCTGCCAGCAATGTGGACATGCCCCCTGTGAGCCGGTCTGCCCCGCGTTTGCCACAGTGCAAAGCCAGGCTGAGAAAATCAACCTGCAAGTCTATAACCGTTGCGTGGGCACACGATACTGTGCGAACAACTGTCCATATCAGGTGCGTTCGTTCAACTGGCGTGACTATCAGGATAGCCGTCTCCGTCCTGAGATTACCATTCTTGCCAACCAGTTCAACCCGGATGTCACCGTCCGCCGACGCGGTGTGATGGAGAAGTGTACGTTCTGCATCCAGCGCATCCACAAGGCACAAGATCAGGCGAAGTCCGAGGGACGCGAAGTCGAAGACGGTGAATTTACCACCGCATGCGCACAAGCCTGTCCCGCGAACGCGATCACCTTCGGTCGCATTGATCACCCTGAAAGTCTGATTGTCCAACTGGCACGCTCGCCCCGCGCTGAACATCATCTTGAGGAATTGGGCACATTTCCACGTGTGACCTATCTCAAGGGAGGGTAACAATGGCTGATAATAAAAAACATACAGACCATACTCATAAATCGCACGAGGAGCACCTTCGCGAACAGCACCTGATGCTCGACCCCATGCCGCGCGGCGAGATGAATGCAATGGTAATGGAATCAATGCACACCACCTCGTGGAAGTTCTGGGTGGTCTTCGCCATCCTTGCCGCCCTTGTGGCATGGGGCATCGTCTATTCATGGGGCAAGATGATCCTGGAAGGTCTGGGTATTGCAGGCGTCAACCGTCCGTCCTATTGGGGTATCTTCCTGGTCAACACCGTTTTCTGGATCGGCATCAGTCACGCAGGGACATTCATCTCTGCCATCCTGCGTGTGTTCAAGGCGGAGTTCCGCCGTCCATTCACGCGCGCGGCTGAATTGATGACCACCTTTGGGCTGGTGCAGGCTGGTTTCAGTATTTTCATGCACATGGGACGCGTATGGCTTTCCTACTGGCTCATGCCCATCCCCAACCAGCGCGAACTCTGGCCTAATTTCCATTCGCCTCTTTCCTGGGACCTGCTGGCGATCACCACCTACCTGCTTTCCTCCACGATGTACCTCTTCCTGCCGCTTATCCCGGACCTTGCCATGGCGCGCGACCGTTCCACCGGCTGGCGTAAGACCTTCTATAGAATTCTGGCGTTGGGTTTCCGTGGCACCGAAGGCGAATGGGTGCATCTGCGCAACGCATTGAACATCTTTGCCTTCGCGATCATCCCGGTCATGTTCTCTGTTCATACCATCGTTTCCTGGGATTTTGCCATGGCAACCCGCCCCGGCTGGAGTTCCACAATCTTCGGTCCATACTTCATCATAGGTGCTTTGCATTCGGGCATGGGTGCGGTTGTCATGGTGCTTGCTGTTGTGCGTGGCACAATGAAAAATATGAAGTACTTCATCCGCCCCGAACATTTTGAAGCCATTGGCAAGCTCATGCTGATCATCTCGATGAGTTGGGCGTACTTCTTCTTCAATGATTACATTGTGCAGTGGTATGGCGGCGACAAGTGGACAAGGACACTGCTCCATTTCCACGAAGCCGGTCCCATGGGGTGGATGTGGTTTGCCATGCTGATCTTCAATATTGTCATTCCATGGGGCGTTTTATGGAACAAGAAATGGCGCTCCACACCGTGGCTGCTCTTCATCGTGGGAATGTTGATCAACGTGGGCATGTGGTTCGAGCGTTACATCATCATCCCGATCTCGTTGACCATCAACCGCATGCCGTTCACATGGCGGATGTACATGCCCGGCATCGAGGTGCCGCTTGGCATTGGCACACTGGCATTCTTTATACTGCTGTACATGGCGGCGTCCAAATTGATCCCGCTCATCCCGGTTTGGGAGGTGCAGGAGGGTCAGATGGCGCACTCGGTCCGCAAATATGGACGCGAGACGGTCGTGACGGTCAGCGAATTGGAATAGGAGTCAAGATTATGGCTGAAGAAAAATCCATACTGGCGGTCTTTTCGGATATCAATCCCGCCGCTGATGCCATCGAGCAGCTTCGCCTCCTGGGCGTTCATGATGATTGCATGAACGTCATCTCTGGAATCCCCGTCACTGAAGCCATGCTGGGACGCCCCAGCCAATGGACGAATGTTCCGCGGCTTGCGATGGGCGGTGCGGTTGCCGGTTTCGCGGTGGGGGTTTTCCTGGCGTTCATTACACCGAACATGTATACGATCGAGGTGGGGGGACAACCCTTTGCCCCGGTTCCGCCGGCGGTGATCGTGATATTTGAGATGACCATGCTCGGCATGTTGCTGTCCACTTTTTTAGGCGTGTTCCTGGATAGTTATTTCCCGTCCTATCGTCCGATGAAGTACGTGCCGGAGGTCAGCGACGGCAAGATCGCCATCCTGATCGAATGCCCGCCGCCCGATGAGAAAAAAGTCACGGATGTCCTGAAAAAACTGGGCGCTGAGTCGGTGCAATATACGGAGGCACAACACCTATGAGGCTTTTCAAACAATTGTTTGTTGTGCTTGGTACACTTGGCGTTTTGACCGCCATCATGATGCTGTTCACATATGATGTCATCAAAATAGAGTGGCCCTCCTTTATGGAGATACAGCCATCCTTTCGCCCGATGGAAAACCCGCGTCCCATTCCCGAACGCTCGATTCCGGTCGAGGGGCCTGTTTCCATCCCAAACCTGGGCGCGCCCGAAAACCCAGTCCCGGTGGATGAGATATCCATTGCACGCGGCGCGCAACTGTTCTCCATCCATTGCCAGATGTGCCACGGTCCCGGCGGCGAAGGGAACGGGCCAATTGCCCCGTTCCTGGTGAACTTTAAACCTGCCGACCTGACACTGGCGGTTGTACAGGACAAAAGCGATGGCGCACTGTTCCTGACCGTTACCAACGGCGTGACGGATCGTATGCCTGCACTCAACGAGAACCTGACCGTCCGCGAACGCTGGGATGTCGTCAACTTTATCCGCACACTTAAAGCAGCGCAATAGGGGAGGAGCAATCCATGAATGACGTTCGAAAAATGATTTACGGGACCCTGATCGGGTTCTTTCTAATGCTGGGATTGTGGTTCAGCATCATATATATTTCCTCATGCGGGTTTACCTTCACCTGTAATCGCGGCGCCCCTCTGGTGGATCGCACACCAATCCCAACCCTCATACCAGCCACTTTGCCTGTTCAAAGCGCGGGCGATGAATCAGCCGTATTCAACAAGTGCCAGATTGCGGCGGTGGATCTAATTGGGGCGTGGGTTTCGGCAGGTGTCCCTGAAACTGAAAAGTTTTCATTCACGGATGTCAATGGGCAGGCTTGCGAAGTGGTCTTTGGCAGGGACGTGCAACCGTTGTTCCTTGAGTCCAATTTGTGGTATCCCGGTTCACTGTCCTGCTCCTCCTGTCATCAGTCGAATCTGGCGCTTGCCCTTCAGAACATGGACTTGAGCAGTTACGCCGGGATTCTTGCAGGTTCGGGACGCGCCAACGGTGAGCCGAAAGGCAAGGATATCCTTGGCGGAGGCGTTTGGGAAGAGTCTCTGCTCTACCAGATGCTTTACGCACCGGACGGCGTCTCACAGGTCAACCGTCCCATCATGCCATTAGGTCGCACCGCGGATGTGCCGGACAAGGGACCCCTGATCTTTGCCGGAAAGATTATCCCGGTGGAAGAAACAGCGGGGGCGACAGAAATAACCCCAACACCCACACCATAAGAATCAAAAGGGACTGGCGTTTCGAGCCAGTCCCTTTTGTGTGGCAGAGTGGAATCCGATGGTGCAGGTGAAGGAATTGTCAGAGTAAATCCATGACCTCCATCACTTCCTTCCGCGCCATGAACTTCGTACACTGGAATCATGCGGACCTCAAAGCCTCCTGCAATCCCTGAACAACGAATCCGCGTCGGTTGTCCCGCTCACAACTGCGGGGGACGCTGCCTGTTGATCGCGCATGTCCGTGATGATCGCATTGTGCATTTGGAAACAGATGATCGGCCTGATACGGTTGCCGCGCCTCAATTGCGTGCCTGTGTGCGCGGGCGTTCATATCTGCGCCGTCAGTATCACCCCGACCGGTTGACAAAGCCTCTGAAAAGAGTCGGCAGGCGCGGGGGCGGAGAGTTCCGTCCCATTTTGTGGGAGGAAGCACTCGATACGGTTGCATCCCAAATGGAGAGGATCAAGCGCGAGTACGGGTCATCCGCATTATTTGTTCCCTATGGTACCGGCTCCTACAATCAACTGAACGGTTCACACGTCGCGCGACGATTGATGAATCTGTATGGCGGCTGTTTGGGAATTTACAACTCGTATTCATGGGCGGCGACCAACCTTGCAACGCCCACTGTCTATGGCACGCTTGTGACCGGCAACCAGCGCCAGGATTGGTTGAACGCCAAATACATCATCATGTGGGGGTGGAACCCGGCTGAGATGCGCGATGGCACGAACAGCGATTACTTTATCAAACTTGCGCGTCAGGCTGGCGCGCAAGTGATTTGCATCGACCCGCGCCACTCCTTGAGCGCGGCGGCGCTTGCTGATGAATGGATCCCCATTCGTCCCGGTACCGACACAGCGATGATGAACGCCATGGCATATGTGATGCTGACCGAGCATCTCCATGACGCTGAATTCGTCCGCACACATTGTGTCGGTTTCGATTCGAGCCAGATGCCTGTCGAAGGCGCGGAGAGTTACAGCGATTACATTCTCGGCATCCGCGATGGGATCCCAAAGACTCCGCAGTGGGCAGAAGCCATCACCGCGGTCCCTGCCGAAACCATCGCCCGCATTGCGTGGGAATATGCCACCATCAAACCATCCGTTCTTTATCAGGGTTATGGCATGCAACGCCGCGCCTATGGCGAGCAGGTGGTGCGGGCTGGATGTGTGCTGGCGGCGATCACAGGCAACGTTGGTGTGCCTGGCGGCTGGGCAAGCGGATTGGGATTACAGGCCCCGGATGGCGGCAGCTTATGGACTGTGTTCCCGACCGGAGAGAATCCTGTCAGAGCCAGCATTCCGGTCTTTCTCTGGACCGAAGCCTGCCTTCGCGGAAAAAGCATGACCCAGGCTGACGGCATTCGCGGCGCCGAACAACTCGATAATGATATCAAGCTGATCTATGCCGTGGCGACCAATTGTTTGATCAACCAACACGCTGATATAAACCGCACGACAGAAATTTTGCGCGACGAATCCAAAGTGGAGTTTATTGTTGTACAGGATAATTTTCTAACCCCCACAGCGCGTTTTGCGGACATCGTCCTGCCGGCCTGCACGCAATTCGAAACCTGGGGTGTGGAAGATGGATGGAAATACGGAGATGAAGTCGTCCTTCAGCCCAAGCTGGTCGAGCCTTTGGGAGAAAGCAAATCGGATTACCGTATTTGTGCTGAACTGGCGGAGCGGCTCGGAATCGGTGAAGCGTTTACTGAGGGGCGCGATGAAAAGGAATGGGTTGAATTCTGTTTGAACGAATTCCGCCGTTTGCGTTTCCCTGAATTACCATCACTGGACGAATTCATTGAAAAGAATCTCGGCGCATGGACGCGCCCGGCGATTAAGCCAGCCATCGCCTTCGAGGATTTTCGGCGTGACCCGGAGAAATATCCGCTCAAGACACCTTCTGGCAAGATTGAAATTTTCTCGAAGCAACTCTTCGACTTGAACAACCCAGAAGAGATTCCTGCTATTCCGAAATATATTCAGGAATGGGAGAGTCCATTTCCGGGTCATTGCGAGGACGACAGCCTGAAGCAATCTCCAACTCGCGAAGAGATTGCTTTGCCGCCTGCGGCGTCTCGCAATGACATCTACCCATTGCAAGCCATCGGACATCATACTCTGCGTCGCGTCCACTCCACGCACGATAACAATGACTGGCTGGAGGAGGCGTTTCCCCAGCGCGTGTTCATCAATCCGATTGATGCGGCGTCGCGAAAAATCGAGGATGGCGATCAGGTCAAGGTCTATAACGGACGCGGAGCCCTCGTCCTGCCGTGCCGTGTCACGCCGCGCATCCTGCCGGGCGTCGTGGACATCCCGCAGGGTGCTTGGTATGAGCCAGATGAAAACGGCGTGGATCGCGGAGGCTGTGTCAATGTATTGACATCTCATCACTGGACGCCGTTTGCCTACGGCACAGCCCAGCATACGATCATGGTGCAAGTCGAGAAGGCGATGGATGCATGACCATGCAATACACCTTCTCTTTCGATGCGCGGTTTTGTTCCGGTTGTAAAGCCTGTCAGGCGGCTTGCAAGGACAAGAACAATCTTCCAGTGGGGGTGCTTTGGCGACGCGTGGTCGAGGTCTCTGGAGGCGCGTGGCAAAAGACCGGTGAAGTGTGGAATAACACTGTCTTTGCATATAACCTGTCCATATCCTGCAATCACTGCATTCATCCCAAGTGTGCCGGGGTTTGTCCCGTGGATGCATATGTCATTCACGAGAATGGCATCGTGTTCCTGGATACTTCAAAATGCGTGGGATGTGGCTATTGTGCCTGGGCATGTCCATATGGCGCGCCTCAATATAACCCGGATGCCGGCCATATGACCAAATGTGATTTCTGTCTCGATCATCTTGAGCAGGGATTGCCTCCCGCATGTGTAGCGGCTTGTCCAATGCGAGTGCTTGATTGTGGAGAGGCTAAAACTGAACGGGGGCTTGCCTTGTGGGACATTCCTCCGGAAGCGCATCCCTTTCCCTTGCCGGTATATTCACACACGCAACCGCGTCTTGCGATCCAGCCGCATGCCGCGATGAGCAGAACCGAGCAGAAATCCGTGGCAAATCTCGAAGAGATCCAGCCTCTCATTCCCTCGGCTTGGGAGGATATACCGTTGATTCTGTTTACTTTGCTGGGTCAGTTGGCTGTGGGTGGATTCTGGGCGATGTCATGGATATTCCCTCCGTTATGGGCTCTTGCTGTGCATGGCACTCCAATCTTACAGCTGATCCCATCCCTCACTATTGGAATAAGCCTGGGTGCGGGCATGTTTGCCTCTTTTGCCCACCTTGGCACAAAGAAAAATGCATGGCGAGTGCCTGGCAACCTGCGCCGGTCTTGGTTGAGCCGGGAGATCCTGTTTGCCGGTCTCTTTGGACTGGGTTGGCTGATTACCACTCTGGAGGGTGTGTTCTGGCAGCGCAATACTCTTGAATGGATGGCGTTGACTTCCACATTTGGACTCGGGTTGGTCCATAGCATGTCGCAGGTTTACCGCATCCCAGCCGCGCCGGGTTGGAATACATGGCGGACGAATGCAGGTTTCCTGGTCAGTGCGTTGTTGCTTGGCGTTTCTGCTATGGCGCCTCTGCTATCATACGAATCGAAAATGACTGCAATTCAAGTCCCTCCGCTTTTCCGGATGGTCATCGGCGGTTTTTTCCTGGCTTTATTGTTTATGCAACTCGCACTGCTGCGTAAACGATCTTCCGACTGCATATATCAAAGAACCCGCGTCAGTTTTATTCTCATTGGAATTGCGTTGACTATCATGGGCCTTCTTCCATCTTTGCATGCTGACTGGCAAAACATTCCCATCTTCATGATCGTTGCCATCGAAGAAGGATTGGGGCGATGGTCGTTTTATCATTCTCGCATGTAGATTGTTCTCATTGTAATTTTCAATCTTGATTGGTATTGGTGCATGAAAAATTAGACAAGAAGTGAGCAGGATGTTGTAGTTATTTTCCCGCCCATCGCTGGCGGCTAAGGAGAAGATGATGAGTGGTTGGTCTGAAAAAATTTTAGATATTGACCTCAATAACAAAACTTGCAAAATTTACCCACTGGATATGGAAATGGCGCGCCTGTTTATCGGCGGGCGTGGACTGGGCGCGCGTTTATTGTGGGATTTGGTCGGCCCTGAGGTGGGTCCGCTTTCGCCCGAAAATGTTTTGATCTTTACGAATGGCCCGCTGACCGCGACGGGCTACCAGACAAGCAATCGTTTTTCAGTGACGACGAAAAGCCCGCTGACGGGAACCGTGCTGGACGCGAACTCCGGCGGATACTGGGGAATGCAGTTCAAGAAGGCTGGCTACGATGTGATGATCGTGCGCGGCAAGTCCGAGATGCCTGTCTGGATCGAGATCAAAAACGATGTGATTACATTTCATGATGCAAGCGAATTGTGGGGGATGCGCGTCTTTGCACTGACGGAAAAACTCGGCCAGAACAACAACAAACGAAACGTGTTGTGCATCGGACCTGCGGGCGAGAACCTGAGCCGCATTGCGGCGATTATGAATGACCATGCGCGCGCGCTGGCGCGCGGCGGTCCGGGCGCGGTGATGGGATCGAAGAATCTTAAAGCCATCGTCATCGAGGGCGGGGAACGGCCTGAGATCAACGACCCCGATCGCTTCAAGTTCCTGCTTTATGAAACACGCAAACTGCTGGCGGCGAGTCCGCTCACCAGCCAGGCGCTTCCCGAATTTGGCACGGTTGTGTTGATGAACATTATGAACACCGTCGGCGCGCTCGCCACGCGCAATCATCAGCAGACTCAATTCGAGGGCGCGGAGGCAATTTCAGGGGAGGAGTTGACCGAGAAATATCTTGTCAAGAATGCGTCATGTTGGGCATGTCCCATCGGCTGCACGCGCATAAGCAAAACAGAAAAGGTTGAAGGGGAAGGACCAGAATTTGAATCCACCTGGGCGTTCGGCGCGCAGTGCGGCATTGACGATCTGCCTGCGATCATCGAGGCGAATACGCTGTGCAACGACCTCGGTTTTGATACGATCTCCGCCGGTTCGACGATTGCCTGCGCGATGGAACTCAGCGAAAAGGGATACATGGATTCAGACCTACGCTTCGGACGCGCCGACCGGCTTGCTCCCACGCTTGAAGCGATGGCTTACCGCCGCGATATCGGCTCGGACCTGACCGATGGCAGCCTCCGTTTAGCGACCAAATATAAACATCCAGAACTGTCCATGTCTGCCAAAGGGATGGAAATACCCGCCTATGATCCGCGCGGCATGCAGGGACAGGGCCTGCTGTATGCTACGTCCAATCGCGGCGGATGTCACATGCGCGGCAACATGGTGGGACCGGAAGTGCTTGGCTTGCCCAAATTGATTGACCGATTTCAAGTGCAGGGCAAATCCAGTTTTGTGATCCTGCACCAGAATTCCAACGCCGCCATTGACTCGCTTATCGTCTGCAAATTCACCAACATGGGCGTGGCGGACGAATACTTCGCGCGCGTCCTTTCGGCTGTGACAGGAATCCAGTATCCAACGGGCGATATGATCAAAGTTGGTGAGCGCGTCTGGAACTTGGAAAAATTGTATAACCTGCGAGAAGGTTTCGGCCGTAAGGATGATACGCTTCCGCCGCGCCTGCTAAACGACGCGCCCGTGGACGGTCCGTCGAAGGGCTGGGTGGTTCAACTCGAACCCATGCTCAAGGAATACTATCGAGGCCGCGGCTGGGATGAGAACGGCGTGCCGACAAGGAAGAAACTGGAAGAACTTGGATTGGAGGCTTTATGATTGACCCGCGTATCTACGAAATGTTTCGCGACATTGGCCGCGATCTTTATATTTCAAACATGATCTCGTCGCATGGCGGTAACTTGAGTGTCCGCTTGGGTGACCGACTCGTCATCAAACGTCGCGGCGCGATGCTGGGACAACTCAAGCCGCACGACCTGATCGAAACCCGCCTCGATAAAAATGACAGCGGTGTGGCGCTCGCCTCCACGGAGTTATTGGTTCATCGCGCTGTTTACTTGAACACGCCTGCTCTGGCGATCTGCCACTGTCACCCGCGTACTGCGATTGCCTTCTCGCTCTCGCGTGACGAACTCGTTCCGATTGACAACGAAGCTTCGTATCTGTTAAAAAAGATCCCGGTTGTGACAGAGGAGTTTGCGTCAGGCACACCTGAAATGGCGAACAAAGTTGCCGACGCGCTCAAGAACTATAAGATCATCATGTTGCGCGGACATGGCAGTTTTGCGACAGGTCAAACCCTCGATGAAGCATTCCTCTGGTCATCCACGCTGGAGGAATCCTGCCAGATCGAACTGGCAGTCAAACAGATCAACGAACCGTTCATCGAGTATCGTAAGATGAGCGAGTCATATAACAAGTTCTAGGGTGGAAACTGATGACAAATTAACACGCATTCGAATGACAACCAATAATTAAAAGCAACATGCCCTTTTCTATAAAGGGCATGTTGCCAGACAAACTTTCTCACCACCAATCTCAAATTTGCCGATTGGGTACAGGTCTTTGGCGATGAGCATCTGACTGCGGCTTTACTTGATCGCCTCACTTATCATGCGCCCATCATTGAATTGCTCGGCGAGTGCCATCGCTTCCGCCAACGATCACAAGGTGAACGTGCCGAACGACTCGTGTTTTGGTTTTTCGCTTTGGGGCTGCCAGCGGGGCAGGACAAAAACGGGCTCCTTTTCGATAATAAATTGGGCACCTTTTAACTTGTAAAAAGCACATTTGAGTAATGCAATCCATGCCGTAGAGGTGGGTATTTGTCTCATCGGACAAGACCTGGGTTAGAGGGTAGACTAAGTCTAACACGTAGTTGGTGGTCACGCCGTTCACGGTCTGTAATGCCCGGTCGCTTTCACAGCCAGTGACATCTCACTGGCTCCTTGACTCTCCGTTACATCTGTACCGGTATGGGTATTGCCTGTTTTCCTCGTGTATGTCACCTGTTTCCCTCCCATAGAACGGGGGAATGGGGTATCATATTGAATGTCAATTCGTCAACTTGAGATGGAGCCCATTCATACATGACCAACCCGGCGCTGGTAGAGGTTCTTGCCAGTTATGTCCCCAAACTTATCCAAAAACGAGTCGTCGCAGACCCCTCCCCGATTGAATCGCCTGTGGCGGAGGAGATTCAAGCGGCGGTTCTTTTTGCCGACATCTCCGGCTTCACGCGCCTGACTGAAAGCCTCGCTGAGGCGGGTCCCGCCGGGGTCGAGAACATCGCCAACATTCTCAATGAATACTTCGGGCAGCTCATTGACATCGTCCATCAATACGGCGGTGACGTGGTCAAGTTTGCCGGTGACGCGGTCATCGCGGTTTGGAACATCGTTTCAGACGACGGGGCGGTTGATACTATTTCGAGAGCCGATCAATGGCAATGGACAATGCGCGCCGCGGAATGCGCGCTCGAGATCCGCGAACGACTCTCCAACTATAAGGTGGAAAATGCGAACCTGTATCTCAAGCTCGCCATAAGCACCGGCAGTATCACCACCGCGCATGTTGGCGGGGTGTTCAACCGTTGGGAGTTCCTGCTCACTGGCAACCCATTAATTGAAGTAGGCATTGCCAACAACCTGGTAAAGGCGGATGAGATCCTCGTGACTCCGTCGGCATGGAGGTTGATCCGCAACGATTGTCATGCCGATGTGGTCGAGTTCGAGCTCAAGGATGCCATCGCACAGGGTGGACGACTGAAAAGCTTGAACAAACCCTCCTCGATATTCAAAACACCTGATAAACCCGTCATTCCCAATGGCGCAGAAAGTTCGTTGCGTCCTTACATACCGGGTGCAATCATCAACCGCCTGACCGCTGGTCAAAGCAGCTGGATCGCCGAATTAAGGCGCGTGACCGTCCTCTTCATCAACCTGCCGGAGATCGATCAGAAGACGGAATTGGCGGAGGCGCAAAACCTGGCGCGCCTGATCCAGCGCTCTGTATACCGCTATGAGGGGAGCATCAACAAAATAAGCGTGGATGACAAGGGCATCACTCTCGTTGCCGCGCTGGGGTTGCCACCGTTTGCGCATGAAGATGACCCGGCGCGTGGAGTCCAGGCTGCTTTAATGATCCGCAAGGAATTGGCGAGTGTGAAGGTGCGCAGTTATATCGGCATTACTACGGGCCGCATCTTCTGCGGCTCCATCGGCAATGATTCGCGCCGCGAATACACAATCATAGGTAATGCCGTTAATCTTTCTGCGCGGTTGATGGGGGCATCTGCCAGGCAGGATGAGTTGATTGAAAAATATGGCGTCCCGATCCTGTGTGACCGGTTCACGTTCGACGCGGCTAAGGATGCGGTTGAATTCGAGCCGCTTCCGCCTCAGCGGATCAAAGGTCGGGTTGAACCGGTTGAGGTTTTTCATCCCGTCGACCTGAAGAAGAGTATCATCCGTCTCAAAACGGAGTTGATCGGGCGTCAGGAGGAAAAGGCCATGCTCGCCAACGCGTTGCAGGAACTTTCGCGCGGCGCGGAGCATCAGACGTTGATTCTTCAAGGTGAGGCTGGCATTGGCAAGTCACGCCTCTTTGAGGACCTTGTACGTCAGGCAGGGACCTTGCACGTGCACATGTTTACCGGCGGCGGCGACCCCATCGAGAGGACGAACTCATACCACGCGTGGCGTCCCATTTTTTACAATATCTTTGATATTGACGAACTGGCAGGCAAGGCGGCCTCGGTGGACGAGGAGCGTGATTTGATCCGGCATAAAGTGCTATCGAAACTTCAGGAGATCGACCCGGATCTTGTCCGTTATTATCCACTGCTCGATGTGATCCTGCCGATGCATGTCCCCGATAATGAATTGACCTCTGCCATGACGGGCGAGATACGAAGCAGTAATATCCGTGAAGTTTTAACGCGCGTGCTTTCCCACGCCGCAGGCCATACGTCCCTGTTGATCGTGCTGGAGGACTTGCACTGGTTCGACTCCGCATCTTGGGCATTGCTTGTGGATGTGCAACAGAAAGTGCGCCCAATCTTCCTTGCCTTGAACACGCGTCCGTTGTCTGACCCGGTGCCTGTGCAATTCAAACAGTTATTGGACCACCCTGATGCACGCTTTGTCAAACTGGAAGCGATGATGCTCGATGACGTCGAGGCGCTGGTTTGTCAGCGTCTGGGTGTCAAGGCCATCCCACAAATGATCGGACGTTTGATCCGCGAGAAATCGGAGGGGCATCCCTTCTTTGCCGAGGAACTGGCATATTCATTGCGTGAATCCGGCGTTTTGTTTATCGAGAACCAGGAATGCAAGGTGCATTCCCGCTTTTTGAATTTCGAAGACCTGACCCTGCCTGATACGCTTCAAGCCGCCATAACGAATCGCATTGACAGTCTTGATCCCTCCCAACAGTTGACGCTCAAGGTGGCCAGCGTGATCGGACGCATTTTCGCCTTCCGACTGCTTCAGGCGGTGCACCCCATCGAAGCGGACAAACCTTCGCTCCCAAAATTCCTGGAATCATTGACCCGCCTGAGCTTGACCTTGATCGAATCCGAGGCGCCGGACCTGGCTTACATCTTCAAACATGCTGTTACACAGGAGGTGGCATACAACCTGATGTTGTATTCCCAGCGCAGGCAGTTACACCAGGCTGTGGCGGAATGGATCGAACAAACCCATTCGGACAATCTGGAACCCTATTTTACATTGCTTGCACATCACTGGACGCAAGCCGCAGAGACGCCCGATGCAGGTGGGAACGAACCTGCCATCGTGAAGGCGGTTGAATACCTGGAAATGGCTGGTGAACAGGCAATGCAAAACTACGCCAATGCAGAGGCAATCCAGTTCTTTACCCAGGCATTGGGACTGGCCTCGAAAATACACAAGCCGGGAAACAAGGATGTTACCCGCCGCCATCAGCTTCGCAGGGCGCATTGGCATGGCCGGTTGGGCCTTGCGTATTATGGGCTTGGCTCTCTGCCCGACTGCGACAAACACGTTCGAGAGGCCCTGAAACTTTTGGAAAGCCCCATCCCTGGTTCGAGAGTTCGGCTGGCTTTGGGCCTGTTCCCTCAGATCATCCGTCAGGGCCTCCATCGTTATTTCCCATCGCGTTACATTGATTCAGCCAAGGGGCAGGAGAGGGATGTGGCATTGGAGGTGGCGCATTTATATGAGTTGATGTCGCGTGTTTATTTTTATTCGAACGAAACACTCCCCATCATCTATGTGGCGTTGCGCTTCCTCAATGAAGCGGAGAAGGCGGGGACATCGCCGGAATTGGCGATTGCATATTCGAGCACGGCTGTATTGGCTGGCCTCATGCAATTGCACAAACTTGCCGAGATGTATGTGGAGCGCGGAATTGCTGTGGCAGAAAAAGTGAACCAGCCCTCGAACCTGATTACGGTGAATGTGGTGACATGTGTTTATCAGATCACAGTCGGAAAGTGGGATGAAGTGCGGGCAAGAGGAACGGAAGCCAAAGCGATTTGCGAGAAATTGGGCGATTATCGCCAGTGGGGTGATTCGGCTGTGCTTCTTGGTGAAAGCGCGCTCATATCAGGGAATGTCCGCTACGCGTTGAATATCCAGAATATACTGCTTGATGATGCGCGCAAGAGGTTAAATCCTCTCCAGCAGTGCTGGGCGCTGTTTGGGGTCGCAGCGAACAGCATCCGGCTGGGGAAAGAAGCAGATGCAATCCCACTGTTGGAGGAGGCGCTCCAGATCCTGGATGAACTGCCCAACTTTGCGTCCTCCATCAATACGAACGCACAACTTGCCCTGGCATATTATCACCTTGGTGAAACCGAAAAGGCGCTCGCTTTTGCAGGCAGGGTTCTGGATCTGGCCGCGAATCTCCGCCCGACGGTTTATTCTCTGGATGTGGGGTTTGCCGCGATCTCGGAGGTATATTTTGGGCTGTTGGAAAAAACCCTTCGAAATCCGAATCACAAAGTGGATGCCACTGAATATAGAAAATCTGTCGAAAAAGCGATCAAGCTTCTGCTTGTCTTCAAGAAACGTTTTCCGATCGGACAACCATATCTTGCTTATTATCAAGGTTGGTACGCCTGGCTGACGGGCAAGCCAAAGGCGGCAATAAGATTGTGGCGGAAGGGTCTTGAATCCGCTCAAAAATATAACCTGCCCTACGAGGAGGGATTGATCCGTGTGAAATTGGGCGCTGCTTTGAAGGATGATCCAGCCGAAAGCAAAAATCACTATGAGCGCGCGATTCAAATCTTTGAGAAAATGGGCGTGCCCCGTGAGCTGGAGATTGCTCACAAAGCGCAGGCGGCGGAATCCTGAAATCGAACAGGACCTCCAAACCTTCTTGTCCGGTTGATTATAATGAAACGTGATCTCGGCATCTTCGAGCGCGCACAGGTCTTTACAGATCGATACGCGCCGTTCCATATCATTGGCGTACTTCGGCTTGAAGATGCGCCTCCCTCTCATGTCGTCCGAAAATCGTTAACTTTGTTACAGAAGCGGCATCCGTTCCTGTCTGCGAGTCTCATGCACGAGAAGGGACAGCATTATTTCGCAACCCTGGTTGAGCCTCCGCTTCCGTTCCGCAACCTGCCGCGCTGGAATAATGACCATTGGCGTCAGGTCGTGGAAGTGGAACTCGCCAATCGGATCGATGCGATCACCGGCCTCATGTTCCGTTGCACATATTTATATAGCGAGTCCCAGCCTCGTGCGGAGATTATCTTCACGCTCTCCCACATCATCGCGGACGCCGCGTCCACCAGCCATTTACTGCATGAGTTGATGACGATCTGCGCTTCCCTCGCGGACGGGATGCCTATTTCTGTTTCCGAACTTCCTCCTGCACCTCCGCTTGAAGCCCGATTCCCTGCCGCCTTCAAGGGATGGAGGTTAACTCTCCACACTTTGCGATATGTCCTGGCGCAAATAGGGGATGAGATTGTTTATCGCATGCAAACCCGCAGTAAACGGATTCCGCCTCTCCACAAAAGACCTGCCCGTGGATACATTCTTCCCATTCAACTGCCTGAAGACCTGGTCGAGCCGTTTGCACAACGTGCCCGCAAGGAAGGGATGACTCTCGACAGTGCGTTGAACGCCGCATTGTTGCTCTCTGTCAACCGACATCTGTATGCTGGCAAAAAACTTCCCATGCGCACATTCTCCTTTGTGGATCTGCGCCCACATGTGGAGCCGCCATTACACGCCGAGAACCTTGGCTTGTATGTTTCGATGATGCGATACACGGTCAATGTGGAGGGCGGGGTCGCCTTTTGGTCACTTGCACGCGATTTGCACCAGAAGATCCACGCGTCGCTCAAAGCGGGCGATAATTTTGTTGCCGTTGGGATGGCTGAACCCTTGATGAAGATGGTGACCGGGTGGAAGGCTTTCCGTCTATGTGCGAGTGCACTGAGCTACAATGGGGTTTGCCCTGTGCAAGCCAGATACGGGAGGATAAAGGTATTGGGTGTGCATGTGTTTGTATCTGCCTATGAATTTGGACCCAAATTGGCATCGCAGGCGCAATATTTCAACAAGCAGTTATTCTGGGATTTTATTTATCTCGATGCCGATATGAGTCAGGATAAGGCACAGGCGATCGTGGAGGAAACAATGGGGATTATGAGATCTGTCATTGCGAGCGACTGAAAGGAACGAAGCAATCTCCAACAAAGAATGAGATTGCTTCCCGAAGGCTGCAATGACGATGGGACTCTCAGGTGGAATCCACGCGTCGGACCAGGAACCAGGTAACGGTCAAGAAAAGAAGCGACATGCCGATCAGGACAGCCCACGATTTCAGCAATTGGCTGTCATCGTAGTTCAGCCGCAAGTCGTCTTTTGCGTTGGGGTAATGGAAACAGGCTGTTTTAAGCGCGTTGTTAGGGTCGGGCGGATTTTCAGGAACTTCGTTACATAAGATTGTGCTTTCGGCGATCTTGTCCATGCCAATTGTCACGCCCAACGCGGTCGATGACCAGCGAGTCGTCGAAAGATACGATAATGGCTCGAGCTTGTTGCCACGCAGGTCAATCACCGCGCCAGCAAAGAAGAACTGGAAGAACAATATTATTGTGAGGAGGTAAGTCGCCATTTCGGTGGATCTGCTGACTGCCGAAATGATGAGACCGAAACTGATGCCTGTCATTATCGTGAGATACAACGTGACGAATAATTCAACGTGGCCGTTGAGATATAAACCCTTTTCGGGAATGTCCATGCCGAGGGAAAGGATGAGTAGAAACAGGATGACTTGAATGGCCACAAACGCGCCATAGATGATGATTTTGTGTAACAAGTAGGGAAGGGCTTTCAGGTTCACCATGCGTTCGCGCAGATAGATGGAACGCTCCTTGACCAGGTCGTTTGACGGGATGAACAAGCCTGCAAGAACGGCTTCGAGCCCCATCAGGAAGATGAAGGCATTGGTGTGTGGGAATGGAGTATAACTTTTGAGCATGGTCTTCGCCGCGTTGACAGGGTCGGCAAGGATGGCGAGATTCCCTGTCAAAATATCGGGTTTGGCGATGATGAGTTGTAGCAGTGCCATCGCGGGGAAGAGCAGGAACATCAGGAAGAGTGTGACGGGGTCACTGAATAACACGCTTAACGAACGTTGGGTGAGCGCGAACAATTGATGGAAGAAATCCGCGATCCCGAAGTTGACCCTGGGCAACACGCGCTTTGACGCGGCATGCAGGTTTGCCTGTCTTGAAAGAATATATTTCTTGTATTGCTCAGGTTTTTTCTCTTCGAAGATCTGACGCCACTCTTCGGCTCTGTGGTCGATGCGTTCGTAGATGTCGGCGAATTCGTCCACTTCGAAGAATTTCAACGCCTCCTCAGACGGTCCAAAGTAGACCAGCCTGCCTTCCGAAAGGAAAGCGACATGGTCAGTCTGCACGACGTTGTCCGTGGCATGGGTGATGAGGATGACCGTACGTCCTTCATCTGCCATGCGGCGCAGGGTGTGCATCATCTTCTTCTCAAGTCCGGGGTCGAGACCGGATGTCGCTTCGTCGAGGTAGATGAGCTTGGGGTCGACAAGCAGTTCCGCCGCGATGCTGACGCGTTTACGTTGTTCGCCGGAGAGATCGGAGATGCGCGTCTTGCGAATGGTCCCGGTGTTGATGGAGACCGTATCAAGCACTGCATTGATGCGGCGTTTTCTTTCGTCGAGAGTCAGGCTGGAGGGGAGCCGGAGGCGGGCGGAGTAATCCAACGCTTTTTCAACTGTCAGGCTTGTGTGCAGGATGTCCGATTGAGGCACGTATCCGAGTTGCGCACGGAATCTTTCGTATTCCTGGTAAAAATCATGCCCGTTCAGTTTTACTTCGCCGTCGCCGCGTCGCACACCGATCAAGGCATCGAGCAAAGCGGATTTGCCCGCGCCGCTTCCGCCGACGACCGCCACGAACTCGCGCGGCAAAATCGAAAGGTCAACGTTGTCTAGAATGCGGCGTTTGCCGTTCCTTGTTTTCACATCCTTTGTCAGGTTGCTCACATCGAGCCGCATGCCGCTGCTTTGATAGGGTACGAGCAGGCCGCCCTGGAAGAGCAGACGAAAAGTACTGATCTGGATCAGGTCGCCTTCGTGCAGTTCCATCTGTTGTTGTATGCGCTCATCATTCACATATGTCCCATTACTGCTGTTCAGATCCTCGATGAAATACGCCTCACCGACCTGCCTGATGACCGCATGTCTGCGCGAAACTTCGGATGAATCCAGAACGATGTCACAATTCTCAAGCCGACCGATCAGGAGCATCTTTGTCTGCGCGAGTTGAGTTGCCTGTGCGGCCTGCATGAAGCCGGCAACAGAGTCCGCCGACTCGCCCGGATTGTAGAAAGTGAGAGCAACCGAAATGCCGTAATTGTCATCACCGATACGGATGATCGACTCGTTGCCAATGGCCTGATATTGATCAGGCTGGAGAAGTTGGTTATTGACAAGTGTGCCATTCGTGCTGTTCAGGTCTCGGATGAAGTATCCCGTCTCTTTTTTCAGGACTTCGGCATGCTGACTCGATACGAAACGCAGATTCTCAGGGATGCGCAGGTCTGCCTCGGGGCCGCGGCCGATGACGACCCTGTCCTTTTCGATGGGGAAATAGTTCATCCTGCCATTCTGCCAGCGTATTTTGAAATAGGGCTTGTCCAAAGGGGATTCGCTTGCCAGACCCGAGGAAGGCGGCAGGGTGACAGCTTGTTCGTTCGAGACGAGTTCATTAATCAGTGACTCACTGCCCTTTTGGAATTCGATGTGTATCTGCTGTCCCTGGTCGTTCTGCCCGATCCTGATCTCATCCCCGTTCTTCAGGTAGATATCCTTGACATGGATGCCGTTGACCAATGTCCCATTGCGGCTCCCCAAATCGATCAGGCGATAGCCGTCCTTTTCACGGCGGATCTCCAAATGCTGGCGCGATACAGATTGGAAGATATCGGGGATCGCAACCTCGTTCCCGGCCCTGCCGCGCCCGATGCGTGTTTTTTCCTCCACGAGCGGGATTGTTTCTGTCTTGCCATTCGTCCAGTGGATGACGATTTGTGATCGTTTTAGGAGCAGGGTTCCTTTGTATTCGGGCACCTTCGCCTCCGCAGGGATGGAATAATAATAATATTACACCAGTTTTTTAAAAGTGAGCGTCGCAAAGATATTGCATTATGACCAATATCTCAATGGTGTCGCAATGCCAATCTTTCTGGCAGGGCAAATGCTGATGGGACCCTGTCGAAGTCTGGGCGGTTCAGGGCAAAGTGTAGGATAATCCCAACCACAACTGATACAGGCCAAAACACAATAAAGCGGTTGCCGATATTCCCAGCAATGCACGGCGCACTTTCGGACCGAGTTCCCGCGCAACCCCAAAGACAAGAACGATGAGTCCCAGCCCAGAAATAAGGGTGATGTAAAATCCTGCCAGAAAACTGATCCCGTGAATGGGTGTTTCGCGCCAGCCCCGCATCAGTACCGGACCTGTGACCAGACTCCAGAAAATATACGGACCCGGGCTCAAGGCATTCATCACCGCCGCTTTCCAGACGCTTTGTCCTGTTCCCGATTCACTGACGGGAATATTCGCATCAAAGTTCTTCCATGCCTTGCATGCGCCATGGGCGAGATATAAAATAAACAATCCCCCCGCAATATAAAGAAAGTTTTGAAACCAGACGGGGATCTGGCTTAGCACGAACAGACATAATGCGATGATCGGTCCGTCACTGACCAGCGGCGCCAGTGCGGCGGGAAGGGCTTTCCTCCATCCCTTTGCCAGTGATTGCGAGATGATGTAGGTTTGAAAGGGACCGGGCTGCGCCGCCGCGGCGAGACCATAGCCGACGCCTTGAAGGATGTAGAACCACATGCCGGCTTAATCTACGAACACAAATTTTGTCGGGTTTTCGAAAAAGGACGTCCATGCGATGCATTGACGCGGCGTGAACACATACAACCCGCCTTCGTCCCATTGATCCGGTTTGGGTGAATAGCCCTGGTCGCCATATTTATTGCTGATGCTCTCGGCAAGTCTCTTTGCAAATTCGGGTTCAGGTTTCCCGGCGGGTCTGGATGTCCCTTCCAAAATGACGACCTGGGTCCCATTTTCGAGGTGCAGTGAGACATGCGGGTTTTCGACGATATTGCGCGCATGACGGGTCTCGGGACTGCCATCGTAATAAAACCGATTGTCCATGTATGCGCCCCAGCGCGGGATAACATGCGGACGGCCATCCGGGCGGACGGAACAAAGCCAATAGTTTTTGGATTCGGTCAATTGTGCGGCAATCCACTCCCAGTCCACGTATGAGGCGGGGTTGTCCGCATATCCTTTGGGCAATTTCGGTCGGGAGATTTTGAGTTCAGGCATGGGACGTTTTCCTTTGTTTGAATTTTCCATCCATTGTATTCCACCAGAGACCAAACCGATAACCCAGCCAGCCTGTCAGGTACCCGCCAAGCACATCGGCGATGTAATGTTGTCCGGTGAAAAGAGTGGAGAGTGAGACGATCGCAACGATGAACAGCCAGAGCCATTTGTGACGCGGATACCAGTCATGATAGAAACAGGCGAGCACAACAGTCGTGTAAATGTGCGAGCTGGGGAAAGCATCATGATCGCCGCCGGCAACCTGGATCGAGAGTAATATCTTTGAAAGAATGTCAGTCCCTGTCAGTTCGGGCTGGACAACGTAGGTCGGGAAAAGGATATAGATCGAGATGCCCAGTGAGAATGTAAAGAAAAGACCTGTGACCGCGGCGCGGAACAGGCGATCGTCCGATTTCCAGATCAACCATGCGATGCAGAACGTCCAGAGCGGATAACAGGCTATATACGGAATCACCCAAACAACCCAGAGTCGAAAAACATCAATTGGCAGCCTGGGTTCGATGCCGCCTGTCATGAACAGGCTGGTCGGTGTGTAGACGGCCTGGATGAGGAACGCCCCAAGGACCAGCGCGATTCGTTTTTTTAATGCTGGTCCCACGACTGAATGGCTCTCGCCCAATTCGCAATGACGCGAATATCTTCCGGCGAAGTGCGGCAACAGCCGCCGATCAAGCGCGCGCCCGTCTCGTACCAGACCTTCGCCTCCTCGCCAAATGATTTGTAAACGGGATGCCCGTCCCAATCGTTTATTGTTGCGTCGTATGTTTCGCCGGAATTTGGATAAACAAGGATCGGTTTTCGCGTCACCTTCTTTGCTTCGCGGATCAATGATGGGATAAATCCCGGTGATGTGCAATTGATCCCGACAGCTACCACCTGTGGACTCGACTCAACCTGCCGGATACACTCTTCAAACGTTTCCCCTTCGCAAACATGCGCCTCATCGCGGCAACTGAAACTGATCCATGCATGGACGCCTTCGAACTCGCCCAAAAGCCTGACCAGCGCGCGCGCTTCAATGGGAGAGGGGATCGTCTCGCATGCCAGCATGTCCGCCCCCGCTTCGATCAACGCCCTCATGCGCCGGCGGTGAAAATCCACCAACTCTTCCTCCGTCAAGCCATAATTCCCGCGATACTCGGACCCATCCGCCAGGAACGCACCGTACGGTCCGACAGAAGCGGCGACGAATGGCTTTGACCTTCCTGCATGATTTGATTCCTCGCTCCAAAATTCATCGCGTGCCTCGATGGCAAGCCGCACGGATTTCTGGATGAGGTCAATGGCTTGTTCCTCGTTCAATCCGCGTTTCATGAAGCCTTCGATGGTGGCTTGATAACTGGCGGTGATGGCACAGTCTGCACCGGCTTTGAAATAATCGTAGTGGAGTTGTTTAATGGCTTCAGGCCTTTCGAGCAGGATCTTCGCGGACCACAATTCATCTTTCAGGTTGTAGCCGCGGCGTTCCAGTTCGGTGGCGAGCGCCCCGTCTATGACGAGGGCGGGATAACGATTTAGTATGGGGGCGATGGGGTTCATGACAGCGAGGATACCATGAAAAAAAGACCTCGGAGTTCCGAGAGAACCCCGAGGTCTCACTCCCTGCCGCGCCCTTTGCCCGCCCAAGTCCCTTCGAGGAGGTCAAATACTATGTCGATCATTGTCGATTTCTACCCCTTGTTATTATAAAACAACAAGAAGCCTCGGAAAGATTTCCGAGGCTTCTGTGACTTATTACTTATGCGTTCAAATCGTATCCTTCAGGCAACCAACAACAGAGTACCAACTCCCTCGCCGCTTTGACTTCGTCCATGCGACCAAACTTCGTGGTGCTGGGGGCGTTGTGGAGCAGTTCGGGTTGGGATTTGGCTTCCTCTGCGATCTTGATCAGCGCATCCACGAAGGCATCGAGCGTATCCTTGTTCTCGGTCTCGGTCGGCTCGATCATCAACGCTTCGTGCACGATGAGCGGGAAGTAATTTGTGGGTGGGTGGAAGTTATAGTCCATCAGGCGCTTGGCGATATCCAGCGCAC
>DATIUT010000131.1:0-4134 GCA_035466615.1 Anaerolineales bacterium | reverse complement strand
TGAGCACGTAAAGTTTACTCAAAAGGAGAAAACATGTCCAAAACAAAAATTCTTGCTGGTACATTGTTGATTGCGGCCATCCTGTTCGCCCAGGTTGGGACGGTATTTGCCGCACCACAGGCGCAAGATGGAACCATCACTGGAACAATCGACAGCATAGAAACAGGTACTGACGCTGATGGAAACCCCGTCGTCCTCGTGACATTGACGGATGACATGGACGTCACCCAAACCCTCCAATTTTCACTGGAAGATGCAATTGCATATGAGTTGGTGACAGTGGATCCCGACACAGGTATTGTCACCGTTGACGCAAGTCTCGTTGGAACGCCTGGCGAGTTCGACCCCGCCCGGGCGGTCGTCGTTGAAGAACCTGCAGAGCCTGAAGTTCATATCATTTCCACATTGTTGGCCGACTTCTTCTTCGATGGTGATCTTGAGATGGCCAGCCTGATTGACAGTTTTCATAATGGCGATAACGAAGAGGAACAGGTTTATGGCTTCGGCGTCATTGCGCAAGCGTTATGGATGGCCACGATTGAGAATGAAGATGGAACGACCTCCACCGATGCTGAACTCGCTGGCATGATTTTGGATGCCAAAAAGTCCGGCGATTATGGAGAGGTCTACGCAGCCCTTGGTGGTGATCCTGAACAAGCCCCCCCCACCAACTGGGGGCAGTTCAAAAAAGATTTCTCCGAGAAGAAGCACAACCTCGGCTCGGCAGTTTCAAACAAAACAGATGAAACTGAAGATGATGAAAACCTTCAACCCCTGTCAGAGAATGGCAAGGGTAACAACAAAGGCAGAGGCAGTGACAGGAACAGAGGGAAAAAGAAATAAGCAACTGGCGACAAAAAAGGAGCGGCATATGCCGCTCCTTTTTATTTGATTTGATAGTTACTGAGAGCCGAATCAGTTAAAATACAGGCCGAGACAAATACATGAAAAAAGTTGCCATTCTTGGGATCGGCCAGACAAAAATTGATGAGCATTGGGATCTTTCCCTGCGCGAACTTGGCGGCCATGCCGCCTTTGCCGCCATGCAGGATGCAGGCATGGAAAAAGTCGACGCGTTGTTCGTCGGCAACATGCTTTCCCCCATCGTCAGCGGACAAAATCAGCTTGGGACCTTCTTTTCGGATTGGATCGGACTCTGGGGACAGGAAGCCGTCAAAGTGGAGGCGGCGTGCGCTTCGGGAGCGGCGGCGCTTCGTTCCGGACTTATGGCTGTTGCCTCCGGCGACATTGACTCCGCGCTGGTGATTGGCGTCGAAAAGATGACCGATAAAGCCGGTCACGATGTCACCTTTGCGCTCGCCACCGCGGCAGACGCAGACTATGAACTGGAACAGGGCATTTCGTTCGTCGGCTTGAATGCGCTTGTGATGCGGAGATACATGCATGAGTTCGGGTGGAAGCATGCAGATTTTGCCCCTTTCTCGATCAACGCTCATGCCAATGCCATGCACAACCCATATGCGCGGTTGCATCAAAAGATCAACATTGAGCAGTTCGAAAAGTCGGGCATGGTGGCAACGCCCATCAATCTGCTCGATGCCTCCCCCATCGGTGACGGCGCGGCCGCGGCGATCATTGTTCCTGCAGAGAAAGCGGCTTCAGTGAAAGGAAGGCCTCGGATCGTTGTGGCAGGCTCGGCATCCGCGACTGATTCGATCTCTGTCCATTCGAGAAAAGATCCGATGTTTCTCTCCGCCGCGTACGAATCTTCCAAAAAAGCCTATGCAATGGCCGGTGTTACGAAGGACGATATTGATGTTTTCGAATTGCATGACGCGTTCTCGATCATGGCGGCACTGTCGCTCGAAGCCTGCGGGTTTGCGGAAAGAGGCGAAGGCGTGAGACTCGGACTCGATAACGAGATCGGCCCCAAAGGACGCGTGCCCGTCTGCACGAGAGGCGGGTTAAAGGCGAGAGGGCATCCTGTTGGCGCGACGGGGATGTACCAGGTTGTGGAGGTTGTCCAGCAGTTAAGGGGGGAATGCGGCGAAACACAGGTGGATGGTGCAAGGGTTGGCATGGCACAGAACATAGGCGGTTCTGGCGCGACCATCCTCACGCATATTTTGAAGTCCGAATAGAACAGCCTGTTTTATTGAACATGGCACAAGCGTATGCAGGCCTGTCCCACATTTTGATGCTTTTCACGGGTCATCCCCAGATATGGCACAGTGAAAAGTTACAAAGACATTTTTGTTCCCTTAAACCATTGAGTCAATCACAAAAATATCTTATACTATCATGGTACAGGAAAGGAGGCATTTTATGGCTAACAAGAGAAAATTGGCGCGTCGAGAGTTTACCTATTACATGCAGGTTAAAGACGAAGCCACCAAGCAAATCATAGGCTACCTTTCAGATATCAGTACCGGCGGGTTCAAGCTGGATTGCCCCCAAAAATTACCGGTGGGGCAGGATTTCCGTTTGCAAATCGAATTAACCGCAGAGGTTGCAGATAAAACCACTCTTGTTTTCATCGCACGGAGCAAGTGGTGCCATGTCGACCATGTCGATCCCACCTCGTTCAATGTCGGTTTTGAAATCGTCAATATGGCACCCAGTGACCGGGTGATCTTTCAACGCATCTTCGAAAAATACAGTTCGGAGAGCAACGCGCGAAAAAGGGATGACGATTATCTGTGGAGATAGACTAACCAAACGGATGGCGATGCCGTCCGTTTTTTATCCCCAGGACTGCTTCACTTGTTGTAAAATTGGCCGGATGAATTACAGAATCCTCCGTTTCATCATCCGTTTTCTCATGAAGCTGATCACGAAGATCGAGGTGAACGGCATCGAAAAACTGCCGGACGGGAATGTGATCGTCGCCGCGAACCATTTGGGCAGGCTGGATACCGCCGTGTTGTTATGCGTGCTCGACCGCGAGGACATCATCATGCCCATCGCTGAGAAATATAGGAACCATCCCATCTTCGGGGCGATTGGCCGCGCCGCCAACGGAATCTGGTTGAACCGTTTCGAAGCAGATTACTCCGCACTGCGTCAGATCCTCGAGAGAATGAAACAGGGGGGATTGCTTGTGATCGCGCCAGAAGGGACCAGGTCCAGGACAGAGGCATTGCAGGAAGGGAAAATGGGCATTGCTTTTCTCGCAAGCAAAAGCGGATATCCCGTCCTGCCGGTGGCTGTCACAGGGACAGAGGACCGCGGCGTGGTTGAAAATCTAAAACGATTACGCCGAACAAAGATAGTTGTGAAGGTGGGCGACCTGTTTAACATCGAAATCCCAAAAGGCAGGGGACGCGAGGATGCGATGCGTGAGGCAACCGATGAAATCATGTGCCGCATCGGCGCGATGCTCCCTGAAAAATATCGCGGGGTATATGTTCATCATCCGCGTTTGAAAGAACTCATCGCACCATGAAATATTTTCTTCGCTGGTTGATTCGATCCATTTTCAATCTGATCGCGCGCGTCGAAGTGACGGGATACGAGCACCTTCCGAAAGAGGGAAGTTTTGTCATCGCCACGAATCATCTGGGCATTGTGGATGCGCCGATGGCATTCTACGCGCTTGACCGCTGGGATATGTTCGTGATGGTCGCGGAAAAGTGGGAAAAGGTCACTGTGTTTCGCTGGCTTGGAAGGTATTTCAATCTCATCTTCATTGACCGTTTCAACCCGGACATCAAAACCCTGCGCAAGGTCATAAAATTAATGGAAGAAGACAACATCCTTGTGATCGCGCCCGAAGGAACACGAAGCAGGGTGGGTTCGATGATCGAAGCGAGACCGGGTGTCAGTTATCTGGCCACGAAATTGAATCGTCCCATCGTCCCGGTAGCGCTGGCAGGAACCGAGGACAAAGCGGTGATCAGCAACCTGAAACGCCTGAAGCGGACCCGTATGACGGTCACAGCCGGACCCTCCTTCACCCTTCCGCCACTTCCAAAGGAAAATCGCGATGAGGCTTTGAAACAATATACTGACGAGATCATGTGTCACATCGCGGCGCTGTTGCCGGAAAAGTATCGCGGGGTGTATGCGGAGCATCCAAGGTTGAAAGAATTACTCGAACAAGAAAAGAGGTTAACAAATGTCCAAAATCACTCCCCCAACACTCGAACAATGGAAAAGACTTTATGAACTGAT
>DATIUT010000130.1:0-4765 GCA_035466615.1 Anaerolineales bacterium | reverse complement strand
AAGATCAGTGACAGACCCGGCGCGGAGAGGCAACGTCAATTACTGGAGGAAGAGGGTATCGTCTTCGTCAAAGACAAGGTGGATATGAAGAAGTACAGGTGGAAAGGTCCGGGCGAGGTGGATGAGCCAAGACAGGGAAGTTTGTTTTAGAAAATGGAACGCGGCAGTCAGTTTGACCACAGTGACAAAGCGATTGAGATCATGTTGACGCTCAAAGAAGTTTTTCACTTGCCCAATCGCAGGTCGAAGGCTTTGTGCTTTCGCTGTTTGTCATATTGAATCTTATTCGCCCGTGCCGAATCATTCAACGCTGTCAAAGCACAGCAAAAGCAGTGGAAGTTTGAAGATTTACGGTGAAGGCGAATGGAAGGTTCGCAAGCATGGTTATTCCAAGCGCCGGACATGGCTCAAATTACATATTGGCGGCAATCGCTTCGTGAATATTTATTTTGATTGAGGTAGGAACAACGGAACAGAGAATTTCAACTTACTAACAACACTGCTTTGCTCTTCTGTAGTTCCTGATAGCCCGGCGCCTATCATAATGGAAGCCACTTGTATATCGACTCCACCTTGAGCAGCATCCTTCTCGGAGGCCGTAACTGAAACATCAAATTCGACTATCTGACGCCTTGCACAATTTCAACAAGTGCCTGAACACAAAACTTTTCAGCTCCATGCCTTAACCTTTCTCATCTGAGCCAGGTTTAATCTACCCAAACAACTTCCCCAATCCCTTTCCGCCCGTCTTCTGCATCATCTTCATCAACTTCTGTGCTTCACGGAACTGCTTGATCAGGCGGTTCACGTCCTGCACTTCCATGCCAGAACCAGCCGCGATGCGGCGTCGGCGGGAGGCGTTCAAGATGTCAGGGTCGCGGCGTTCCTTGCGCGTCATTGAGTTGATGATCGCTTCTGATTGCCTGAAACTATCCTCGATCTGTTTCGGGTCCACTTGGCGCGCGGCTTGTCCCATCTGCCCGGGCAACATATCCATGATCTGCGCCAGCGGCCCCATTTTTTTCATCTGCTTCATTTGGTCGAGCCAGTCTTCGAGCGAGAACTGTCCCTTCATCATGCGCTCGGCAGATTTTTGCGCAGTCGCCTGATCGAACGCGGCTTCGGCTTTTTCGATCAAGCCGATCATATCGCCCATACCCAAAATACGCGAAGACAGCCGCGCGGGGTCATACGTTTCGAGCGCGTCAAGTTTTTCGCCCGTACCGATAAACTTAATCGGCACACCCGTCACCGAACGGATCGAGATCGCCGCGCCGCCACGTGAGTCACCGTCCATTTTCGTCATCATCAAACCCGTGATGGACACGTTGTCACGGAATCCCTGCGCGATGTTCAACGCTTCCTGACCAATCATCGAGTCGACCACGAGCAATGTTTCCACCGGCGGGACTTTCGCCACGATGGCCTTCAACTCATCCATCAACTGCGCATCCAACTGCGACCGACCGGCTGTATCCACGATCATTACGCTGTACCCGCCCTTTTCCGCTTTCTCGAAGGCGCGCCTGATGAGTTCCGGCGGTTTGAGGTTCAAATCCGCCTCAACGGGAACATCAATCCGTTCGCCGAGTTGCTGTAACTGGGTCACTGCGGCAGGACGATACGGGTCACCGGCGACGAGCATCACCCGCTCCCCTTTCGAGCGGAGCATCTTCGCCAGCTTTCCTGCACCGGTCGTTTTACCCGAACCCTGCAGGCCAACCATCATTACCACATGCGGTTTGGGTCCTTTGAGATTTAACGGCGCAGGTTCACCCAGGGTTTGAATCAGCTCCTCGTTGACGATCTTGATCACCTGTTGACCTGGAACCAGTGCCTTTGACACGTCTGCACCGATGGCGCGTTCGCGCACGCGTGCAATGAATGTTTTAACAACGCTGAAATGCACATCCGCTTCGAGCAAGGCAAGACGCA
Organism: Anaerolineales bacterium; assembly: GCA_035466615.1. Taxonomy (GTDB): domain Bacteria; phylum Chloroflexota; class Anaerolineae; order Anaerolineales; family Villigracilaceae; genus Defluviilinea. The sequence goes on along the minus strand of DATIUT010000130.1, from coordinate 2,830 downwards.
CTTCGCGCATCGCGGCGTCCACGTCCGCTTCGGAGAGTTTTCCGCGTTTGCGGAGTTGGTCGAACACTTGATTGAGTCGTGAGGTCAGGTTTTCAAACATATTCTTCATTCAGGTCATTCTGAGGAAGCGACAGCGACCGAAGAGTCTCTCTCCTTGTGAAGGAGATTCTCCGCTCAGAATGACAAATCCGTGATTCCTTTTAGAGTAGACGAAGATTGTAGTGGCGAAGCAGGCTCAGGTCAAGAAAGAGGCGAGGCGCGATTCATTAATCATGATCGTGCGTTGCCTGTATTCCATATCTGATGAGAATCCAATGTCCCAGGAATCCCAAAGCAAGAATGAGATAAGCCGCCAGATAACTTGTATCAATGAACAGCGTGAGCAGGTTGCTATTTTCCGATGACCACGCATATACTCCCGTTTTTTCAGCCCAGGCATACAGAAAATCGGTGATGCTAAAGACGACCAGCCCAAGCCACGGGAGCATGAGCGTGCCGCCCTGAAACGCAAACATGAGCATGACACCCGCAATACCCACCGCGAGGTCCGCGAATGGGTAGTAAAAGTCAATATAGGATTGAAGATCCAGGGTGTTTGTAAAGTAAACGATGGCAAGCGGGATCAGCAATACAACAACCCATGCGCCAATGGCAATATTACGATAAAAGTTTTTTCTCGAGGGTGCAATCAATATGTATTGATGATACAAGGCCAAGGTAAAGAAGATAAAACCGAGCACCCAGGTCCAGTCGGCCGCGCCGGTGGGTATATCGCCGAGGGTCACATAAAAATAACCCCAGATCACCTCTCCCACGAACCACAGCCAGCAGGCGATCGTCAGGTTTTGCCACACGATGCGCGGCATGTCATCTTTTTCGTAATGGAGAAAGGTGGATGTCGCGATACCTGCCGCAAAAGCAGAAGAGATTGCCGTAATGGTGTTAAGAAGGATGTCATTCCAGGAACCTTCAAATGGATAAAGCATGTACACAACAACGTAGCCGACTAGAAGGATTGCCGACAAACTGTACGAGAAGAGATATGCCGCCCGGACCGAGTCTCTATGATTTACGTTCATAGATATATCCTTTGGAAAGAAGAGAGAATGTGGAAATCACAGCGCGTTCCTGGGCAGACAGACTGGCATCGACCTCCCACAAGGTGGATGTGGTCAGGCGCGGCCCTATAATTCCAGAGAGACGCATGAACATTTCTGTGAACAAAAGCTGGTAGTGATCTGCCGCTTGTTGAGGCGAGGGAAAAACCTCGCCATCCACCACCTTGAGGGAGGAAATTCCGATATCCAAACCGCGACGGGACGCGAAGGTGACGATCAATCTGGTAAGGGAATCCACTACTGCGCGTCCCGTGACCATTTGAATCCGGGAAAGAACGTTTTCAGAAACATGCCCAAAAATACTGCGCAGGAGAACTTCCTGCCATGCTTTCACCGATTGATCGGCGCCAAACACCGTCGCTGAGCAGGAAGGGTGTTCCGGGTTCAAAATAGCCGGGGCAATACCCGTCTGGTCATACAAATATTCAGAAGAAACGAAAAGGGAGTAGGGGGAGGACGATGGTCCCAAAAGAAGAACCGCCCCCATTGAATTCTCCCATTCAAGTTTGACAAGCGATGCATCGGGTGTCTGTTTCTGCGTTTCGAAAAACCCAGCGATTTCCGCCGGGCCTGTAATGGCCTCGGGCTTCCCTTCCACATTCTGGATCAGCAGTTTATAAATCAACATGCCCTGTGGCGAGAGCGGGATGGACTTTGCATAGGCGCTGCCCACGGAATTTATCCATCCGTCCCATTGTTCGGAAGTCAAAGACTCCACGGCCCGGGATGCAACAACGTAGGAGTTGATCACACTCCCGCGCTTCAAGAATAAATAAAGCGTCTCCCCTCTTTCGGATACAAGCCGAACAACCCCCGCTTGTTTATTCTCACGGGAGGCATGAATTAATGCCCAAATATCCGCGACGGTTTTTTTTTGCTCGCCCGCAAAAACCTTATGGAGTGTCCCATACATGGCAATTATCATATCATGGCATATGAATCAATGCAACACAAAGAAGTGCCTGTATGACGACAGGTTTTTTTCTGAACATGCAGGGGCTCCCGTTCCGGGCAGTATTATAGTGGATAAGGAAAATTAGACACAAAAATGGGCATAATTAAGGTGCAGTTTCTGGAGAAAAGCATGCCCAAAAGAAAACGCCTATCTGCTCTTCAAAAAGCTCAGATCGTGTTGGAGGCAATCCGCGAAGACAAGAGCGTGGCACAGATCGCCACCGAAAACAGCGTTCATCCGAATCAAATCCACAAATGGAGAAGGCAAGCCTTGGAAGACTTTGCCCAGCTCTTTGAGGATGATCACAAAGGCGAACGCGCTCGCGAAGCCGAACATGAAAAACAGATCAACGAACTGTATGCCGAGATTGGGCGATTGAGCGCCCAATTATCATGGCTGAAAAAAAAATCTGGCTTCAAATTTGAGTAGAGCAGAGCGACTGGAAATGTTGGAAAAAGACAATCCAGAAATGCCGCTGAAAACCCAAGCAGCTCTACTTGGGATCAGTTACTCAAGTCTGTTCTATGAACCCGTGCCGCCTTCCGCGCGAGAGTTGGCAATCAAGCGGCGCATCGATGAAATCTACACCGCCTGCCCGTTCTACGGCTCACGCAAAATCGCCGTTCAGTTGCGTTCTGAATTTGGTGTTTCGCGCCCTACAGTGCAAGCCTACATGCGCGAAATGGGCATTTTTGCCTTGGTTCCAGGTCCGCACACGAGTAAACCTGCGCCACAGAACCAGATTTATCCCTACCTG
>DATIUT010000129.1:0-4444 GCA_035466615.1 Anaerolineales bacterium | reverse complement strand
GCGCCGGTCGTTCTTGAGGTCACAAACAATAATGCCATATTTTGCGTAGTGAAACAAAACCGATGACAACTCACAAGGAAAGAATTCAAGCCTGCATCACTGGCGAGACCATTGACCACCCGCCGGTTGCGCTTTGGCGCCACTTCCCGGTGGACGATCAATCGCCAGAGTTACTTGCCAAAGCCACCCTTCATTTTCAGCAGACCTATGACTTCGATCTTGTAAAAGTCACACCAGCTTCATCTTTCTGCTTGAAGGATTGGGGGGTGGAGGATGAATGGCAAGGCCATACCGAAGGGACGAGGCAATACACCAGACGCGTCATCCATGACCCAGGGGATTGGGAGAAACTTTCCGCACTCGACACAACCGCCCCGCATCTCGCGGGACAATTGAACTGCCTCCGTTTGATTCGCTCTGAACTTGACCCAGAAACGCCCCTGCTCCAGACCGTGTTCAGCCCACTGGCACAGGCGAAGAACCTGGCGGGCAATGAGACTTTGATCGCACATCTTCGCCTCTATCCCGAAGCCGTCATGAAGGGGCTTGCCACAATCGCCGAGACAACCCGTCGCTTTGTGGAGGCGTGCCTCGAAACAGGCATTGACGGCGTCTTCTACGCCATCCAACACGCGCAAGCCAGTTTGTTGACCCCGGACGAATATAAGACCTTTGGCTTGCCCTATGACAAAAAAGTACTGGGACCTTCACAGGAGTTATGGTGTAATCTGCTTCATTTGCACGGGCATGATGTTTATTTTTCTCTTCTTTCCTCTTTCCACTTTTCAATCGTAAATTGGCACGACCGTGAAACGTTTCCGTCCCTTAAAGAAGCACAACAAACCCATTCGAGCGTTGTGTGTGGAGGCATGAGGCAGGATACGCTCGTTTACGGGGATCAGGCCGAAGTCCAGAAAGAAGCGGTGGATGCCATCCAGCAGACGAAAGGTAAACGGTTTATCCTGGGCACAGGATGTGTCGTTCCTGTCATTGCATCGCATGGAAATATTACAGCAGCACGAGAATCTCCCCTTTCCTTTGGGAGAGGGGCCGGGAGTGAGGTATGAGTCTACGAGTCGTCGCCGGCAGGGCAAAAGGGCGGAAACTTAAGTCAGTTGAGAGTGATATCACCCGCCCCATTACTGACCGCGCCAAGGAGTCATTGTTCAACATACTTGGCGGCGATGTGATCGATTCGAATTGGTGGGACCTGTTCGGCGGCACGGGCGCGGTGGGCATCGAGGCATTGAGCCGCGGCGCGTCGTTCGTACGGTTTACGGATCTGAACCGCGAACCAATTGACACGATCAAATACAATCTCAGTTACTGCAAATTCGAATCGCAGGCGGAGGTGCGCCGCGCAGATGCGTTCGCTTATCTCTCCGCAAAACCGGACAGGAAGTTCGAATACATTTACATCGCGCCCCCGCAATACAAAGACATGTGGTCGAAGGCACTGGAATTGCTGGATGAAAACCCGGGCTGGCTTGCAGACGATGGCTGGGTCATTGTGCAGATCGCGCCCAGGGAATATCGAACGTCTGCGCCGGCCATTGAGAAACTTGAAGAATTCGACCAAAGAAAATACGGTAGCACGTTACTCGTCTTCTATCAAAGAAAAGGACAATAAGTTGCCGTTCGCGAATATTTTCCGGCTTGGAGTTTCCAAGGAAAGCCCCTTATAACAGGACTGCCGGGCTCTGGGACTCAAACCAGGAGTGCATCCCCAAGAGTCGTCAAGTTTGAAGGTTGGAAAGTTTGGTGGATATAAGGGACAAGCGGTAAAATAATTGTGGCAATTCGCGGCATATCAAAGAGGAGAATCTCATGGAAATCCAAACCGTCAAGATCGAAAAGCCGGAAGCCATCAACTTCATTCTCGGTCAATCCCACTTCATCAAGACTGTGGAAGACATTCACGAAGCGCTGGTGACATCCGTGCCGGGCATCAAATTCGGGCTGGCGTTCTGCGAGGCGTCGGGCGAGTGTCTCATCCGCTGGACGGGGACGGATGAAGGCATGACGGAACTGGCCAGGAAAAACGCGCAGGCAATCGGCGCGGGTCATTCGTTCATCCTGTTCCTGGGAGAGGGGTTCTATCCCGTCAACGTTTTGAACGCAGTCAAGAATGTGCCCGAAGTTGCGCGCATCTTCTGTGCCACCGCCAACCCAACCGAGGTATTGGTCGTACAAACCGGGCAGGGACGCGGTATCCTTGGCGTTGTGGATGGCTTTTCGCCCAAAGGTATTGAGGACGAGAAAGGCATCACATGGCGCAAGGACTTCCTGCGCATGATCGGATATAAGATAAAATGAGCAGAATCATCCTGACGTGTGTTCCATGGTGAGTAAATTCTGTCCGTAATCCTGAAGAGCCGGTTATCCTGGTTGTAGTTCTAAAGGGTTCTCGAAACCAGATCGCCAAAGTGCTAGAATTTGGAAATTCGTTTTTTGGAGAGTGAAAATGACCACCAACCGAGCCCCATCCCGTATCATTCCGCGAGCCTTTCCGGGCATCAAACCAGACGAGATCGAAGAGTTGATCGCCAACAGCAAAGTGCGATCCTACGCGCCCGGCGCGATCCTGTGTTATGAGAACTCCATCGAAGACAAGTTCTACATGATCCTCGAAGGCGAAGTGGAAGTGACCAAGGTCATCAACAATTTTGAAAACCGATTGCTCAAAATTCTGGGAGCCGGGGATTTCTTCGGCGAGATGGCGCTCATCCACAATGCACCGCGCGCCGCCACTGTCACGGCAAAGACATCCCTCACGACCCTCGAACTCGAAAAAGCCGCCTTCGACCGCGTTCTTCATAACTCCAGCAGTATCTCCATGGCGATGGTCCGCGAGATCAGCAACCGCCTGCGTCAGAACGATCAAATGGCTGTGGATGACCTGCGTATGCGTGCGGGGGAACTTGCACAGGCGTACCAGAAACTGGCCGAACAAGATCTGGCACGCCGCGAATTTCTGACGAATGTCGCCCACGAACTCCGCACACCTCTCATGGTCGCAAGCGGCTATCTGCAAATGGTTCAGAACGGCGTGTTGAGCGGTGACCAGTTGTCGGTCGGGATCGAAGCCATCTCCCGCAATGTCTCGCAGATCGTTACGCTTGTCAACGACATCCTGTTCCTGCAAGAGATGGACCTTGTCCTGCCCGACTTCCAGAAGGTGGATATGAACCAGGTCGCGCAAACTGTGATTGATGGATACCAATCCCAAGCCGCGGAACGGAATGTGACGCTCCGCATCGAACCCGACCCGAACCTGCCTCCCGTCTCAGGTGACCCTAAATCCCTTGAACGGGCTCTCATGTCGCTTGTTGACAATGCCATCAAGTTCAGCACCAAGGGCGGGGATGTGACGATTCGTTTCGATCAAAACGACGATGATGTGTTTGTGGTGGTCGAGGATCATGGGATAGGCATCAAAAAGGAAAACCTGCCGCGCATCTTCGACCGTTTCTATCATCTCGAAAAAAGCGGCGACGATCTCTTCGGCGGCATCGGTCTGGGACTGGCAATCACGCGCCAGGTCATCGAACAGCATCAGGGGAAACTCGAAGTAGAAAGCGTCCCCGGCAAAGGAAGCACGTTTACTCTTTCTCTAAAAAAGTGGAAGTGATGAAAGGAGCCACCATGGAACGCAAACCGATCCAAATGCTCGGTCCGTTTATCGTTTTAATCTTTGTCATGGCCTGCTCACTCTCTGGAGGTGAGTCAACACAGATTCCAGAGGCGACAACAGTTCCGGAAAACACGGTGCAGGTTGAAGTCACGGATGAACCGGTTGAACCGACCGCATCCACTGAAAATACGCCGGTCATCGAAATTGGTTCATGTGCCAATCCCTATTACCCGGTCCGTGAGGGCTCCACATGGAACTATATGAGTACCAGCACCGTGGTCCCCGGTTACTCATTCACCGACACCATCACGAACGTCCGCGATGGCGGATACACGTTGACTTCCAAGTTTGACAGTTTGACCCGCACGCAGGAATGGGCATGCACGCCGGAGGGGCTTGTAGCACTGCAAATGGGCGGAGGCTTGAGTATGACGGGCACAAACTTGAAAGTGGAAACACAAAGTGCAAGCGGTGTAACCTACCCCGCTGAAATGAACGCAGGCGACACGTGGCAATACAAGCTGGATTTCACAGGGAAGATGGATATCGCCGGGCAATCAGGTGATTCTACTGGCAGTACGCAATCGAGTTTTACTGCTCTGGGCAGTGAAAGTGTCACCGTTCCCGCTGGTACGTTCGACGCAATGAAGGTACAGGCCATCACAACCTTCAATGCCAATGTAAGTTTTCAGGGCGTGACCGTGCCCGTCACTTTCACAAGCACGACAATATCCTGGTACGCGGAAGGCGTGGGCTGGGTGAAATCGGAAAGCGCCGGCGATTTCGCGGGTCAGGCTTTTACGGAGACGA
>DATIUT010000128.1:0-3812 GCA_035466615.1 Anaerolineales bacterium | reverse complement strand
GACAAATTGCATCAGACCGACAGCCACCAGTGTGTTGGCGAGGCTGTTTGTTGCAAGCCCGAAGAAACCATTCAGGTCGCCGGGCACCCAAAGTTTGGGCGAACTCATTACTTGCGCTTGCTTTTTACCTTTAGCCATTTTATTTCTCCTCATAGATTGGTTTTGATCTCGCCCTGAGGGTCAGGGAGAATTCCGATGATGCGGCGTACTTATTTCTCGCTGTATTCGAAGGACATCTGTTCGCACGGGAAGTAACTGAAGGCATAACACAAGCCCGCCATCAAAAAATATCCGATGGTGATATCCGTGGGCAGGCCGTTGTTGCCGAATTGCACCGCCTCGGCATGAATGAAGCCGAAGTACGAAAGCCCCGCGCCTGCCAGGGCATAGGCGGATGCAAGTTTGGGTTTGCCATCCAATAGAAAGACTGCGATCGCGCCGAAGATTAATCCGCTCAGGATCGCGCCGCCGCCGAGTTTTGTCATGCCTTCGTACAGGACCCCGTTGCCAGCCATCAAGCCGATCAAATCGTTCGCGTTCGCGCCAGCCGCGGCAAGCGCGCCGTCCACTTGTGATTTACCCCACGCAGCAAAATGCGGAACCAGCGCGAGGATGACAGCCGGCGCATGGCTGCGCGGCGTCGCCTGAAAGGCTTGCGCGCCGATTAGCGCACCGATGTAAAGCAGGATGGGCAGGATCGCGACCAGCGGAATCAGATTTAACAAGACCGGCACGATATTGAGTAATGTAACAGTGATAACCAACGCGCCCGTCGCCAGCGAATACCCGATGCGCCCGCCAACCGCCTTCCAACCGGGATGACCGATATAGACCGCGTTCGGGAAAGGGCTTCCCAGCGCAGTGCCGATGATGCTGTTGAAACCGTCCACAAAAAGCACCTCGCGCACGTTGTATTCGTCACCGGCGGCTGAGGCGCTTTCCACGTTATCCATGGCTTCGATGAAGTCGTACACGCCGAATGGAATGGCAGTGACCAGCAAGGGGGCGATGCTCTTGAAACCCGCGATCAAATGCGGGATTTGCGGAAGCGGAAGCGAGAACCCCAATCCGCCAAACGACTCCCGCAATGCGGATGAGTCCATGACGGGCGCCCAGCCGAGCAGAGTAGCTCCCCATGCCAGGATGGAACCAACGCCGATGGCGACGAGTCCCGCCGGTACACGACCCGGGAACACGACCCCGGCAAACCAGCCACCCAAAACGATGGCAAGACAGACCAGTCCGATCCACGGGAACGGATCGAGGATTTGCATGCCCGGGCGCAGGGCGATGAATGCAATGGAAACCCCTGCCAGCGTCCCGAGCAGAGCCGCGCGCGGTGTCAATTTGCGTATGAAGGGCGCGATGAACGCGCCGCTCAAATTCACCAAGCCTTCGATGAACGCCCAAGCCAGCCCAACCTGCCACGCCATTATTGGGTCGCCGGTGGCAATCTTGACCGGCAGCATGATCACAAAAACGACGATGAACATGTGCGGCACACTCGGTCCGGCGGGCATGGCGGTGACGTCGCTCCGCCCCTCTTTAAGCGCTAGGCGGCGCGCCATGAAAGCGTAGTACATATTGCTGAGAAAGAGCATCAAGCCCACAGCCGGCACGATCTTACCGAACACGATCTCCCCCGGCATCTGGATGACGCCCAACAACAACCCAGAAAGGACAAGGATATTCAACAGGCTGTTCGTACCCAAACCGAAGAATGCGTTCCAATCTCCAGCCACCCAGAAGGGCGCCTGTATCGCTTTTGCAGATTTATTTTCCATATGAAAACCTCTTCCTTAATCGAAAGGATGGTTCGATACAAGTCATTGGACTACTTCGCTTTCGCCGCGGATTCCAAGCCTTTAATGACCTTGTCGGAATCGCTGACCCAGCCGAAAATGCCGCCCTGCGCCTTGATCATGTCGAGGGCAATGCGTTTGAATTCGGGGAAGTACGAAGCGGTGCAATCCGCGGGGACAAGGGCATCAAAGCCGCGATCGTTGGCCTCGCGGACAGTGGTATGTACACACACTTCGGTTGTCACGCCGCACACGATCAGCTTTTTGATATTGTGGTTGCGCAGGATACCGAGCAGATCCGTATCATAGAACGCGCCTTTGCCGGGTTTGTCCACCACAGGTTCGCCCTCGATCGGATATAGTTCTGGAATGATGTCGTGACCAACTTCACCGCGAACGAGAATGCGTCCCATTGGCCCTACATCGCCAATGCCGGTCTTGAGATGACCGCGTTCCTTCTTGGCTGGCTGCAGGTCAGAGAGGTCGGGCCGATGCCCCTCCCTGGTATGAACAATGAACATCCCAACCTTGCGAGCCGCCTCAAGAACCTTTTTGCAGGGTACGATCGAACTTCGCAATAATGAGACATCATTGCCCAACATTTCACCGAAGCCACCAGGTTCAACGAAATCGCGCTGCATATCGATCATGACAAGCGCTGTTGTATCGAGATCGAGTTCAAACTCATAGGGTTCCGCCTGGATCGTGCCTTTTCTCATATGTACCTCCGTTTACAGAAAAAATTAGGCACCAGCCTTGGAGCCTAAATAAGCCCGGGCTAGTGCCTCTTTGATCGCGTGTTCCACATTTTGACGACCGTCTTCAATGTTGAGTTGCAGGGCCTCACGCGCACATTCAGTGTTCCTTTCCTTTATGCAGTCCAGGATCCTGAGATGTTGTTCACAGGTTTCGCACAACCGTTCGGTGGTAGTAATATCTGTCACCCGAATGAAGTGCAGTCTTTCATCAATGGACCGAATTTGTTGAAGGAGAGTTTGGTTGCCGGTCCACCTGGCAAGTCTTTCGTGGAATTCCTCATCCAAATTTGCGAAATCCGCTGAGCTTGTCAATTTGGCTTTTCGCAAACCCTGCCAGGAACGATACAGTTCCTTCCATTCCTTTTCGGGGTAGTCGCTTTGGGATAACCGCTCGACTACAAAGATTTCAAGCGCCATTCTGACATCATACAATTCGTGGATTTCATGCATATCCAGCTGTTTGACACTGTAGCCCTTATGTGGTGCTTTTTCCACCAGTTGGTTTTCAACCAACATGCGTAATGCCTCGCGCACCGGACTGCGACTGACGCCAAACTCCTCGCATAAACCCTCTTCTGTAAAGCGATGTCCGGGGGCGTATTTCCAATGAATGATTCGTTCCTTCAGGACAGAAAAGATATCTGTACTCAAGTTGGGGGAGTGTTGTTCCTTCACAGGCGTTTCGATCCTAAAACTGTCATCTGTATTGTATACAACTTTGTATACCTGTCAAGTGCAATTTTCCGGTATGAGGACGTAAAAATCGTTCGACCCGGTTGATTTTCATCATGGATTTCATCCAATCCAATTCTTTATTGATGCTTTAAGTCCTGGGTGCATTCTTTGATCGATGATAGATTGGGGGTACAGGTAGTCCGCCCATTAAAAATAAGATAGTCACATGCGGTCTGGGAGGGGTAAATCGCACTTTCAGTAACACCACACCCACCTGCCAGGAATCGCTGTCGTAACATACAAGCGGTGAAACCGGCGCACTGGCAATCAGCTTCGTCGAGAACACGACAGCAGCCTCCATTCTATTGGGTCTTGCCAATCAAACCTTCCTTGGCAGTTTGCTCAACATCGGTCTATCGATTGGTTCATTACTCGCCATCGGCGGAATGTTGTTTGCGTTTGCGTCCGCTAATGCCGTTCTATTTATTCTTGCCGTACTCGCTCCACCTCTTGCTATTGCAAGTGTGTTACCCCAGGCAACCTGGCTGCGTTCCTTATGGATGAAGGCAGTGATCCT
>DATIUT010000127.1:0-4246 GCA_035466615.1 Anaerolineales bacterium | reverse complement strand
TGTTCATTGTAGAGAAGAACATCGTCATAACCGGGAAAATCCTTGCGGGCGATGTCGTACATTTCACGGTGCGTGGTTTTGTGGAAGAGGAATGCATTTCCCGAATGAATGGGCTGTTTTGCAAGACAGACTTTCGCCGGTGTATGATCGTTCGAAGGTTGAAAAGGTTTTGTTTCCGAATTTAGGTTTCCGTTTTTATCGAGCAAAAGTCTGACGCGTTGTGGGGAAGCAAAGTCTGCGGATGTCTCGTCGAGACAGGTTTCAATAATTTCTTTTGGACGCAGGGGCGAGGTGACCCCGTCCCTGCGCTTGATGGAAAAATCAAAATACTCCGCTGAGTCCAACAAACGAGCAATGTGTTTTTCCCGAAGAAAGAATCCTTCTTTGGGAGTCCAGAGCATGGTTTCGAGTAAGGAAAATTGCGGAGTTTCCTCCGTCAACACGCGGGCTTTGAGCAGGGCTTCGGCATATTCGTCTGTGCTGGTCGAGTCCCAGACGATACCGCCGCCAACTCCGTATTCTGCGGTTTGGGTCTCGCGGTCAAGGAGTGCGGTGCGGATAGCCACGTTGAAGGTCGCTTTGCGCTTTGGCGCGATGTGACCGATGCTCCCAGTGTAGATTCGGCGCGGTGTTGTTTCGAGTTTTGCGATAATGTGCATGGTGCTGACTTTTGGCGCGCCTGTGATGGACGCGCATGGGAAGAGCGCTTTAAAGATCTCTGTCAGTGACGCGGATGTTTTTGCCTGAACCGTGGATGTCATTTGCCAGAGGGTGGGATATTTTTCGGTTGTGAACAATTCAGGAACATGGACGCTTCCGGTCTTTGCGATACGCCCCAGGTCGTTACGGATCATATCCACGATCATGACATTTTCGGCGCGGTTCTTTTCCGACTCGTGCAACCATTCGGCTTTTTCTTTATCTTCAAGCGTGGTACGTCCGCGCTTGACTGTCCCTTTCATGGGGCGGCCTGCGATGGTGTCGCCATCGAGTTGGAAGAAAAGTTCAGGGGATGCCGAACAGATAACGTAACGCCCTGTGTCGATATAAGCCGCGTGGTTGTTTTGAGTCTGTGCGAGATGGAGGAAGAAGTTCCATGGGTCGATCTTGAATTCAGTCTGCAGGCGCATTGTGTAATTGACTTGATAGGTCCGCCCGTTGGCGATGTAGTCCTTGACCTGCTCGATGGCGGTGTTGTATGTGTCGCGGTCAGTGGTTGGGAGCCAGGATAAGGCTGGTTTGGGTGAAGCAGGTTCAGGCAGGGAAATGAGGCGAGGTGCGGGATAGAGTCCAAACCACAGATGAGGGAATCCAGTTTCGGGATGAGTCTGTAAAGCCTTGTCAAAGGCAGTCGCCGCTTCATAGCTGAGAAACCCTGCCGCGTGCCAGTTGTTGAGTTGTATCATTCGTTCGATTTCACGGAATGCGGGTACCACTCCTTCAAGCGTCTGAACGTTGACCACTTGATGTGGATTGGAAAAATAAAGCCACTCCTCGTTTTGCTTGAGGAGAATTTCGTTGATTTGTGGTTCAATTGGGCCCATGTTCAAATTCAAACGAATTGTACTCCGTTGGCTTCCTGGGCTGCTTGTGATGTCTGTCATATTTTTATTCTCATCCCAGCCTTCAGAAAAACTCCCCGATTTTAGTTGGGCAGACCGCATCGTCAAAAAAGGCGGACATATGCTCGGATATGGTCTCTTGGCATTGTCCTACTGGAATGCGTTTGAGTGGAAGACACGTAATCGTTGGCTTGCCTGGTTGTTCGCGGTGCTGTATGCAACGATTGATGAATTTCATCAATCGTTCGTGCCTGGCAGGAATGCATCCGTGTGGGATGTGTTGGTCTTCGATAATCTCGGCGCGTTGATCTCTTTATGGGTTATGGGTTTATATCTCAAACAAAAACGACCAGATGAAGGCATCTGATCGTTGCCTGGGCAGGGGCGATCCTTCACGTTTTATAAGGGAATTTTCCTCACACTGGGCGGGTCGCTTCTGCGTCATCACTCAAACTCGATCTCAATCTCTTCATCCTCAGACCAGTCTTCCATACGGTCAATTTCGATGTCACTGAACAGGCCTTCCTGATGCGCCTGTACACGGTAGCGCTTGATAAGTTCCAGCATGGCAAGGAAAGTGACAACGATCTCAAGGCGCGAAGCACTGTTCTTGATCAGCATGCTGAAGGTGGCGTGTTGCGCATCTTTCATCATCTTTGAAATCATGTCGATCTTTTCACGGATGGTCACACGCGGGGCGGCAATCACACTGGCGAGCGGTTTTTTGGCTTTTTCTTTTGCGAATACTTCCTGTGCAGCAAGAACGAGGTTTTCAAGCGTGATATTCGAGAGGTCAAGCTTTGGTTCCACTTTTGGGGGTGGTGCCACACGCAGATACGTCCGCAGGTTGGCTTGTTCACGAGCGCTCAACCACCCACCGATCTCCTTGAAACGTTTGTATAACTTCAACTGGTCAACGAGTGACTGCCCCGCATTCTCTTCACCGGGTTCCCTTGCGGGCGGTCTTGGCAATAACGCTTCTGATTTGATCTGGATCAGCTTTGCCGCGATTACAAGGAACGCCGAGATCTCGTCCGCGTTGATCTGCTCAAGGCTGTTGATGTACGCGAGATATTGGTCGGTCACCATCGCCAGCGAAACGGTCGTAATATCCAGTTCGGCATGTTCAATCAGGTTGAGCAACAGGTCGAGCGGTCCCTCATACACCGGCGTTTGGACCCTGTAATTTAACTGGCGTCCCAGCAGATTATCCATAGGCGATGAATTATAAACGACTTACGACGTTACTACGTTATAATCTCAAAATGCCAAACAAACTGACTCATCTCGACGAACAGGGCCGCGCCAAAATGGTGGATGTCGGCCACAAACCTGATACTGAAAGAATCGCGATTGCTCGCGGCGAAGTCCACATGAAGAAAGAGACGTTGGAATTAATCCGCGCGGGGCAAATTAAAAAAGGTGACGTGCTGACCATCGCACAGATCGCGGGAATCACCGCCTCAAAACGGACTTCGGACCTGATCCCATTATGTCATCCTCTCCCACTCTCCAAAATTGACGTGGACCTCGCACTGGACGATTCGCTCCCCGCTGTGGTCATTACCGCTACTGCAAAGGTGACCGGAAAAACCGGTGTCGAAATGGAGGCGTTGACCGCTGTCTCTGTGGCGGCGTTGACTGTCTACGACATGGCAAAAGCGGCTGAAAAGACGATGAGGATCCAAAACATTCGATTGATCGAAAAGCATGGCGGGCAGAGCGGGGATGTGGTGAATGAGTAGACGTTATGGAATATCAACTTGAAATCCATTTCCGTGACGGAAGGGTAACGTTGAATGAAGGTGAAATGTATGTCGTTCCCAAAGGTGTGGAGCACAAACCTATCCCGAAGAGGAATGTCACATCCTGTTGGTTGAGCCGGCGGGTACGGTTAATACAGGTGACGTTGTCGATGAAAAAACAGCCCCGAATAATATCTGGATATAGAGGATTATGAACCGAATTAAATTATTGTTTTTTGCAACCATCCGTGACCGAGCAGGGGTCAAATCCATGGAGTTGGATATTCCAGAGGATATGACAGTGCAGGGATTGAAGGACAAACTTGCAGAGGAATATCCCAACCTCAAAGAGTCCATGAAGAGTGTGCTGGTTACGATTGACCGCGAGTATGCGTTCGATGAAGCGGTCATTCCACAGAATGCTGAACTGGCGTTGTTCCCGCCGGTGTCGGGGGGATAATCGTGGGCTCCCCAACCATTTTCTCGATCACTGAAGACGAAATAGATTTGAACGACCTGCTCGCGAGAATCACGCTTACATCCACGGGCGCGGCCGCGATTTTCACCGGTATGGTGCGCGGAGAAACCAGACGCGGCGACACACACAATACAGAATATCTCGAATACGAAGCGTATATCCCAATGGCAGAGGCGAAGATGAAACAGGTGGCGGATGAGATCCGTACCAGGTGGCCTGTTATAGAGGGAATTGCGATTGTCCAGCGCGTTGGCAGGTTGTATCCCAAAACACCGACTGTGTTGATCGCCTGTACGGCCGCTCACCGCGATACCGGTGTTTTTGATGCTGCGCGGTATGGAATTGACCGTTTAAAGGAGATCGTGCCGGTCTGGAAAAAGGAGGTCAGCCCGGATGGTCAATTCTGGGTGGAAGGGGATTACATTCCCAAGGCAGGGGAATGAGCGGGTTTGTTGTTCGAA
>DATIUT010000126.1:0-25361 GCA_035466615.1 Anaerolineales bacterium | reverse complement strand
ATCTGAAAGACACCGATACTGGCTTGGGTTTCATCTTTTTCGATGACGCGTGCTGCCCGCAGGCGGCTATCCATGTCCAACATGGTCGAACGCATGAATTGACCGTGCTCAGGCGTTTCCGGGTAGTTTTTTTTCTCCTTTGTGGCCAACGTAGGCCCACAGTCCATCCAACTGGCCGCGCTGGATCCGAAACTCCTTCATGAGCCTATCTTCGACCGCTTCGCTATGTTGAGCTGCCTCACGCAACCAATTCAGAATCGTGTCTTCTTTGTGCAGCTTGACGCGCGTCAAGCTGCTGATGCGATTGCCTTCGGCCAGGAAGGCCAGCGTCTCCAGAATCTCGTGTTCCGGCGTGCGTTTGCGGTAGAAAATCGTGCCTGTCGTTTCTACAAAATACTTGCCGCAAGTTTGACACTTGAACCGTTGCACACCTTTCCGAGTCTTCCCAGCTTTGATGATGTTTGGCTTACCCGGATGGTTTTGCAGCTTTTGATAATCCGAGCAGGCTTCGTTTGGACAGAATTCTCCAGGCTTGGCAAATTGTTGCATCGGTCTCCCTCGCCTTCAGTTTGCCTCCAGTCTACTCCATTCACCAACTGCTCTCAAGAGGGAGACCATCCAAAAATAAAAATTGGATTAATAAACGAACGTGAAACTCTTATTTTTCTTTCAGGTAATGTTCAGCTTACATTTATGCGCCTGAATATAATAACAAGTGCATTCTCCTATCAAACCGCTGACGGCTCGGGCAAGCCAGAGGCGGTTTGGGTTTTTAAGACAACGGCCACGCCGGCTGGACATCCACCTCCAGCCCGGAGACATGACCCAGTGCGTATCGGTAATATCCCGCCGCGGCGATCATGGCGGCGTTATCGGTACACAATGAAAAGGCGGGGATATTGACCTTGAATTCCTTCTGCGATTGGAACACATTCCGCAAGGCGCGATTGGCAGAGACACCACCCGCCACCAGAATCTCCTTTGCATTGTGGTCGCGCGCGGCCCGCATGGTTTTTTCGAACAGTGTATCCACAACTGCAGTCTGGAAGGACGCGGCAAGGTCTTCCACCGGAAGTGTCTTGTTCTTCTTTTTTAAGTCATTGACCTTGTACAACACGGCAGTTTTCACACCGCTGAACGAAAAGTCAAACGGATTATCCAGACGGGCACGCGGGAATTTGAAACGGGTTGGGTCGCCACCCTCCGCTGCCGCTTGAATGGACGGTCCGCCGGGATACGGAAGACCAAGGAGGCGCGCCACTTTATCGAAAGCCTCACCAGCCGCATCGTCCAGGGTGGAGCCGAGGCGTTCGTACGTCAAATGATCGGTCATGAGATTCAATTCGGTGTGTCCGCCTGAGACGAGCAAAGCCATCAAGGGGAACTGCGGTTCGGGAGGGACGTTTTCGCCCGCGTTGTAGATCCACGATGAGTAGATGTGTCCCTCGAGATGATTCACGCCGACGACAGGCAGGCTCGCGCCGAGGGCGAGTCCCTTTGCCATGTTCATGCCAACGACCAGTGAGCCAGCCAGGCCAGGTCCACGCGTTACAGCAATTGCATCTATATCTTTGAGCGTGATGTTCGATTGAACGAGCGTCTGTTCGACAACCGGGATGATACTCAACACATGCTGGCGCGAGGCAACTTCGGGGTACACCCCCCCAAAGCGCGCGTGCATTTCCATTTGTGATGCAACTGTGGACGCCAAAAGTGCGCGTCCGTTTTCGATAATGGCGCAGGCCGTTTCATCACAGGATGTTTCGATGGCAAGGATGCGTGCTGGAGTTAGATGGGTCATGTTATAAGTGGCGTAGAAAACTTTCCGGGTTGTTCAGGAAATCCTTCGTCAGTTGGACGTGCTCAAGCCCGTCATATTTTACTTCCTTCATCCTGCCTTCATGAAAATGCAGGATTTGCGCATCAGGGAAAGCCAGGATGATGGGCGAATGTGTGGCAATGATGAATTGGGCGTTCTCCTGCACCATTTGTTTGACGGCCGAAAGAAACGTCAACTGCCGCATCGGGGACAGCGCGGCTTCAGGTTCGTCGAGCAGATATAAACCACCGGGAACAAAGCGCGCCTGGAACAAGGTCAGGAAGGATTCGCCGTGCGAATAGTTATCCAGGTCCTTGCCGTATCGATTCTTCATCGCCACCAATTGACCCTGATATGCCGAACGCGCCAGATCGGCGGCATACTTGGAACGTCCCTTATAGTCACGGTCAACGTCTCCTAAGTCCTGCTCCAACTCTTCGCGCGCCTCCCGCATGGACTTGGCATATCCGAAGAAATCCTCAGCACGCAGGAAAAAGCCCTTGTGCGTGCGCTTCGTCCAGGCAAGTCGAAAGTATTGCGCCAGTTTACGGATCGGGCCAAGCGATTTATCTGTCTTTACGCTCTCGCTCCCAACCGTAATGGATTCCACCGCGCAGGCGATCGCCTCCAGAAGCGTGGATTTACCCGACCCGTTCTCCCCTACAAAGAAAGTAATAGGTGCAGTGAATTGAATCTCGTGCAGAGATCTAACGATCTCCAGATCGAACGGAAAAGTTCCTTCATCCTGTGAGTTGAACTCGCGAACCGAGATGGATTTGAGGTGAACCATGGACTGAGTACCATCATTGCGAGGAGATGCGGTATCGACGACAGAGCAATCCCATCGCCGATTTGGAGATTGCTTCTCAGCCCTTCGGGCTTCCTCGCAATGACCTAGTTACAACTTCTTCCACTTTTTCATCGGCAGGACAAAGTCATACGGGTACTCGGCAAGCGTCTCGATCTTCCCGTCAGGGCGCACCCAAAGCGTATCTTCGATGCGAAAGCCCATGCCTTTTTCCGGATAATACAACCCCGGTTCAGACGTAACCACAACACCAGCCGCGAGCCTTTGATCGTCTCCCGTTTGCAATCCGCTGAACGGTCTTTCATGGATGTTAAGCCCCACGCCGTGACCGAGGCTGTGGACATATCCCTCTTGCGGAGATTTGGTGTTGAGTTGGCTTTTATGTCCCTTCGATTCGAAGTACTCACAGGTCATACGCTGATAATCCTTGAAGGATGCGTTCAAGTCAAAATCATCCATTAACTTATCAAAGATCTCTTTCACCTGACCATAAAGTTCCTGCTCTTCGGGCGTGGCGTAACCCAGGCTCCAGGTGCGTGTGAAATCGTAATAATATCCGCCGCCTGCCTCAGCAGGATAAATATCAAAGACAATGGTTTTGCCCAATTGCATTAAGTCGCTGGGATTTCCCGATGAGTGAGGCACACCCGCGTCGCGCCCAATGGCAAAGATGAAGCCGGAAGGCAATTCCGCACCACGCTCAGAGATCCACAAACGGATCTTCGAATGCACATCCCCCACCGTAAGCGGAGTGCCATTCTCCTTCAACAACACTTCATCGTCACGCACATCACAAGCGGTTAGATAGTCCCTGACCAAACCAACCACCTCAGTTGTGATCTTCCCCATCTTACGAATGCGAGCCACCTCCCCTTCGTCTTTTGTCTCCATCGCGCGCATGAAGATGGAATCGTCACGTCGTTCGCCCACAAACTCAATTTCGGGCATCAACTTCTGAGTAGCCATCAACAGGCCAAACGTCGCGCCGACATCGTACATTCCATACACGCCCACGCGCCCCGATGCAATACCAACATCCTTGAGCATCAACTCTGTACGCATGGCGTTTGCCAGACCACCGTCCTTGTTCGCCCGCTTGAGCAATTCATCGTAATCATATTTGCTGTATGGAATGCATTTCAATCCGCTCTTCGAGGCTTCATCACGCTCCATGTCGCCGTGGAACAATACTGCCTCCGCGCCGCGTTTCTTGATCAACACAGCATGGCTCACATTTCCGCCGCCTGTAAAGTAATACATCGGCGGGTTGTACGCTGCGTGACCAAAGACGATCAACGCGTCGAGATTATTGGTTTGCATCAAGGCATCAAAATCAGATTTCACAATAGACTCCTCAGTGTGGAGATTAGCATCATATCTTGTTCTTCGAAAACAGTCCGCGGGTCCAAAAAGACCCTATCTTCCTCAACACGTGCAATAATTGGCGGATTCGCCTCTCGAAGTCTTTTCAAAAATTTATCGGGCGGCTTGACATTCAACGCCAGAACAAAAGTGGACATGGTCTCTTCGGGCAGACTCCCCCCGCCCACAGTGGATTCGGATTTAACCACCTCTCCCTGCCCCAATGCCCCCAGCCACGCCTCTGCACGGACCTTGACCTGCTCGGGCGTTAAAGACATCATCCTCACGATCGGTATTTCGCGCTCCGCCTCATCCTTGAGATAGTGCGTCAACGTTGCAGTGACGCCCGCCAGACAAGTTTTGTCCGCTCTTACAGCCCGTGCGAGCGGATGTTTTTTAATCCTGTCTATCAAATCCTTTTTGCCGATGATGATTCCCGCTTGTGGGCCACCAAGCAATTTATCCCCTGAAAAACAGACAATATCCACGCCGGCCGCAAGGGATTCCTGCACCGTCGGCTCGTGGGCGAGGCCGTATTTCGCGGTGTCCATCAATGCGCCAGAACCAAGATCATCCACGACGATGACATTCGCTTTGTGGGCAACATCCACGATCTCTTCGAGTTCAGGTTCTTCGGTGAAACCAACGATCTTGAAGTTACTGCGATGGGCGCGCATGACAAGCGCGGCCTTTTCTTCGAGAGCGGATTGATAATCGGACAGGCGGATTTTATTCGTTGTGCCAATTTCGACAAGTTTTGCGCCCGACTGCTTCATCACATCTGGCACGCGGAAACCACCGCCAATTTCAACGAGTTGCGAACGGGCAATGACCACGCGCTTTTTATTCGCCAAAGCGGATAGAACCAGCAATACAGCGGATGCATTATTATTGACAACGAGCGCGGCTTCAGTGCCTGTCAGTTTTTGCAAAACAGATTCGACGTGAGTGAGCCGTGAGCCGCGTTGACCTCTGGACAAGTCATACTCGAGGTTGGAGTAGTTCGATGCAATATCGTTCATCGCTCTGATGGTTGCATTCGACAACGGGGCGCGTCCAAGGTTGGTGTGGAGGATGACTCCTGTGGCGTTGATGACTGGATAAAGGGTTGGAGCCGTCCATGCAGAGAGATGAGATTCAGCTTGAGAGAGGATCAGGTCTGTTGAGGGCAGGGCAGTTTTGGGGTCCGCCCCTTCGACGCGACTCATGGCAAGCTTGAAACGTGCGCGGGTTTCGTCGAGCGTCAATCGAAGCGCGTCGAGAGTCAGCGGGCGACCAAATACGTCAATGAGATGAGTCGCACTTTGAAGTAGTTGTTCTATTGATGGAAGGTCGCGGAGGCTATTCATCTTCTTCATCTTCTTGGACGGGAGGCTTCCAATGCGATTTTTCACGCAGGCGGATGAAGTATTCGATGGCGATGAGGCCACCCGCGAGGCCGAGGATCACGTAGACCGTGACGAGGCGCCCAAGTTGAAGCCAGGCGAGGGTGGCACCATAAACGCCAAACCACATCGCCTGACGGACAATGACGTTCGCTTCGGCGGGCACTTCGTCGGGGAAGCGTTTATGGAAAAAGTAAACGATGGGAAGGATGGTGCCTGTGAGCGCCATGAGGGCAAGGACAAAAAATCCCCAGCGGGGCCAGACGTAGGGAAGCGCTTGTGTGATAATGTAGTATAAGCCGCCCCAGCCGATGAGGATGAGGGTCAACGCGGAGACGCCGAAGGGTTTGAATTTGAGCTGTTCATCCATTGATTGAATTATACTCGGAGTAATAATTTGCCACAGAAGAGCACAGAGAACAAGAGGTCAAAAGATGAAAGAAGAATTTTATAATCGGGTACGTAACATATAGCCGATCAAAGATGTAAAGAGATGAATTTCGTGAAGTTCAATATAACAAAGAGCAGGTTATGGCTATGCCTCCCCATAATAGCCGCAGACATATTAGACGGAACCGAGACCTTGCTTGGGCAACCTTCCGAGTACTGGAATGGTTCACATAACCTGGTCAACGAATTCAATCCAATGGCTCATTGGTTTATGACGACTCACCCTGCAGCGCTTTTTATCTACGTCGTTCCTGATTTCCTGACAGTCTCAATATTAATCATGGTGGTACCATTGACTCTCGCGAAAACTTTATCTGTTTTTTGGACCATCAGCGGCGCAATAGGATTGTATAACTGGCTCGCTGGACCGCTTCATATGGGGTGGTGGATATCAAATATAGTAACATTAATACCCGCCATCATATTGGTCTATGCATTGGACAAGGCTTCGGTTGAAAAAGTTCATGTGAACTCACAATGAACACAACCTTTTCTGCATAACTCTATAAGAATTGAGGCTGTTTTATGAATGTACATGAGGCAATTCGCACAAAACGAGCTGTCCGCAAGTTTCGGGAGGAGGCATTACCCGAAGATGTGGTGAAAGCGATTTTGAATGCGGGGCGCAGGTCGCAGTCGTCGAAGAACGAACAGGGATGGCAGTTCATCGTCATTCAAGATAAATCGATTCTCAAGGCAGTATCCGAATGCGGACAGTGGGCGGGACATCTGGCAGGCGCGGCATTGGGAGTTGCGATCCTCACACCTGAACCAAGCGCGAAATTCCAGACGATGTTCGATGCGGGTCAAGCCGCGGCGTTCATGCAGTTGGCCGCGTGGGAATTGGGAGTCGGCTCGGTCCCCGCTTCGATCTATGAAGCAGAGAAGGCGCGAGAGATTCTGGGATTCCCGCTTGAATGGCATTTGCGGATCGCATTATCGTTTGGGTATCCGCTGGAAGAGGAGGAGTTATCCGCTGCGCCGAAGAAAGGCGGAAGAAGGTCTCTCGAAGAAGTTGTCCATTGGGACAGGTGGTAGATCGACCCTTCTACACCTTCTTTGGTCGCAAGGCAAGTTTTTAGTTTTTTTAAGACTGGTTACCTTCGTCCACTTTGCCTGAAGGGGCGATGTAACGCGTTTGTTTGTAAGGCTTGAGTTGCTCGGCAAGATTTTCCTGCAACAGGTGTCCAGACTCGTGCATGAGCGTATCGTGGTTGTAATCATTGAGTTTGACCATGCTGGCAAGGCAGGGAAAATGGTGATGGAAGAGTCCCGCTTTTTCTTCGGCTTCGTCGGCGGAGAGACCGATTAGTTTTTGGGCAACGTGGCGGGCACAACCGCACACCGCATCACGCTGGACAAAGGCTGAGGTGATGGTACGCGACTCCTCGTCAAGCGTGAGGCGGATGTCGGGTTGTCCGAAGTAGCGGGCAAATTCGCTGATGACATCGCTTTGATAGGTCTCACGTTCGCGACGGGTGACTTTGTAATCGCGTTCGGTCAAGGAGCAAAGCGGCTTGGGAGTCGCGCAGGCGACATCCATGCGTTCAAGCCACCCCCGTAGTTGACGCGCCAACCCGCGCGGGAGCCACGCCTCATTATCCACCGCCGCAACCACGCCGCGCGCGCCTGTCATTTTGGCGATCTCAGGAATCAACTCGGCAACAGACTTGTTCTCCGCAAAGGACAGGATCAGGTTGCAAGGAGGGAAACTGGCGGGGAGGAAATCTTCGGGGTAATCCATGATGAGTGGGAACGCGGCAGGCGCTCTCCACGATTCGATTGTCCAGCTCTGCGGGCAATGCATGCGGATATTGTCCACGTGCCGAACACCGTATTCGCCTGAGATGATCGCAAGGATATGCATGGGAGTATTGTATCTGGTCATCGAATAATTACCGTAACTAAAGTCACGCGCCTTCAATTTACGATTGAGATTGACGATTTTGGGTTTGCGGCCGGGTGAGTGGTTTACGCAACAGGATGCATCGGGGATAAACGCGCAAGAACAGCGCGGTGGTCCGAATGCGGACCATCGTGTGCGTCGAGATGCTTTACATCCACGATCTGCCAGGAGGGTTCGCCAGGTTGCAGAAAAATGTAATCCAAACGATGACTGAGGAACACCCCGCCCCAGGGCCAGTGAATTTCATGCGTGGAGGCATGACCGTGCTGATATATCTCGCGGAAAGTATCCTGCCAATACGAACGGACGCATTTGATCTGGTGCGTATGTTCAGGGGTGTTGAAATCACCGGCGATGATGGCCGAACGTCCCGAAGAAATTTCGGTCACCCAGCCATGCAACTCGCGCAGCTGTTTTGCATTTTGCCTGCGCGTCAAGCCGAGGTGCGCGGAGAAAGCCACGATCTCTCCGCACGGCGTGTCCACCTCCACGCCCAGAGCCAGTCTGCGCGAAAACGGATTGTGAGCCTGACCCATCTGGCGAATGAACGGAAGCCTCTTCAACGGAAAACGACTATACACGCCCAGCCCCTCTTCAAATCCGATCTTCCTTGAGCCGTTGGCGCGCGAATATACATACGCCATTTGCAATCTTTGTGCCAGCCACTCGTCTGCATTCAGGGATGGGGTGCGGGCGATCTCCTGAAGCAGGACCAGATCCGTGCCCTCTGATTCGACCAACTCGGCAAAGGACTCAAGCCGCTTTTCCAACCCGCGATGACGGGGCCAGTCATGCCAGAGATTCGCACTCATGACGGTCATGACGCCGCATCCCTCCGCTGGGATAAGATACGGCTCACTCCGCAGGGACACGCGTCCTGCCGGCTCCGCAACAGACATGACAATCTTGGCGAATTCAGGCAAACGGTCATGACCGATCCAATTCAACAGGCGTTTGACCGACGACCAGAATTGTCTGTAGACTTTCGGATATTCCTCCCTGTGTGGTTTTACATAAATATTTTGCCTTCCTGACAATGCGACTCTTGATTCCTTGTTTATGAATGACGGCCGCGCAACATGGATGCTATTCCGGAAATAAATTTCGGGACGATGTCCTTCGTGAACCGTCGCCAGTTGATCGTCAACGCAACCAGCACCCAGATAATCAGCCAATTCCCGAGTTCAGGGAAGAGGCGTAAGACAATGAGGATAAACCAAAGG
Organism: Anaerolineales bacterium; assembly: GCA_035466615.1. GTDB lineage: Bacteria > Chloroflexota > Anaerolineae > Anaerolineales > Villigracilaceae > Defluviilinea. The sequence continues at coordinate 16,408 of DATIUT010000126.1, read as the reverse complement.
TAGATGGGAGTCTGGGCGAGCATGAGCAGGTTCTTGTCCAGACCGAAGCGCCAGAGGACCAGGAGCCAGCCGAGGAGATAACAAAATCCAAAGGTGAATCCGACAAATCCCGCGTCGATCAAATAGATCCCCAGGCAGACGGACATGAAGGCATCAACATAAATATCGCTGTCACCGATCCATGTGTGGCGCGAATGACGACTGCGCTTCGCGATGCCGCCATCTACAAAATCGCCCGTCCAGTCGAGGAGCATGAGCGCCACAACAATGGGAAGCGCATTCGCGCCCTGTGTGAGACCGAGCCAGATCATGACAAAGCCCAGCAGGCCCCGTGCGGCTGTGATGAAGTCTGCGACCAGTTTCGCGTCAAACATACAGACCTCCTTCCCCTCCAAAACTCCAGATTGATTGTAGCAAATCAGGGATAGAATTGCATTAACGCGGAATTGCCTACAACCAAAGGAGAGCGGCATGGAAAATTTCGGTGAACTAATCGCTGTATTGCTTGAACATTCCCAACGATTCATTGACTTTTGGAATTTACAGCTTGTGATCGCCCTCGGCGTGCTGGGATTTTCACTCGCCAACCCGCAGGTCGTTTCCAAAGTGCGGGTCCGCCTGCTCATCACGGTGATCTTCATCGCGATCGCGGCATTCAGCGTCTTTTCGCTATCCGCCCATCAGGAACGCGCCGAGTTGCTGTGGGCCGCGCTCGAAGCACGCGTGGCGGCCGCGCCGGGCGAGTTTATCCCGGAAGAAATCGCGTATATTGACTCTTTGGAACCGACTCCATTTTCCATCAAAGCGGGAGCGCTTGTCGCGGCAGACGTACTGGTGGTTTTGGTGATCTGGTTCAGCCCGAAGTTGAAAGAATAAACTACAATACCTGGGTGTTGATGAAGGATAAACGCGATGGAACAAACCCTCATAAATTTACACAAAGTAGAACGGATGTGTATTTTGACTTTATCTTGCCGCATTAATACTTGGAGGCGGCTACAGTTTAGACTTTGATGAAATTGATAACGTCTTCCGATAATCAAATGCATTCTTCCCTTCTCCCCTTCTTCAAACCACAAGGTGTTGCTGTCATTGGCACATCCACGTCACCTGAAAAATTGGGCTACGGCGTGGCGCGCAACCTTATCCAAAGCGGATATCAGGGCGCGATCCACTTTGTCAGCCATCATTCGGGAGAACTGTTCGGGCATCCGTTGTACACGGATCTCGCACAAGTCCCCGATCCTGTGGACCTTGCGATACTCATCGTTCCGCCGAACGCCACACCACAAGCCATCGAAGCCTGCGGTCGACGCGGGGTCAAGGCCGCGGTCATTGTTTCTTCGGGTTTCCGCGAGTCGGGTGCAGAAGGCGCGGCGCTTGAACAGCAATGTCTCGAGGTTGCACGCGCACAAGGCGTCCGTTTGCTTGGTCCCAATTGCATCGGCATCATTGACACCCATCTTCCGCTCGATACCACATTCATTCAACCACCCATGCCCATGGCAGGAAATATCGGCTTCATCTCTCATTCGGGTGCCTTCTGCGCCGCGATCATGGATTGGGCGCGTAACGAGGGCATCGGGTTTTCACAGATCGTCAGCCTCGGCAATCAAGCCGACGTCAATGAAACAGACATGCTGCCCATGCTCGCGGATGATCCGCATACCAGGGTCATTGTGATGTATATGGAATCCGTTTCGGATGGACGCCGCTTTGTGGATATTGCGCGTGAGGTGTCCCGCCGCAAACCTGTCATTGCGCTGAAGGTTGGCCGCTTCGAATCCGGGCAAAAAGCTGCCGCGTCGCATACGGGGGCTTTAGCCGCCTCTGACACCGCCTTCGACGCCGCCTTCGACAAGGCAGGCATCCTGCGTGCCGACACCGCCGAGCAAATGTTTGATTGGGCACACATGTTGGAGATCTCCGCCCTGAGCGGAGGTCTGATCGACGCGCAACGAAGACGAAGGCCGCAACCGATATCATTCACGCAGAGTAGGGGCAGGATAGCCGTCCTCACCAACGCAGGCGGACCCGGAGTCATCGCCGCCGATTCACTCGAACAAAACAGCCTGTCGCTTGCCCAATTAACCGACTCAACCCTAAAAGCTTTATCGGCCACACTCCCCCCTTCAGCCGCTATCCACAACCCCGTGGACATGCTAGCCTCTGCCTCTCCTGAAATCTACGCATCCTGCTTGAAGATACTTCTCGAGGATTTCAATGTTGACGCCGCGATGGTCATCCTCCCTCCACCACCGATGTTCAGAGCAGAAGCTGTAGCAGAGAAATTGATTGAAGTTATTCGTCAATTTGATAAACCAGTTGTCATCGCGTTGTTAGGCTCCACTTTAATTGAAAAAGCACATTCCACGTTCGAACGTTCAAACGTCCCAACCTATCCCTTCCCCGAACGCGCGGCATCCGCGTTAAGCGCATTATTCAAGCGAGCAGAGTCCCTTGACGGTGGACAATCGACCATTGACCATATCGTCCATCGCCCATCGTCCATTGCCAACAAGTCACTTGATGAACTCCTCACCACATACGAAATCCCAACCGCCCCCATCAAACTTGCACGCGATGAATCCGAAGCAGTGATTGTCGCGAACGGACTTGGATATCCCGTTGTGATGAAGATCGCCTCGCCAGATATTTTGCATAAGTCGGATATCGGCGGTGTTGCTCTCAACATTCAAGGCACCGAATCGCTTCTAAAGGTCCATGCGCAGATGATGGAAACTGTCAAAACATCAAAGCCTGGTGCACGCATCGAAGGCGTCCACATCCAACGACAAATCCCTGACGGACAGGAAGTCATCGTGGGTATGGTGCGTGATCCGCAGTTCGGACCGTTGATGATGTTCGGATCGGGCGGCGTGGAAGTGGAAGGACTCAAAGATGTGGCATTTGCTCTAGCACCGCTGAATCTGATTGAGGCGCAGAAAATGATTCGCAAAACATGGGCAGGTAGAAAGCTAAAAGGCTTTCGCAACTTCCCCCCTGCCGACGAGGATTCAGTGGTTGATATCCTTATCAAATTATCATGGCTCTCGCTTGAAAACGAACATATCGAAGAGATCGAGGTCAATCCATTGCGCGTGTTGGGGAGGGGGTCAGTTGCCGTGGATGTGCGAATGAAGGCAAGGTAGTTGTATTGCCAGTGAAAATACTGTATAGTATTTACAGACCCCATACAAAGGAGAGAAAAATGGCAGAAAGCATATATAAAGTCATCGAATTGATTGGCACCAGCACCGAGTCATGGGAGAAAGCCGCCGCGGCGGCAGTGGAACGCGCATCAAAAACCCTGCGCGATCTCCGCATCGCCGAAGTCGTCGAACTGGATATGGTTCTGGATGATGGCAAAGTCACCGCCTATCGGGCCAAGATCAAAGTCTCGTTCAAATATGAAGACTGATCACGTAGCCTGAACGAACTTAACAAAAAAGCCCCGTCGTGAGACGGGGCTTTTTTGTGCTCTTGTGAACGAATTACACGTTCAGGGAGTTGCTGATCGAGCTGAAGGTATTGCCGATCTTGGGTCCGAGCAAGCGCATGACGGCGATCACGACGATGGCGACGAGCGCGAGGATGATCGCATACTCAACCAGACCTTGACCTTTTTCCTTGGGAGCGAATAACATGATAGTAATTCCTTTCTGAATAATGTGTTTTTGTCTTTCCGAGGACCATCCTCAGAAGTATATATATTTTATCCAACCTCCGAAAAATTACAAGTCCCCAAAATGGCAGTGTGTTTGCAACCTTGTTAGGCTTGCCAAGTCGATAATCGCGGAAATGGAACAAAAGGTCTGACAAATCAGTCATAGGACAATAGTCCTATTGGCATGAAAAGGGGATACGGCTGCACACCCATCGTATGAGAGGCATCCATTGACACCTCCAATTTCATCCATTATAAGGTTCATATGACGCAAACAATAAAAAACCTTTGGCTGTGGTGGGTCGTTCTTGCGCTTTCGGCATGTCAGGCGGTTCCCACCCCCCTGCCTACACCCACACCTACTGCCACTGCGGGACCCACCCCGACCCTTACACCGCCGCCAACATCAACCCCATTTCCGACGCCCATCCCTGTGATACGGGTCGAATCGGGGGATCGAGTTTTGTTCTTTGGAGATTATGAACAGGCACATGAACAATACCTTGTGGCATTCAACGAATCGACAGACAGGGCTGTGCAAGCCGCCGCGCTCTGGGGATTGGGACGGACGGAACTTGAGGACGGAAATTATCAATCCGCGATAGACACACTAACCCGACTTGTCAATGAATATCCCGAATCGACCTACGCCGCGCGTGCCTATTTTCTTATAGGTCAGGCATATTTTGAATTGGGGCAATACCTGCCATCAACAGACGCCTACAACACCTACCTGACCCGCGTCCCGGGCGTATTGGATGCTTACGTGCAGGAGTACCGCGGCGACGCGCTCTATAAAGCCGGGGATTACACCAACGCCATAAACGCCTACTCAGCCGCGCTCAGCGCCTCACGCCTGGATGATGGCCTGAATCTGCAAATCAAAATTGCCCAATCCCGATTCGACTTCGGCGACTATGCCGGGGCATTGACGCTTTACGATCAGATCTTCAACTACACCACGAACGATTATATCCGCGCGCAAATGGATTACTTTGCAGGCAACACGCACATCAAACTTGGGCGGGCCAATGAAGCCCACGCGCGCTATTTGCATACAGTTGAGAATTATCCGCTCTCGACTTATTCCTACCTCGCGCTGATCGAACTCGTGGACGCAAACGTCACGGTCAGCGACCTCGACCGCGGGCTTGTGGACTATTTCGCCGGTCAGTATGACATCGCTCTCGTCGCACTGGATAGATACATCGAAGCAAATCCTGTAAACGACGGGACCGCATTCTATTACCGCGCATTGACTTTGCGTGAAATGCAACGCACACAGGATGCAATCCTTGCCTTGGACAACTTCATCAAGGCATATCCCGTCCATCCACGCTGGACAGATGCATGGGAGGAAAAGGCTTTTCTCGAATGGGCAGTGCAGGGAGAGTATGAAACGGGCGCGAAAACATTCCTCGACTTTGTCGCCGCCGTCCCCACATCCTCTTCAGCACCCGACTTTTTGATGAGCGCAGCCCGCGTCACAGAACGGAATGGCAAATTAGAGGAAGCCGCTCAGATCTGGGAACGCGCGGCAAATGAGTATCCTTCAAGTGAACAAGCGTCGGATGCACTCTTTCTGGCTGGAATTGCGCGTTACCGTCTCGCGGATTTCAACGGCGCTCTTGCCCTCTTCCAAAGAGGGCTGATTCTCTCAACCAGGGCGGAAGACCTCGCCCGTGCCCATCTCTGGACGGGCAAAACACAGGAACAATTGGGGGACAGGGCCTCTGCTGAGAAATCATGGCAACAGGCACAATTGACTGATCCGACCGGGTACTACAGCCTGCGCGCCCAGGATATCCTTCTGAAAAGGCAGGTGTTTGCATCACCACCCTCCATCAACCTCGACATTGACCTCGCGAAGGAAAGGAAAGATGCCGAGATCTGGATTCGCATCACCTTTGGCCTCCCGGCAGATACGGACCTTTCCGGCCCCGGAACGCTCGCGCAGGATGCAAGATTCATCCGCGGCACCGAGTTATGGGAGTTGGGCATGTACGATGAAGCGCGGCGCGAGTTCGAGTCCCTGAGAGAATCTATTCAATTAAATCCGACAGACAGTTTCCGTCTTGCAAATCATTTGCACGACATTGGCTTGTATCGCACGGCAATCTTTGCCGCGCGCGAGGTATTGAAATTGGCTGGTCTGGAAAGTCAATCCGCATCGCTGACTGCGCCCGCGTATTTCAACCACGTCCGCTACGGATTGTATTATCGCGACCTGATCCTGCCCGAGGAGGAACGGTATGGACTTGACCCTCTGTTCATGTTCAGCGTGATTCGTCAGGAAAGTTTATTCGAGGGATTTGTCCGCTCCACGGCAGGCGCGCACGGATTGATGCAGATCATCCAACCCACTGGCGCACAGATCGCGGATGAACTCAACTGGCCCCCCAATTATTCTGAAGAAGATCTCTATCGCCCCAATGTTAGCGTCCGTTTTGGGGCATATTATCTTGATAAAAACCGTGACCTGCTTGGTGGAAGTATCTACGGAACCCTGGCGGCATATAACGCGGGTCCCGGCAATGCGCTGGTCTGGAAGGAACTTGCCGGAGACGACCCCGACCTTTTGCTCGAGATCATTCGTTTTCAGGAAACGCGCGATTATATACGACTTATCTACGAAATATACAGTACCTACCGGAATCTTTACAGCCGGATAAACTGATTGTGGTCGCAAACCATCCCAAGCGGGCCGCAACCTTTCGGGCATGTCCCCCCTTGAGCGATGGCGAAGAGTCTCCAGGTCAATAGTGGAGATTCTTCGCTTCGCTCAGAATGACTCTGTCAGTGCGATAAATCAAAAAAGAGAGACTGATTTATTTTCCAGCCTTTGCCAGGATGCCGGGCAGTAAACTTGCCGCTTCCTCCACCTGACTGGTCGAACAGGAAAAAGCAAAACGGATGTGTCCTTCACCCGCGGGGCCAAAGGCAGAGCCGGGCGAGGAACCTATTCCCGTTGTATCGATCAGGTAATTGGTCATCGACCAGTCATCGTTCTTTCCGTTATATCCGGGCCATTCAGGTAGAATGCGAGTCCAGAGATAGAACGCTCCACCCGGTTTGAATGGTTTTATATACGGCGACTTCTCAAGAGCCGACAACAAAATGTCGCGTCGGTTTTGATATTCCTGCGCCATGGACCGGTCAAAGCCGCAGCCGCCCCATATTGTGTCACAGAGTTCACCCCATTGATCGTACAACGCACCAGTTTCTTGATCCGCTCGAGCAATATCGGGTCATTGATCACGAGATAACCCAGCCGGAGACCACTCATGGCGTAGGTCTTCGACATGGAATAAACACTGATCGTGCGGTTTTGCGCACCTGGCAGTGACCCAAGACTCACATGGGCCGCCCCGTCGTACAGGACATGCTCATAAGCCTCATCGCTGACCAGGAGCAGATTATGTTTCTCCGCAATTTGCACGACGGCTTTCAAAGTTTCAAGTGATGCCACCACACCGATCGGATTGTGAGGAGTATTGATGAAGATCGCCTTTGTGCGCGGAGTGATCGCCGCCTCGATCTCTGCAGGATCATATTGGTAGCCGCGCTCCTCTTTCAACACAACCGGCACCGGCTTCCCGCCTCCGAGCCGAATGTTCTCTGCAATCTCAGTCCACATGGGGTCTGGCAATACCACTTCGTCACCGGCATCCAGCAAGGCACGGAAGAGAATATACAACCCATGCATGGCGCCATTTGTGACCACAACATGATCGTCATTTGGAACGGTCAACTTGTTTTCTGAAGTGACCTTTTGAAGAATGGCTTTCCGCAGGACCGGAATTCCAGTGGAGGCGGTGTAATGGGTCTGTCCATCCCGCAAAGCTTTTTCCATTGCCTCCCGCACATGAAGCGGAATATCGAAAGATGGATCTCCCGACTCGAGCCGAAGAACTTTGCGCCCACGCGCCTGCTGTTCAAGCAGGCGGTCACGCACTTGAACAATCGCCCCAAATGAAACCTGGTCCACAATATGACTCATGACATTCTCTCCTTTAGATAAATTGGCGGGGTTATTACATATACACCCATTCTGCACAAGGGACAAAAAAATCCCGGTTCAAGTGAACCGGGAGATAAGCGTTTGATTCCAAACTATCCTAAATGGGCGAGAATGCGCTGGTGAGCGGTCTCCACATCCATATCCACGACCGAGATCAATTTATCCCGCCCGGCGCTCCCAGCGACAATATCCAGTTTGGATTTCGGCACACCGAGGATCTCGGAGAGGAAATCAATCAAGGCCGCATTCGCTTCGTTGTCCGAGGGTGGCGCGGCGAGGCGCACCTTGATGGTCCCGTCATCCAAAACCTCGACGATCTCGTTGCGGCTGGCGCGCGGTGTCACCCGCACCGCAAGGGCGGAACCTCTTTGTCCATTATGTAGTTTGAATTTTCGGTCACTCATTGTTCACCTCAGGAGATTGCGATTAGAAAACGGGTCAATAGATTCGACACGACTCGAATGAGTATGATCAGGACCAGGGGACTAAAGTCCAGCATGCCAACGGGCGGCACCACTCTACGGATGGGGTCAAGCAGTGGTCTCACAAGGTTATCAACACCCTGACGTACCGGGTGATACGGGTCCATGAAGTAGGACAGAAGGATGGATGCGATCACGATCCATACGTAGATATTGGCTAATATATTGATGACTTGTGCAAGTAATATCACAACGCTTCCTTCTCCGGCTTATATCTGCGTGCACCCACGATGGCTGTTCCCACTCTGACGAGGGTCGCGCCCTCCTCCACTGCGACAGTGTAATCCGCGCTCGTGCCCATCGAGAGTTCGCGCCAATCCGCTTGAGGGAAGATGGAAGCCAGACGATCACGCAACAATCTCAGGCGTTGGAAGAAGCGACGCGAATCTTCAGGATCAATCTCCAGCGGAGGCATGGTCATTAATCCGTGAACGCGCAGGTTGGGCAAATCCAAAATGGACTGAACATCAGGGAGGAAGATATCCCAGCGGGAGTCATCCGATGCATCCCAACCCGATTTACTTTCTTCGTCACCCACATTGAACTCAAGCAAGGCAGGGAGAACCCTGCCACCCTCCGCGGCAAAACGATCCAGGCGCTGTGCAAGTTTGAGACTATCAAGAGAGTGTAAAAGTTCGAAATATTTGGCCACGAGTCGAGCCTTCCGGCTCTGCACATGCCCAATCATGTGCCATTCTACCCCACTTTGATACGATAAAGATTGAATTTTCGTGACACCTTCCTCTGGATAATTCTCCCCCAATATGCGGACACCAGCTTCAATGGCGGCTTGGACAACATCCAAAGGCTGGGACTTGGTAACGACTACAAGGCGGACATCTTCGGGAGCGCGTCCACTTTTGCGCGCGGCTGTTGCAATTTGGTCGAGTGTGGATTGATAATTTTCGCGAATGGATGAAACCAGATTGGACATGAGGGTATTATAACCGCCCTGATTCTTCCATGAGGGCGCGTCACGCTTAAACACGCGCTTCGACTTCGAGTGGACGACCGCCGCTTCCGCTCAGCGAGGGGACAGGGAGACCAACGCGCCGAAACGACCCGTTGTCCCTTTTTCAGCGCGGTGAGAGAACCAGTCATCTGTATGGCAGGCTGTGCAAATACCTGCCAGTTCGATCTGACTCACGCCAGCGCGTTCGAGCAGGTATCGATTCGCCTTCCACAGGTCAAAATGGATTTTTGTGTTGTGTGATTGAAGTACCAAATCAGAATCCGTTCCGAAAGCCTGCCTTACCTGTGCGATCACATCTTCACCGACTTCGTAGTGATCGGGTCCGATGGAGGGACCAATGCATGCAATAATATCCGACGGATCTGAATCATATCTCTCACGCATCGTATCCACCGTCGCCCCCGCCACATCACGGACCGTGCCCAGCCAGCCCGCGTGTGAAATTCCAACCACACCTTTTTTAGGGTCATGCACCAGGATGGGAACACAATCGGCAAAACGCATGAATAATGTAACGTTGGGTCTATCGGTCAGGATGATGTCGGCTTTTTGATAGGGTTCATCCGTTTTACGCGGCGCATCCGCACAAACGGCGTCCGCGCTGTGAACCTGCCAGACGTCGAAGATGGATTCGGGTCTGCATCCCAAGGCGTCGAAGGAGAGGAAACGATTCTTGCGCACGCGCTCAACCTCATCCCCCACTGTGCCGCCAAGGTTGAGGGAGTTCCACGGTTCAGGGCTCACGCCTCCGTGGCGCGTGAAAACCGCATGGCGGATTTGAAAAGAATCAAATTGATAAAAGCGGAGGCCATTGTATTCGTTAAAAGGCATGAGGGGTCAATTCTGATAAAGATTTTGTTTCAGGTCGCACCACGCCACCGAGGACAGTGGATGAGAGAAGACGTCAATCCTTTTCGACGGATGCAAACTTTTTCAGGAAGAACTGGCGCGTCTCAGACATCGACTCTTCGATCGCTGGATAGGCGAACCAGGCAGTTGTAAAACCAAACAAGGCACCGGTCAGCACACGCAGGAACGGTGTGCTTTCACGGTACGGAAGGACTTGCATGAGCCAAGCCCATTCCATCTGGCTGAACAATTGCGAGAAACCGTCCAGGCCGACAGGTCCCATGCCGATCAATACCCACAACATCCAATGAAGTGATTTCATGCGGCGGCCCGTCAACGCAAAGAGGATGCCAAAAAGGAAGATCGAAGCATAGATCGCCACATCCCTTTCACACAGCGCAATCTTATACCCCACCACTTCGTTGCCTGTGAATTGACGTGCCTGGAAACGGGAAAGGCTGGTCGGATTGCGCAGATCTTCCAAGCCGGTGGCGGCATCGAAGGTGATGACATCGTCAATCTGCGCTTCTTTCAACGGATAATAAGCCTGCTCGCCAAACAGAAAGAATGACCTGAACCCGAACTGGTGACAAAGCGGTTTGTAAACAGTATAGATCACGTTGGCAGGGCCTGTTGCCCCGGCATTCATCAGAACAGGCGCAAGAACCGGCAGACCAAAATAGAACAACATGACAAAATTGAGCAGGGCGAGGTAATGTTTTGAGATCCAATACATGATGCGGTCGGCACCGTTGACCTGCCTGCCGCGCGCGACGCGGTCGTGATGGTCCCCGCGCCCAAGCTGGTCAAGTTGACCGCGGCGGTCGCTTGCGGCACCGAGGGTCATCCCCAATTTCTGTCTATCGAATGGCGCCGAAAGTTTATACGGTCCCGCTTCGATCACAGGGATTTTGTCGAAGTAAGCCTTTAGCGCGGCAGGGTCAGAGTCAATATCCACCTCCACCAAACGGTGCGGAAACTTCTCCTCCCACGATCTCAGGTCTTCTTTTGCCTGTTCACAGAGGTGGCAATCTTTTCTCGTGTAAATGGTGACAGTAAGCATCAAATACCGAAATCGATCCAGAAGAATTGACCGGCCGCAGCGATCCGCCCAAACAGACCGGAAAACAGCATGAAACCAACGATAATCAGGATAATGCCCATGCCGATCTCAACGTAGTGCATCGCCTTGCCGTATTTCCGCAAAGTGAGCGAGACCCAACCCACGCCGAGGGCGGCGATCAGGAATGGGATGGCGAGTCCGGCCGAATAGGCGGAGAGAAGCGTGACGCCGGTCGAGACGGAGCCGCCGTTCAAGGCAAGAGTCAGAATTGCGCCGAGGACAGGTCCCACGCAGGGAGCCCATCCCGCTGAGAAGAAAACACCCATCAAAACCGAGGAGAGGTATCCCCATTTGCGGTCCGGGACTTGCTGTACTCGCGTATCGTATTCTAGAAATTTGAGGCGGAACACGCCAATCATGTGCAGACCAAAGATGATGACAACAACCCCGCCGACTTTCGCGAAGATCTCACGCAGGTCGAACAACAGGCGCCCCAGGGAAGCGGTGGCAACGCCCAATGCGATAAAGACGACACTAAATCCAAGTACAAAAGCCAGTCCGTGAGTGAAGGTGGTGAAACGGTTGCTCTCTGTCGTTTCGCCGCCCGCGGCGCGCCCACCCAAATAGCCGATGTAGGCAGGGACGAGGGAAAATACACACGGCGAAAGGAAGGAAGCCAACCCCGCCAGAAATGAAAGACCAACAGAAACGTTTGCGATATCCATCCATCTCCTTCAAATTAAAAGAACCCCGAACGGGTTTGAGGACTTCGGGGTTCCCGTTTTTTATAACGTGATCTCCCGTGTGACCACGATCGTGCCGTGATCGGGGAGTGACACACGCATTTCACTCTGCGCAAGGGAAACATAGGGCGTTGTCCAGCGGAAGATCCATTTGGCATCCTCGGGTGTGACGTTGATACAGCCGTGCGAGCGTTTCTCGCCAAAGGCGTTGTGCCAGAACGCGCCGTGAATGGCAATCCCATCACCGCTGATCATTGTGGACCAGGGCACGGCCGGGGTGGAATAACCGGACTGAAACGAACCAGCGGTCATGTTCAAGGAATAGATCTTCCAATGGGTCAACAGGTTGCCGACCGGGGTGGCGAGTTTATTGTCCACCGCACCGGTGAGCGGGTCGAGGATTGCCTTGATACCGCTGGAAATGCGGCAGAAGTAAACCTCGGTATTCCCTTCGTAGCATGAGAGGGTTTGAAAATCGAGGTCCACATCGATGCGCTTATCGTCCGGATTCACATCCGGGCTGATGGGTGCCGTATCGGCATCGGTGAGGATCTTGAATGCCGCGCCATCGGCCCAGAACAGTTCACCATATGCCCCATAGCCATAGCCGTGAGGCGCATCTTCGTTCCAGCGGTATTCCGCGAAACCATTGATGTTGCGGATCTGGTCAATCCATACCACCTGACCATAATACAAGCGAGGCGGGAAGTTGTATGCAATATGGTCCTTCAACCACGGTGAAGCGACGGTGCCTTCGTGCGTCAGATCCACATACGGGACGGTCACTTCCGCCCAAAAGCCGGGCTGGCCGGCAGGCATCTCGGCAATGGGCGTATTGGGAAGGTTGCGCGTGGGTTGAAGGACGGAACTATAAACATAACCCTGCGGGGTTTCGACATAACGCTGGTTGTTCAAACCGCCAATCACATTTCCCACCACCTCCCGCTTCCATTCGAGCAACGTATCTGCGTCGAGTTTGGCGATGGAGGTGTTCAAATTGGGGTCGTTGGTGGGGCTGTTGCGCAAGTCTATGCCAGGGTCAACCACACGCCCGATGATCGGGCTGGCTGGAAATTGCGGCAAACGCTTCGGAGTGGCCAGGGTTTCAAAGTCAAAGGTCTTATATCGGTTAAGCGCCAGTGCGCTCAACCCGGCGAAGCCCACGCCGGATAGTTTTAGAAATTCGCGTCGCGATAGATCTTTTTGCATTTGTTTCCTTGAGACCCTGCGCGGTGCTTTGTGCCGCTCAGGGAGGTATAACATCTGTGGATATTTAACGGACAGGAGGATAATCTTGAATCATACCCGCGTCAACTGTCGTTAAGAAAACCCTAATCTTCAAAATAAGAGCGCAGAGCACGCATGCAATTCACACTGACTTTATGCCCCACTTCATCCTCACAATAAACGACCTTTGCACCTGCCTCCTCAAGCACATCCATCGAGGAACGGGCGCGGTCAATCGGGATCATTTCATCCCTGGTGCCGTGTGTGACGAAAACTGACTTGCCCGCCAAGGGCTGCTTTGAAACATATTCCTCCAATCCACCGGGGACAAAGCCTGCCAGGATGCCGATCTTGCGGACCCTTTGCGGATATAGAAACGCCAGCACATTCGACATTGCCGCGCCCTGACTGAACCCCATTACGTCAAAATCAGGCGCTTCCAACTTAACTGACGGCTGATACTCATCCACAAGGCGGATCAATGCCTCAGCCGCGGGAATCAACTGTTCGAGGCTGGGCCTGCCAAAGGTCTCACCCTGAAGCGGACGCCAGGAGTAGCCGGTGGTCTCGGACGGATGAGGAGCGCGCGGGGCGATCATCCAATAATGTTTCGGCAGGTCACGTGCGAAGACCCACATGGAGTTTTCGTCGCCGGTGTAGCCGTGGAGCAGGAGCAGGAGTCGGGATGGTCGATGTGCCGCCTCCCGAACCCGCAAGGTCCAATCGTTGAATTGAATGAGGGAGGTGTTACTTAGGTCTGGCACGTTTGAGAATCCATTCGATGGCAAGGAAGATGGCGAGGATGAGGATCACCGGGAAGAGCGCGGCGAGCAGACATGTCAGTCCCATGCCCGCCGCTTCGCCGCCGTAGATGACCCAGATCAGGCCCACGCCCACTACAAATAAAAGGATGAAGGCGCCCAGGGCGAGGCGCACCCCTGTTTGTTTTGCGTATTCTCTTAAATCTCGCATTTTTCTCCGTGATGTATCGCAAGGGCGACCCGCCAGGGTCATCGGGTATTTGCCTGCAGCGGTGGGGCCGCCCCTATGTTTTGTGTCATATTCCAATGGCGCGGCGCAGACGGTTCTGCCACGCGAACAGTTTTTTCAATTCAGGCAGGGCGGCTTCTGCCGCTTCTTCGCCTCTTTGGACAACTTCATGGACGTCCACACGCTCAAGTATATCAATCTCTCCCACGTTCGGACGGATGATGAACTCCGGCTTATCCACTTCGAGGCGATATTCCGTAACCGCGCGCGTGACCATGTCGAGGGAGCGGAGGAAGACATCGAGTGCCTGTGTGTAGCGGAGTCTGCCGATTCGTTCGAGGAGTACATGAGGCACGTATTCAGGCATGGGAATGTTCCAGGTCTCTGCGGGGATACCCATTGGCCTGCCAAGCACAACCGCGACGACAGGCAGGTGGGGAGCAAGGGACCGGGCGGGCGCGACAGGGACCGGGTCGAGTGTGCCGCCATCCACGAGTTCGAGGTCGCCGATGCGTTTTGCAGGGAAGATGCCGGGGATGGCAATGGTGCCAAGGATGGCATCCACAAGCGAACCTTCGGAGAGCAGAACTTCGCATCCGCATCGCAAGTCTGCCGCAGTGAGGATGCAGGGAGTCTTGAGGTCAGAGAAGGTGCGATCGCCGATGATACTTTTCAACCATTTGGCCGCGCCTGCCAGCCCGAGGAGGGACGGTTCTTCGTTTCCATCGTGACCGTAGAGGCGTTTCTGGTCGAGCGCGGCGAAAATGTCTTCGATCTCATCGGGTGAATATCCGAGCGCATAAAAGACCGCGACGATGCCGCCAAAGCTGGTTCCGGCAACAGCCTGGATTTTGTATCCTTCTTTCTGGAGACGACGGATGACGCCAATGTGCGAGTTGCCTTTTGCGCCGCCGCCGCCGAGGGCGAGGGTGATGTTCATGGTTCAAGTGTCAAGTATTAGGTGTCAGATGTCAAGTGTCAGGGTATTCGCCAAGGGGGGGATTTCAGCGGTCATGCGCGTTGGCTTTTGGATCGCAGGTTGTATGATGGGCGAAAATGCAAGAGTCTCTGTGTTTTAAATTGAGGATATATGAATTATAAGGGAATTATGACAATTGATAGCTATAACGGTTATGTGGAAGCCGTCAACCAAGTCCTTAGTCGGGCTTGCAATTCGGCCTCGTGCTTACTTGGGGTTTTCCTGCGTCCCTGACAACTTCACAGTGCCCGCGTCTTAATATAGATTCCGTCGAATTAGCCCACTAATCACTCACGACAGCCTCCCCCAAATGGGGGAGTTCAACACTCCCTGGTCGATGGATGCAACGGGGGGGTATTTATCGTATGATGGATTGAAGCACAAATCACCTAAAAGGAGTGTAATATGAGCATATTTACTGATATCCTTGGCAAAATCCTTGGAAAGGTCAAAGGTCTTGTTCCCGGCGCCAATACCATATCGGATGTTAACCTTACCGCCGAACTTGACAAGCTGGCTGAGGGCAAGGGACTTGAATGGAGAACTTCCGTGGTTGATTTTTTAAAGCTGATCGGCGCGGACAGCAGCAGAGAAAATCGGGACGCGCTTGCAAAAGAGCTGGGTGTTGACGCCAGCTTTAAAAGCGGAAGCGCGGAGAAGAACGAATCTCTACGAAAAGCCCTCTTCAAGAAGATTGCTGAAAATGGCGGGAAGATCCCCGGTTCACTTTTAGATTGAAAACAAGGACATCTGTCGCGCTTGCCACTGTTTTCTTCGCCAGTGATGCTCTCAAAATCTTGTTGGGCATCACATGGCTGATTAACTGGATGGCAGGGACCTCTTCTGCCGGATAATCGCCATACTGCTTCTTTAATAAAAAGCTTGCCTCATAAAGGCGGGCTTTTCTCGTATTTACAGCAGATGCTTTTACCTCGAAATCGCTTGGTCCCTGAAGTACATCCTCAACAAACAAAATATGTCGAGCCGTGTTTATTCGTTTGAATAATCGACTTACATTCGAGGAGCATGGAATTTGACTCGCGCAACGCTTCCAGGATTCCCTTCCAGCCAGCAGGACTAGACACTGCCGTGTACTGCAAAGTTTGGGTGGGCAAGGTACAATCCAACTCGGTAAAATATGTAATGCAAACCGTTAGCCGCCACCTTGCAGCAGCATTGAAAGAAAAAACATGAAAACTATTACGTTACGACCTGCTGAAACAGAACGAGATTTCGCCCAACTATCAACTTGGTTCTCCATGCTTGAAGACGACGCACTTTCCGAACTGGGACTCAAGGAGTATTACGAGAAACGACGGGAAATAATTATCCAACGAGTATCAGAGAATGAAAAAGGGGAATTACAAGGATTCTATTGGGTCTATTTTAATAATGCAGAATCATGCAATATTGA
>DATIUT010000125.1:0-5122 GCA_035466615.1 Anaerolineales bacterium | reverse complement strand
TTCGCCAGTTACGGGTATGGGGTCGTTTCATGGGATTTCCGCGCGCATGGAAAAAGTGAAGGGGAGTTTTCCTCCCTCGGTTATTATGAAGTCCTCGATGCAAAAGCCGCGCTGGATTTTGCCCTCGCCCAGCCGGGTGTGGAACATGTGGGTGCATGGGGCGGTTCGATGGGTGCGGTGACAATGATCCGCGCCACAGCCCGATATCCCGGGATCGAGGCTCTCGTGGCAGACAGTCCATTTGCGACTTTGGAGGACGAAATGAAACTGATTGTTCCTTTCCCCGTGATGCGTTCGTTGATCCAATTCTTCACAACAAGAGAAACTGGCCTGACCCTCGATCAGGTCCGACCCGTGGATGATATTGCACACATCAGCCCACGTCCTGTTTTCATCATTCAAGGGATGGGGGATGCCTCGGTGCCGCTCGATTCGGCACAGCGCCTGTACAACGCAGCCGGCGAGCCACACCTGTTGTGGCTGGAGGAAGGTGTCCCCCATTTGAATATGTACGCGTATTACAAGGAAAGATACACCAAACGGGTGATAAAGTTTTTTGACGAATATCTGCTCGAAAAATAGGGCGCAATCTTTCGCCCCCTATATGACCGCCTCTTTTGCCATTGCCAGCGCCCCCAACACACCAGCGCGGCCACCCAACCCGGGCAGGACAATATATTCATCTATATTCTTTGTAATCGCGGGCGATTGAACGTATCCGTTCAAAATATCCTGCACATTCCTGCGAATCAAGGGAAGCAGGTCTTCCCGTCCACCTACGCCGCCGCCGATGACGATGCGTTGAGGTGAGAGGGTTGTAATGTAATTCGTCAAAGCCAATGCAACATAATGCGCTTCCAACTCCCAGGCAGGGTGATCGAGCGGAAGTGTCTCCGCTTTTCGGCCCCAACGTTTCTCCAACGCGGGCCCGGATGCCAGCCCCTCGAAGCAGTCCTTATGGAACGGACATCCGCCTTCAAACGAGTCGCGTTGCTTATCGTGCGGGATCATGATGTGTCCCATTTCGGGGCAAAGCAATCCATGCAGGAGTTTGCCATTCGCCATCACCCCGCCTCCAATGCCCGTGCCGACAGTGAGATAGATGAACGTGTCCAAGCCTTGTGCCGCGCCCCAAGTCCATTCGCCCAACGCGGCGCCATTGACATCCAGATCAAAAGCAATGGGTGTCTCGAAAGCTGATTTCAACCTCCCCAATACATTTGCATTTGACCAGCCAGGTTTGGGTGTCGGGAGGATATAACCATAGGTTGACGAAGCAGGATTCGGGTCGATTGGACCGAAGGAGGCAAATCCCAAAGCGGAGAGTCTGCCAAAATCCCGTTCTGCTTCCTTGAAGAACGAGACGGCGCGTTCCAATGTTTCATCAGGCGTTGTCGTGGGAAAACGCGCTTCGCGGCGGATGTCATCTGGCGATGTCCCCACCGCGCAGATGAATTTCGTCCCGCCGCCTTCGATACCGCCAAAGAGCCGACTCATGGACCCCATTTCATATTCTGTGCAAAAGTTGTGAGTATCAGCGACGGACGCCCATCGAGATAGGTGACCTCCGCCTGCCCGCCAACGTAGACATCCTGGATCGGGGCGAAGGCAATGATGACAAAACCTGCATCCGGCGCCCAGAGTGCTTCGTTCAGGAATTCAAAAGTTTCCGGGCGCAAAACTTTTATGCCGGTCACGCCATCCGGCGCAGACCTGACCAGTTGAAGGGGCGCGCGACCGATATATCCATCTGTCACAGGCGCCTTCGCAAGGAAATAATAGAGTTGTCCATCGGGCGCAAGGTAAGGTTCATCAGGCAAATTGAAAGTGCCATCGCCGGCGTCGCTCTGGATCAGGGTGGTGATCATGCCGGTCGTTGCGTCCACGCGCCAGAGACCGGAGCCAAACATCCCCATGAACGGATTCGCGGCGTACAACGCGGAACCATCTGACGTCCATCCCTGCGTACTGCAACAGAAAAACCCGCCTTCACCGGTCAAGCGGACCAGGGAATTTGCAACCGGCAGGAATATCCCGGATGATATACCATCGCTATTTGGAATGGCAATCGTGATGAGAAGTTTTTTACCATCAGGTGAATAGTTTTTGGGAATGTACATTTCGGCCGGTCTGCCAAGCGCAATATCGGAAGGTCGCTCCGGCAGGATCAGGCTGGAGACGCCTGTGGAAAGGGTATACGTGTTTATTCCATGCAAACCATAGGCAACGGCTTGCCCATTAGGCGAAAAAACAGGGTTACTGATGCTGCCCTCAAATTGGTTGTCTGGATCCACCGGCCCGCCGTCCACAAGGATGCGGCGGCCTGAACCATTGGCATCCACCCACAACAATTGGTTGTTGGAAATATACGCCACGCTTCCATCTGCGAGCGAAACATCATACATGTTGACGTTAACCGGCTCGAATGTGACCTGACGAATTGACACGCCGTCACGCTCGATGCGGAAGACCTGCAACAACCCGGTTTTGTCGTTGCCAAGATAATAAAAAGTATGCGGAAGAATATCCGAAGAGGCAGGCTCCTTGGTTGGTGAATCTGAAACCGCTGGAGTCAGCGCCTGCAACGTGGATGCTACGATGGTCGCCACCTGGTCAGGCGAGGAGGGTTGTTCTCCACCACCACCCAAAGGAGAGGTACAAGCCATTACTGCAAGTGTGAGCATAAGAAAACCGATAAACGGACGAAACTGCTTTTTCATTCATTAACCTCTAAGTGATTTTTACAAAATACGGAGACACGAAGATTCGACTTCGATGTCTCCGTAGGAAGACCTTTATTTTAGGGATTTTGTTCCCGGTCAGACCTGCTCGAATCGTTCCACCGGGACGACAAACAGCGTGGCGCGCCTCTCGCCTGAAGGTAATGGAGGCAGTTTCGCCCGGATCAACTCCAGGCAGGCCTCCACACGTTCGTCACGCACGCCGAGCAACAGCGTGACAACGCCACTCCGTAGGAGGCCGCCGGTGGATGCAACACGTGTCACTCGATACTGGTCGGTGGTCAGTGCCTGGGTGACCTCGTCCGCGTCATTGTCTTTCAGAATAAGGATGATCATTTTCATAGTCTATACTCCTCAAACAGATCTTAAAGGTTTGCACGAACATACCTTTAAGGTCTTGCAGGTTATATTTCCTCAAAATGTTCAACAGGCAGGGCAAAAATGGTCGCGCCGCCCACGGTGACAGGAACAGGCGTCGGCATGGGAAGAGGCGAACCCTCCAACGGCAGGGTCAGGTACTCGATGTGCTGTTTGCACGTCTCCTGCAGCGTCTTCACAGCACTGTCCTCCATCCCTTCGCGCAGTCCGATCAACAGGGTGGCATTGCGGCGTCCGAGAAAACCACCCGCGCTGAAGAGATATACCACAGGCATGTTCAATTTCTCCAATGCGCGGGTCGCTTCGTCGCGGTCCTGTTCCTGGACAACGGCGAGCATCAATAATTTGATCTTTGGAGCGTTCATGAGGCCTCCGGCTAAAACCAATTATACAGAATAGTATACAGGATACTGGCAATTGCACAAGTAGCAAGCATCACCGGCAAACCGCGCTTCACCCACAACTTCGCCGTGATGGGTGTGCGCGTTTTCTCCGAAAGGGACGCAACGATGATGTTGGCGGTCGAGCCAATGATCGTGCCGTTGCCGCCAAAACCTGCGCCGAACGCCAGCGCCCACCATAACGGCGTGATATCCATGCCGCTTTCACCAAGTCCCTGAATGACGGGGATCAACGCGATCGTGATCGGGACGTTATCCACGACCGCAGAGAGACCGGCCACGATCCAGATCATGCCAACGCCGAATAAAACAGGCGGGATGTGGGAAACGCTTCGCATCACACCGACAATTGCTCCAAGCACCCCGGCCTCTTCCAGCCCCCCAACCATGACGAAGAGCGACGCAAAGAAAACAAGCACACTCCATTCCACCTTCTTGAGCACCTCATTGAGGTCCGGCTGAACCCAGACAAGTGCCATAGCCGCCGCCCCCATTGCCACAAGTGACGGTGCAATATGCAGGGCATGATGCACAAAGAAAAGCAGGATCGCAGCCCCCAGCACGATCAACACACGCCGCGCTGTTTCGGGATGATTCAGCGTCTCGGCGGGGTTAAGTTTCATCACCGCCTTGCTCCTGCGCGGACGTTTGGCGAGTTCTTTCCTGAAGAGATATTTCAACAGGAACAACGCGCCCGCCCACGCAAACAAAACAACGGGCAGGGAATAAATAAGGAAGTCGTTGAACGAGAATCCCGCCGCGGAACCGATCAACACGTTGGGCGGGTCACCGATCAAGGTGGCAACACCGCCCGTATTGGACAAAAGCGCTTCAGTAACGAGATAAGGGATGGGACTCACCCCCAGAATTTCGCTGATCAGGATGGTGACCGGCGCGATCAACACGACGGTCGTCACGTTATCGAGAAACATCGAAAGAACGGTTGTAATCCCCCCCAACAGCACGAACAAGCGCAGGGGTTTCCCCTTGGAAGAACGCGCAGCCAGCACGGCAAGATACTCGAAAAAACCGGTCGGCTCGAGCACAGCCACGAGGACCATCATGCCGAACAGCAGTCCCAGCGTATTGAAGTCGATCGCATGGAGGGCGGCTTCCTCTGAATAAAAATGGAAGACCCGTCCCACCACCACCATGAGCACCCCACCGGCAATGGCTGTAATGGAGCGATGCATCTTCTCGGAGAAGATCAGGAGCAGGCTTCCAAAGAAGATGATCGTGGATAGAATGGCAGGGATCATGCTCATTCCACCTTTGCCCAGGTGGACAGAATGGCCGTGCCAACATCCACACGCGAGGCGACGCCGATCAACTTCCCATCCTTCGAGATCACAGGCATGTCATGCAGATTGTGTTGCACCATCAAGGCGTAGGCGCGTAATAAGCCGCAATCTTCATCCACCGCGATCACATCTTTCATCAACGACTTGATGGATTTATCGAGCGTTCTCGCGGGCGGGCGGGTGATCTCCACCGCGCCGAAATCGTGGACAAAATCCAGGTCTGCGACAAAACTGACGAAATCTGGCAATTCCAATGAAAGCAGGTCACGGATTCCCACCACACCGGCCAATTTGTCATCCT
>DATIUT010000124.1:0-7228 GCA_035466615.1 Anaerolineales bacterium | reverse complement strand
GCATAGGTGGAAAGGTTCAATCCACCGGAAGCCAACGATCCATGACAGGTGAGGCACTTTCCAGCTAAGAGTGGAGCAATCTGCCCGTCCCATGTGGGACCACTGGCAACCACCGCCTCCGGGGTGGCGGATGACTCCTCGGAGGCCGAGGCAACCGTCGTCGCGGTGGAAAGCGGGGTTTCCGTCGGCGGGAGGGTCGGGGTGGATGTCAATGTCGGCATGGGTGTCAAAGTCGGGGTCGCCGTCTGTCGTACAAAGATCTCAGCGGTTTCACCCAATACGGGTTCTGTCACAGCGGTGGTCTCATACCCAACGAAATAGTAAAACCCATAACTGAACACAACCAGGATCGCGATGGCAATGGGTGTGTAGATCTTTTGACGTTTTTTGATGACAGCCGCGGGGATCGGCTCATGGTGTTTGCTCGATTCGATCATTGCCAATTCAGCCGGATGTTCGTGTTCCATCTCTTCGCGGGTGATTTTACCGGTGAACATGCTTTTGTTAAGCGTCTTGATGTGCACATGGTAGAAGTGCCAGACGATGATCGCCAGCACCGCCAGCAATGCCTCCCCGCCATGCGCGGCTTTGGCGGCAGGGACCGCCTCACCCGGCAAAAATCGTAGCGTGGAGATCGGGTTCCACATCATGAAACCGGTCAACCCCATTACGATGGTTCCCCAGATGAGCGCAAGATATTCCATTTTCTCGGCGTAGGAATAACGCCCGTAATATGCCTTGTGCTTTTTAAGCCCAAGATAATATTGGACATCGTGGATCACATGCTGGAGATCATCGATCCACGGGATCATGTTGATGGGGGTGCGCAAGACCAGTACACGATATGCCACGTCCAGCACATGCACAATACTGATGATCATCATCACAATCGCTGAGATGTGATGGATGAGCCGTGAAACTTCGACACCGCCGACCAGATCGAAATACCAGATGCTGAACGGCGTGAGGGGATATTTCTGCGGCAGACCGGTCAAGCCAAGCAATGAGAAAGAGATCAGGAATATGATGTGCTGGATGCGCTGAAGCAAGTCGAAGCGGGTATACGTCCGCGTCTCGGATGCTTGAGGTTTATTGGCCATTGGAGCTCTCCCCTTCATCCGACGGTTTCGCCTCTTCAGGTTGGTCCGGTCCTTCCGTCCCATTGGGCGGCGTCTCTTCTGCTTTTTCATCCGACTCTACGGCTGGTTGCTTTTCTTCCACAGGCTCTTCTGCTTTCACAGGTTTTGGTTTCTTGAAGCGGTTGATCATCATGCGGCCAAAATCCATCAGGACAAGGATGACCATCGGCCCCAAAACCGCGGGGATAAAGAACTTATAGAACAAATTAACATAGTAAACAATGGGGTATTTTTCCGTCGAGGGGATGTAATGTGACATCCATGAGTCCGGGAAATTCGCCGTTGCATCTGGATGACAGGTCTGGCATCGCACCAGCAGGTTTTCACGTGTATGCAATCCTTTATTGGGATCGTCTGCACTAATAATGTTATGGATACCATGACAATCCGTGCAAACAGGCTTGTTTGTCGGCTGGTCAGGATATGTCTTATCGAACAACACCACTGTCGTACCATGGAAATCAGCCACATAGGTATTCAATACATCGGTAGATATTCCGTATTTATGCATCAAGGCATTGTTGGTATGGCATTTGGCGCACAAGAACGGTGTGCTGTTACGGAACGTGGCCGTGTTGGGGCTTTGGATGTTGTGAACCCCATGACAATCAATGCACGTGGGCACATCCAAATTACCAGCATTTGTCAACGCGTCACCATGGACGCTTTTCTTGTAAGTATCATAGATAGCACTGTGACACTGGGCGCATGTTTCAGGAATATGCAGGCGGGCATAATCAAGCAGTTCGCCCGTATCCTTGTCCGTAAGTCTTTGTTGGGTATGTGGGTTATGACAGTCCGCGCACACAGCCGCATTGTTATTCCCCGCCGCAAGTGCTTTCTGATGTACGCTATCCAATGTCAGGTTAAACTGTTCTGCATGACACTGCTGGCAGGATGTGTAATACTTCAATTTCACTTCACGCAGAGTCTCTGTGGTGCGTTCCGGGTGCGGGAAACTTTCGATATCGGAATGACATGTGACACAAGTCACACCATTGGAACCATGCGTGCTTTTTTCATACGCAGTGGGGTCAATGGTCAGGCGCAGGGTCTCGCCGTTCTTCAATTGGACGCTGAGATCTTCACGCTCATGACAAAACAGACAGGTGTCATTGTCGATTTGGACAGGCGGGAAGGACTGACCCGACGTTTCGATTTCCGGATTCAGACCTGCTGATGCATCCGAAAAGGCGAATCCAAAACTGACGAGGAGCACCACTACACCCGCGACAATAAGATAGGTGCGTAATCGCATCACTTCTTCACTCCCGGCTTGGCTTTTGGTGTTGATTGCCCGGTCAGGCGTTCGTATTCCTTCTCGTGGAATGCACGCATTTCATCTTCACTTAAACGACCGGTAAACATGCTCAGATTCATCCGTTCAATATGGACATGATAGACATGCCACACAACAATAAAGATGGCAGCAATGATCGATTCGGTGCTGTGTGCCAGTTTTGCGGCAGGCACAACCCCACCTGGTAGAAATTGTGTGAACTGGATCGGGAACCAGATGATAAAGCCACTGACGCCCATGATCAGAATGCCAAAGAAAACGATCCAGTAGGTCACCTTTTGCTCAAAGTTATACCGACCGAACTTTGGCTTGTCGCTGCGCAGGAACAAAAGATATTGAAACATATGCCCCGCGTCGCGCACATCCTGCCAGGTGGGTAAAAGGTCGCCGGGCAGACGGCGTTTTCCCATCAAATAGACGATTCGTCCAAGATGATAGATGGCTTCCAATGCCAGCACGATCGCAGCGATATGATGGATCTGGCGGATCAACTCCACGCGGCCCGGCGTCGAAAGCAGATCCTGGCTGATGGAAAATTCACGATACTTCTGCGGCAGACCCGTCAGGAGCAGGACCAGTCCGCTCAATAATAATATGGCATGTTCCCAGCGTTGAGAGACGGTGAAGCGCGGGAAGGTATTTTCCTGCTGGATAGGCTGGAGAGGTTTTTTTGTTCTTCCGCTCATGACAAATTCCTCCTCACGCGGTCAACAGTAGCACGGATCATTTGCAGGGCCACATAGATGATACACACCCATAACACAAACGGCGTGAACGAAGTGTAGAACCTATCAACATAGAACAGAGCAGGGGTACGTTCAAAGCTGATCTCGTTGTGGCCCGTCCATGCATCAGTCCAGTTTGGTCCGGCGGTAGGATGGCATTGCTGACAGGTGACGAGAAGGTTGTCCGGATTGACCCTGGATTGCGGATCGTCGGTTGCGCGAATATCATGAACGCCATGACAGTCGGAACATATCGCACTGTCATGCCAGATGGTGGGCCATTTTGCCTTATAAATAGATACGTCCACGCCATGCCAGGACCGCTTGTAGATGCTATAAACATCCGCGGACAGTCCGTACTTGCCCATCAGTTCTTCATTCGCGTGACAACCAGCGCACAACTCCGGCTCCGCTACGCGGAACTGTATCGAACGCGGATCCTGAATGTTGTGAACACCATGGCAGTCCGTGCAAACAGGCACATCGGTGTTTTCATCCTGCATCAATGCCGCGCCATGCACACTCTGGCGATAGGTATCCACGATCTCCATATGACACTGACGGCATGTTTCAGAAATCAGGGAACGGGGTCGATCCGGCGGGCGAACATCATGCGCACCATGACAATCCGTGCAAATCGGCGCATCCATATTGCCAGCCTCGGCTACTTGCGCATGCATGCTATCCAGCGCCTTTTCATAATTCCCAGAGTGGCACTTCTCACAAGTCTGATAATAAACCCGGGAAAGTTCACGGGCACTCTGATATTTCAACTTGGGGTGAGGGTATTCCTTTATATCGTTATGACAGGCTTCACACTCGATCCCTTTTGAACTATGCACGGAATGATCAAGATCATCCTCTGAGATATATAATGAAAGAACCTCTCCACTGGGCAAGGTTACACTCAAGTTTGAGTCCCCATGACAGGACAGACAGTATTTTTCGGTTTCCTGTGCCGGGGGCTCGGCACCGGCAGGTGAAACCAATAATAAACTTAACAGCAGGACGAAAGCGCCTGCCGCAATCAACCAGAAAGTCTGACGATGCGGATCACGCGTTGTCATGTGTCAGGTCTCCTTCTTTTTCTTCATCATTATTTTCAGGCTCAGGAAGACTATTGCCATTCTCTTCATACCCGCTGGGCGGTTCGGGGGTCTCGGCAACCAGCCCCAACCTGCGAAGCAGGTAGGAGATACCGAACAGAACTGCCACCGGCACCAAACAACGTAATATGAACAGTAAAGCTACAAATACTGGATTGGCAGGGGTTTCGCTCATCGTTTCTCCCTCCACGGCAGATTATTCCAACCGCTCGCAACGAATGGATTTTGCATTGCATCTCCAGAGTTAAGAGTGAAATTAATCACAGATAAGTATAACTTAAACTTGTCACATAACGATACGGACAAATGTCATCAATTAAACCTGAATGACGGAACTGGAATGTTCCGCCATTCAGGTTTTTTCCCTGTAATGCGATTACACTAATGTTCCTGTTTTTCGAAGAGTGGCAGGAAGCGTACAGCCAGAGTAAGAACGGTCAACGCGTAGCCGATCACCAGAATACCTATGCCCCATTCGATTGGTGCAGGGAAATAACTGCCTATGGGGAGTGCATAGGTTGTACCCGGTGAATAGGATAACGGGACGAACAATCCACCGACCGTCACATTCCAACGATGGACGATGATACCCACCATTGCTGAAAGCGCACCCACCACAGCCGCGGCAGGATTCTTGCTGAATCGTGGCACAAGGAACAGGGTAGCCGGCACAAGAATTCCAAGAATGACTTCCCCAACCCAAAAGCTGAACGAATAAGGAGTATGCTGTCGCAGTAGGGAAAATGCGGAACTTACACCTGGCGTACTACCATAGTAGGTCACTGCCGCCATATCCCAGAATTTGATATATCCATATGCCAGTAACCCAACACCGCTAAAGCGGGTAACGATCCGCAGAACATCGTGTGGAACCGTGCGTTTTCCAAGGATCCATTCCAGCACATATGCCATAGCCACGGTTACTGCAGGGCCTGCCGCAATGGCTGATAAGACGAACATGATGGGCATGCTGGGTTTAAACCAGATCGGACGGGATTTGATCACGCCGTATGTGGCTCCCAGAGATGATTGATGCAGGAGCGAGATCAACAAGCCCAATACTGCAAGGAACGGTGTGAACTTGTGCAGGAAATGTCCCAACGCACGGATTCTGGGCCAGCGGTCAAAGACCTTTGCTTCAACGATTACAGGCGCAAATTCGGTGACCAGAATCATCAGGTAAACCGTAATACACATGGTGACTTCCCACAACACCGAGTGTACATTCCAGAACACCCAGGGATGCCAGAAGCGATCCGGACGACCGATATCCATCAATAACGTCACCATGGCAGAGGTATAACCGGCGAAACCGACCAGCACTGCCAGCCGGATGATCGGTTGTAGTCGTTTTATGCCGAATATATACACGATCGCTGATAGAGTGAATGCTCCCGCTCCCAATGCAATCGAGGACAGGTCAATGGTGATCCACAATCCCCAGGGTACCGAGTCGCTCATGTTGGTGATGTACAGACCCTTGATGAAAACCGTGATGGCTGAGTAAACACCGACCGCAAGCAGGATTCCCAGAAATCCCAGCCAGAGCAGGAAACCGAGGCTGAAGGGAAGGCGAAAGGGCTTTTGTGAAAATGCTGAAGTTGTCATTTCTAAATCCCTTCCTTAGGCGGAATATAGTACACGCTGGTCTCCGTTCCAAGTTCATCACGCAGTCTCAAGGTCGGATTCGAAGCGATGAGTTGGGAAACCCTGCTGTTGGGATCCTTCAAGTTCCCAAACGTACGTGCTCCCACCGGGCAAATGTTGACACAGGCAGGTGTTGCTTCACGATCCGCGCCGGGCACGAGTCCCTTTTCGAGACCTGCATCAATGCGATGAATGCAGAATGTGCACTTCTCAACCACTCCGCGTGGGCGGCGCTCCACTTCGGAGTCTCCCCATGCAGGCACATATGGATTGTCATCATCGCTCCGCGCCTCCCAATTGAACCGGCGCGCATCATACGGGCATGCCACCTGGCAGTAACGACAACCAATACAACGCTCATAGTCCATGACCACCAGACCATCTTCGCGGTGATAGGTGGCTTTCACGGGGCAAACTTCGACACAGGGAGCGTTCTGGCAATGCAGGCATGGGCGGCTGAAGAAGAATGTATGCCCGCCGGAGGTTTTCTCAGGAACAACGATATTCCAGGGTTCTCCGGGCTGTACATCATTGGTGGCAGTACATGCACGCATGCAATACTCGCATCCGATACATTGATCGAGGCTGATCACCATGCCCCAATGATATTGCCCAGTCTGCGCGCCATGACCGGCGTATTCTTCGCCTTCCAATTGCCCCTGCTTTAACTGCCCAAACGGCGAAAGCGGACCCGTAGTAAGCAGAGGTGCGGCAACAATGGACCCGACAGCCGCAGCGGCGATCTTCAGGACATCCCCGCGTGTCAGGTTGACAACAACCTTCTTCTTAACTTTTTTCTTATGTGTTGCCATTTTCCTCGACCTCCACAAAACGAATGCGACGACTTACCACCCAGGCCGTCACACCGCCGATAATCAAACCAACGATGGACCCCTGGATCAGGCCTGTGTAAAGGCGAACGGTATTTTGCGCTTCCAGACTCTCGATCGCCTGTTCCTGTTCACTGACCCTTTTTTCCAGTTCTTCAGCGGTTAAAGGTTCGCCAATTTGCTCACCGGATAATCTGACGATGGTATCGCGGGTATGGACTGTATCCTTATGACAATTGATGCAGGCTTCCGAACCCACCACAAAAGTGTGCCCGGTCGCAAACAATCCAGCCGTGGATGATGTGTGTGAAACAGCCGCCATGTGACAATCACTGCACGATAAACCGGAACTGGCATGTGTGCCATGAGTAAAGGATGAACCTGTGTCTTTATGGCAGTTGGTGCATAACTCATTAACCGTCTCTGCACGTGGTTCCTGTGAGTGCGAATTATGACAAGCCTCACAGTTCAAACTGATCTG
>DATIUT010000123.1:0-4385 GCA_035466615.1 Anaerolineales bacterium | reverse complement strand
ACAGGCCGGTCAACCAATTACCCCAGGAACCAAAGGTATACAGCCCCGAAAGCGACACCAGATATCAATTGAGAGATCGAATGGTGTGTGCTCCCGCGTTGCGGTTGTTGCAAAAATGACAAGAAAACCCACAACAGCCATAAAGACAAGAAGGCTTCTCCATTGCTGTCGTTGTGCATTGGATGTGACCTTGTAAGTATTCATTTTCGACATTTTTTATTGTAGCACTTTCCAAGACAAGGACCAAAAACGCGCCCCTACGGACGCGCTTTTACTCTGGCGGGAAGGGGGGGATTCGAACCCCCGGTGGACACGAGGCCCACAACGGTTTTCGAGACCGTCCCATTCAACCACTCTGGCACCTTCCCAATATCTTATTTGCGGGCGGTATTATAACGCACAATTCCGCGCTGAGCACGCTTCGACTACGGTTGCCCTCCACTCGGCGAGGATCACAACTCCACGCTCGAATGCAACTCCGGGTAATACACCTCACGCATTTTCTTTTCCTTCAATTTTTCGGTCAGCATCATGGCTTGTTTCTCTTCGCCATGCACAAGGAATACCTTCTTCGCGGTCTGCTTTACCCCATCTGCATATTTCACAAGCAAGTCCTGTCCCGCATGACCTGATAATCCGCCAATCGTTGCAACCTCCGCCCGGACAATGTAAGGCTCGCCGAAAATCTTGATACTTTTCTCTCGGTCTGCAAGGCGGCGGCCCAGCGTATACGGAGCTTGCCATGAGACAATGCAAACCGTATTCTTCAGGTCTTCGATATTATTCCTCAAGTGATGCAGAATCCGACCCGTCTCTGCCATGCCTGAGGCGGAGATGATGATCATCGGGTCTTTGCGTTCATTCAACGCCTTTGATTCCTCCACCGACTGTACATACGTCAACATCTTGAAATCCAACGCGGGGTGACGGGCATCCTCCACAAACTGGCGGGTCTCGGCATCGAAACATTCGGGATGCTTGCGAAACACGTTCGAAGCATTGACCGCCAGCGGGCTGTCCACGAAGACAGGCACGGCAGGCACATCGCGTTCGAACATCATGATATTCAGGTTGTAGACAAGCTCCTGTGTGCGACCCACAGCGAACGCGGGGATGATAACCTTCCCCCCGCGCTTGATCGTCCGAGCAACAACATCCTGAAACTCATCGAATGCTTGCGCCGGGTCATTATGCGCCTTGTCTCCATAGGTTGATTCCATCAGGAGATAATCCACCTTTTCAGGCAGGACCGGGTCGCGCAATAAGGGAAGTTTATAACGTCCAATGTCCCCTGAAAACCAAAAGTGTGTCTTTTTCCCCTTCTCTTCGATCTCCAATGAAACCGCCGCGGAGCCAAGGATATGACCCGCTTCGATCAAGCGCACAACCACACCTGGGATCACTTCAAAAGGCTGGTTATATTCAATGCCGCGAAATAGATCCGCCGCCTGTTGGGCATCCACTTCGGTGTACAAAGGCTCGATCGGTTCCTCGCCCCGGCGCAGGCGTTTCTTGTTCACAAACTCTGCGTCTGCTTCCTGTATACGCCCCGAGTCAGCCATCATGATCGTCGCCAGGTCAACCGTTGCGTGCGTCGCATACACAGGTCCGTTATAGCCATCCTGAACAAGGTTTGGAAGATTACCGCAATGATCAATGTGTGCGTGCGAAAGGATCACAGCGTCCACCTTACGCGGATCGTGGGCAAAGTTCAGGTTTCGGGAGTAGGTTTCCTCTCTTCGACCCTGATACAGACCACAGTCAAGCAGGAGGCGATGCCCGTTGATCTCCAGCAAATGCTGGCTCCCGGTCACCGTTTGTGCCGCACCGTGAAAATGGATCCGCATATCAACCTCCGATCAACCTGTAGATCAGGTCGCCATACCTGTCAAAACGAAATGGCGACTCGCTCATGGCAGACTTCAACGCCTCGACATCCTTTGGTGGATGTTCGGCGAGCATGTATAAATAATTTTTCGGCAGGATAATGTCCGACTCGACCTTCATTTCCTCCGCAACTTTCTTTCTCCACATCTTCAATCTATCCAGACGCTTAAGTACCGCGTCTTTAGGACGTTCAGCCTGCTCCCGTTTCACAAGCGGGATCTCAGCCCCGCGCTTCGTCGCCGCCAGGATCTGACCGCCCCACAATTGAATCTGTTTTGGGCTCAAACCAATGCCCGCCAGATCGACATCCTTCTCAGGGATATTCTTCGCTATATCCAAAAGGATGCTATCCGGGATCACTTTGAACGGCGGACGGTCCATGCGTTCGGCGATCGAATCACGACACATGCACAATTCGCTTAAGATGGTCAATTCACGCGGTGAAACATCCTTGCGGGCGCCGAACCGCTTCCAGGACGAGCCGTTCAACTTTTCCTTCGGCTCGTCCACATGACATGCAAGAGTGAAATCGTCGAGAGCAAAACCCCATCTTTCTTTTTCACGCAACTCCGACTCCAACACATCACGCAATGGGATCAAATAATGCGTGTCCATGCGGGCATAATCCAATTGCGGAGGCGTCAATGGCCTCGTTCCCCAATTCGCCTTCTGGTGACGCTTATCCACTTTAACTTTGAACTTATCCGAAAGAATGTTATCCAGTCCCACATACTGGTATCCCAAAATGCGCGCGGCTTGCATGGTATCGAACAGACTCCTGAACTCGAATCCGTAATCGCGCTTCAGGCAGACCAGGTCGTATTCTGCGGCGTGGAATATTTTTTCGATCTTCTGGCTGGCGAACAGGGGGGCAAGCAAACTCAAATCTTCAAGCACAAGCGGGTCAACAACATAATCTTTTTGGGGTGTCGAAAACTGTATCAGACAGACCCGTTCACGATAAGCATGCAGGCTGTTGGATTCCGTATCCACAGCGATACGTGCTTGCATGGAAAGATCTTCAACCATGCGTTTGAGATTGTTTTGATCATCCACCCACACAGGCGGCGGGAGTGTTTCAACGGTCATAAGTGGTCATTATATCCCACACACTACAAGTGGGACAATTTGGTTGATTGTCCTATAGTATCTTTTCCATCACCAGGGCATCCTCCTCATCGGAATAATACCGTCCCCATACATCAACAGTCTGATAGCCCTCTTTTTCATACAGCATGATCGCGCCGTGATTCGAAATGCGCACGCTCAATTTCACGCGCGGCAGTTTGGTCCGCTCCTCGCAGGCATGTAAAAGCATACGCCCTATGCCGCGCCGCTGATAGCGTGGATCAACCGCAATGGTGGCGATCCAGGCTACAGATTGGGAAGGGCGCGGGTCGCAGGCGGCAAATCCGATCATCTCGTCATTTTCCATCACTTTGAGTCGAATGATCTCGGGCCAGGTCAGTACAGCAATCAGATCCAACAATGGCCAGGCATCTTTTTCAAAACAAGCATGTTCGAGTCTGCGTAAGGCGCCAAGATCGAGAAGGTTTGCTGGTTGGATTTGCATTCGGGGGAATTCTATCAATAAAAAAGCAGGAAGTGGAAAGTTGCCTCTCTACTTCCTGCCTGTCTACGTGTTTATCTGCCCGTTACCTATTTTTTGGCATCCCTGCCAAGGAAGTTATCGAGCATGCTCGTGAACTCCATCGGGAAAATATACTTGGTGGACGGGCTTGAGCCGATTGCCCTCAGCGTCTCGAAGTACTGAAGCGTCATCGTCTTCTGATCCACTTTACCGGCGGCGGCATAGATTGTCTCCAGCGCCACAGCAAAACCTTCCGCGCGTAATGCCTGTGACTGCTTGTCACCTTCTGCCCGCAAAATGTTGGACTGTTTTTCGCCGTCAGCCGTTAGAATGGCGGCTTGCTTGGTACCTTCGGCACGATTGATGGCGGCGGCTTGATCACCCATCGACTCGGTCACCAACGCACGGCGGACGCGTTCCGCAGACATCTGCCTGTTCATCGCTTCCTGCACTTCGCGCGGCGGGATGATCTCGCGGATCTCAACGTTGGTCACTTTGACACCCCAGCGTTCGGTCACTTCATCGAGACGGGTGCGGAGCATGGTGTTGATGTGTTCGCGCTCGGAGAGCACATCATCCAATGGGATACCACCGATGACCGCGCGCAGGGTCGTGGTGGCCATACCCTGAGCCGCCACTTCAAAGTTGCCGACCTGCAAGACGGACTCGGCCGGATCCAATACTTTGTAGTACCATAGGAAGTCGATCGAGATTGGCGCGTTGTCCTTGGTGATCGAGGTCTGGTGCGGGATCTCACGTACCTGCTCGCGCAGATCCACCTTCACGGCCCGGTCAACCACGGGGATGAGCAGGACGATGCCAGGTCCCTTTGGCCCGATACAGCGACCAAGCCTAAACACGACCAGGCGCTGGTACTCCGGCACAATCCGGATGGCGTTGGCAAGGA
>DATIUT010000122.1:0-5217 GCA_035466615.1 Anaerolineales bacterium | reverse complement strand
GAATCAAATCAAGAGCCGCATGTTTGTTAAAGCTCTTGACATTATAATCCGCGGGAAGCCAAAAAAAAGTACTCAAAGCATTCTTCTTGAGTTTAATTTTGGAAGATAATAGCATAAACCATTTATTTTTTCAAGTTTTTTAACAAATTAGATCGGAACCGAATCAAAAAGAGGCGCTGGCCACTGGCCAGCGCCTCTTTCAACGTTATTGAGCCTGATGGGTTATCGGATGGCCTCTTCAGTTGCGGCGTCGAAGATGTGAACCGAATCCATGTCAAATGCGACAGAAGCCTGTTGACCTACACGCAGTTTCGAGCGCGGATCGACGCGGGAGACGAAGGTATTTTTCCCACTGACAAGATAGAGGAAGATCTCGTTGCCCATCAATTCCGTCACATCCACCTTGACGGCGACTTTTTCTGCATCAATGTTGGGCGGGATGAAGTCGGCATCGTGAATATTTTCAGGACGTATACCAAATATTATTTCCTTGCCCGCGTGTGCCTCGTAGGTTTTGGACAGTTTCGCCGGAATGGCAACAACAAAGTCACCGGTATCCACCAGAAGTTTGCCTCCATCCTTGCGAAGTTTACCGGGGAAGAAGTTCATGGCCGGTGAGCCGATGAATCCAGCCACGAAGAGGTTATTCGGCCTGTCATACAAATTTTGCGGGGTATCGAGTTGTTGCAGAATGCCTTTGTTGATGACCGCAATGCGGGTGGCCATGGTCATGGCCTCGATCTGGTCGTGGGTTACATAGATGAAAGTGGTCTGCAGACGCTGGTGCAACTTGCTGATCTCGGCGCGCATTGCCACGCGCAGTTTGGCATCCAGGTTGGAAAGCGGTTCGTCGAAGAGGAACACTTTCGGTTCTCGTACGATGGCGCGTCCCACCGCCACGCGCTGGCGTTGACCGCCGGAAAGTTGGCGCGGCTTTCGATCAAGCAGATCGCGAATGCCAAGGATGTCTGCGGCTTCGTTCACACGGCGTTTGATATCCTCCTTAGGCACCTTGCGAAGTTTCAAACCAAATGCCATGTTGTCATAAACAGACAGGTGGGGATATAAAGCGTAGGATTGAAAGACCATGGCGATGTCACGGTCTTTCGGGGCGACATCATTCACAACACGGTCGCCAATCAGGATTTCACCTTCAGAGATTTCCTCCAGTCCAGCAAGGCAACGAAGGGCTGTCGTCTTGCCGCAGCCTGAGGGTCCAACGAGCACCAGAAATTCCTTGTCGTCAACTTTAATATCCAGATTGTTGACAGCGATCACATCTCCAAACCTTTTGTAGATGTTTTTAAAAGTAACACTTGCCATGGGTCTTTCCTCCGTTTCGTGGGAATATAGTGACTGAATTATACTCCTATCTCGGAAAAGTCAATGTGATAACCGGCGTGATTTTTGGGATGGGAATCCGCTTCGTGCTCGCCTGGGCCTGCCCTTGTTCAAGTTGCTTTTTCTCTCCCTCGGTTTTTACCGATTCACCAGCCATACGCCCAACAAAATGATCCCGCCTCCGATCAACGACACAAATGTGATCGGTTCCCCCAGCACAAAGAACGCGGCAACCACAGCCACCAACGGTTCAATGTAGAGAAATGCTCCGGTCTGTGCTGCGGACAAAGCCTGAAGCGCGTCATACCATGCAATATATGCCAGCCCTGAACAGAAAATTCCAAGAAAGGCGACTCCAAGCCAGCCTTCGAATGTAAGATTTGGGATTTCAGAAACATTTGTCCCTGCAAAGAACAGGATGGAAGTGAATATCCATCCCAATGACATGACATAGAACATCATCAAACTTGCGGGATAGGATTTCAATCCGCGCCTTGATAAGACCGAAAACACCGCCCAATTCACCGCGCTGACCAGGATCAACTTGTCGCCGGGGGCGCCAAACCTGCCGACCGAAACAGATGTCAGGTCGCCTTTCGAAACGACGAGCAGTACACCGGCGAATGCCAGGATAATGCCCGTGATCTTGGGCCAGCTCAATCCCTCCTTCAGAACGATCCATCCCAATAAAGCCATGAAAACCGGAGTTGTGGAAACGATCCAGGCCGTGGTCCCGGCTTCGGATGTTTGCAATCCATTCGACTGAAGCCATTGATGGAACGTGATTCCCAGAAAGCCAAGCAGTGCAAAGTACGCCCATTCATTTCTGTTCGGCAATGAAAATTGCCTTCGCATCGCAACGGCGATACCGAGAATAAGGACACCCATCGAAAATCGCAGCCAAACAACTGTGATGGGGGAAACATCCTTGAGAGCCACCTTGGTGGCGATAAATGATGCGCCCCATGCAATGACTGCAAACAGGACCTCCAAATAGGGAACGGTCTTAGACTCTGACATGGTCAATTCCTTTGAATAAGTGATAAGTTTATCCATTATAATAACGACCCGGAGGCTA
This sequence comes from Anaerolineales bacterium, assembly GCA_035466615.1. Lineage (GTDB taxonomy): Bacteria > Chloroflexota > Anaerolineae > Anaerolineales > Villigracilaceae > Defluviilinea. The sequence continues at coordinate 2,798 of DATIUT010000122.1, read as the reverse complement.
CATACTTTATGGAAATTACCTGGTACGGACATTCCTGCTTCAGGCTCACCGAGCGCAGTTATGCGACGGTGGTGACTGATCCTTACGACAACAAAGCCATCGGTTACGATGCCCTCAAACTAAAAGCGGATATTGTAACCGTCAGCCATGATGCGCCCGGCCACAATCACACGGACGCGGTCAAAGGTACTTCACACGTGATCAATGGCGCTGGTGAGTTCGAAATCGGTGGTGTATTTATTACGGGCGTATCCACCGATGGCGGCGTCGGCGGCAAAAAGAGAGGCAGGGACGCGTCCTCCCGAAACACAGTCTACGTGTTCGATTACGATGGTATCACCATAGCGCATCTCGGGGATCTCCAACAGGTCCTGACCCAATCCGAGATCGAATCGCTCGGCACAATCAATGTGGCTCTCGTCCCTGTGGGGGGCGGCGGCGGGTTGAACGCCGCGAAAGCCGCCGAAGTCATCAGCCTGATCGAGCCGAACATTGTCATCCCCATGCACTATGCAACACCGGCTGCGAAGGTTCCCCTCGAATCTCTTAACAAGTTCGTCAAGGAGATGGGACTCTCCAAGCCTGAAACACAGCCATCCCTAAAAGTTACGCGCAGCGGACTTCCTGACGAGACGCGCGTCGTTGCATTGGAATACCAAAAGAGTTAAGATGTCGGTAAAAGTTTTGATGACTTGGGATATCGCCGCCGAACGCGATCAGGAATATTTTGAGTTCGTCATCGGTGAGTTTATTCCGGGTGTCCAACGGCTGGGATTGCAACCTGCGGAAGCCTGGGCAACGATCTATGGAGCCTACCCACAGATCCAAGTCGGCCTGGTTGCCACAGATGCAAATCAGGCGCACCGCATTCTGAAATCGGATGATTGGAATCTGTTACAGGAGCGCCTGTTCAGCTATGTGAAAAACTTTTCCTACAAGGTCGTCCCTGCACGCGGCGGATTTCAATTCTAGGAGACGAATCACGGAGACGGGACAAGTCTCCGTGATTTTATTTAACTCATGCCGACTCCCACGCTTCAAACCAGACTGTTAAACTGGTACCACAAAAACAAGCGGATTCTCCCCTGGCGCGGGCATTCGGACGCGTATGCCGTGTGGATCTCCGAGATCATGCTTCAGCAAACGCGCGTGGAGGCTGTGATTCCCTATTTCGGTAAATGGATGCATTTGTTCCCGACCGTTCAGGCTCTGGCGGAGGCATCCGGGCAGGAAGTGCTCAACGTATGGGAGGGACTTGGCTATTACAGCCGTGCCCGAAATTTACACAAAGCCGCAAAGATTGTAATGAAGGAATATGGCGGCAGACTGCCGAGCGAACCGGCTGAACTTGTCAAATTACCTGGCATCGGAAGATATACCGCCGGGGCAATTACATCCATTGCCTTTGGCATGAATGAACCAGCGTTGGATGGAAACCTCAAACGTGTGTATGCGCGGTTGTTTGATGTTGCCGAACCCGTTGATTCTTCCAAAGGCGAAAAATTATTATGGGATGTCGCCCAGAAAAACCTGCCTGGAGGCAAAGCGGGCGATTTTAACCAGGCTCTCATGGATCTGGGCGCGACAATATGCATTCCGAAAAATCCGCGATGTCTGATCTGCCCCTTGATGGAAATCTGCAAAGCGCGGGAAAATGGAACTGTGGATCTTCGTCCTGCCAAAAAACCCAAAAAAGTTGCACCACATTACATGCATGCGGCGGGTGTGATTATTAAGAAAGGAAAAGTTTTACTGGCGCAGCGTCCATCGAATGGATTGCTTGGGGGGATGTGGGAATTCCCGAATGGCCGTGTGGGTGGCGATCCAGCCAGAGAGTTGTTCAAGGCGCTTAAGTTGGGATACAGTCTCAAGGTCCGGAGGAAAGAGGCGATGGGTGTAATCCAGCACGCATATACCCACTTCAAGGTGACAGTCCACGCTTTCCGATGTGAATGTTCATCCATGACGAATCAACAAAACCTGGAATGGGTTTCGTTGAAAAAATTGGATGATTACCCGATGGGGAAGGTCGACCGTCAAATTGCCGGCATGATCAGGCAACGAAAACGCGCCTGAGAGTGGGTTGGTTTGGCGCAGAATGTGTTTGTTAGAAACCCTTATTCCATTCCATCGGCAAACAAATGGCTTTTCCTGGGATGTGGAGGTCCGACCAGGCCGTATCGTGTTGAAGGTGAATTTGTAAACTATGAACCAAGTAACCGGATGGAACGGCCCGGCCAAAGATTGGTCGGGCCGTTTTTGTTTATCCCTTGCTCAATGTGACCAGTACCATCGGTCTGCGCTTGGTGTATTCGTAGAGATACGACTTGACCGTGTTGGCAATATCTTTTTCGCTGTCCCAGCCACCGTTATTGACCACATCCATGATGTGCTTGCGGACTTCGGGGAGCAATTCCTCGGCGTCCTCCTGCGAGACAAATCCACGCGTGATGATCTCCGGTTCGTGCATGAGTTTGCCGTTGAGTTTGTCCACGCTGATGTCAATCAGGAAGATGCCGTTGCGCGCCAGCTTCTCGCGCTCGCGCATGATGCTGAAATCCACTTCACCGATGGATTGCCCATCCACGAAGACGTATCCGCCGGGGATGCGTTCGCCGAGTCTGATGTTTTTGCCGGAGAGTTCGACGATCTGTCCATTTTCGACGACGATCACATTCTCTTCCGGGATGCCGATCTCGATTGCCAGTTTTGCATGGCGTTTCAGTTGTCGCAGTTCACCGTGAATGGGGAGGAAGTGTTTCGGCCTGACCATGTTGAGCAGGAGTTTCAATTCCTCC
>DATIUT010000121.1:0-10324 GCA_035466615.1 Anaerolineales bacterium | reverse complement strand
CCCACAGAACCACCGATTGAACCCACGGCGATTCCGCAGGTCAAGATCATGTTCACGCAGACTGCGCCGCAAACCTTTGTCAATGTTCAACCGCCAAAAAACAAGAAAAAGAACAACAACAGTGGCGGCGGAACAGTCACGCAGACAAAGACTTCATGACATGTTGCATCGCCTCGAGTTTCATGCCATGGGTTGTGAAATGCTGGCGGCAGTCGATCATGAGGCCGGGCCGGTATTGCTTTCACGAGTTCCCAAGTGGTTTGAGGAATGGGAACAATGCCTCAGCCGTTTTCGCTATGACAGCGAACTCACGCGGCTTAATCAAATCCATGAACGGCCCGTTCGCGTGAGCGAAACACTTTGGGATGTTTTCCAGGCCGCGCGCAAAGCAGGCCAAATGACGGACGGATTGGTCACTCCCACCTTGCTGGACGCGGTCATCGAAGCGGGGTATGACCGTCCGTTTGAGGACTTGCCGCATCTCGCCCCGTTGACGGTTGCTTCAGCGTTGACGATTTCCCCTCCGCTGACAGTGATGGCCTTCGATGAACCAGCCCGTACAATCACACTCCCCGCAAACATGGGGCTTGATTTCGGCGGCGTGGCAAAAGGCTGGGCGGCGCATCAAGCCATGAAATGGTTGCAGGCCGAAGGTCCGGCATTGATTGACGCGGGAGGTGACATTGCCATCAGTGGCCCGCGTGCAGACGGCAGTCCGTGGCAGATCGGCATCGCAGATCCCTTCCAGCCGGGTGAAAATGCCGAAATGTTGTGTCTCAATGCCTGCGGGGTTGCCACCTCCGGCAAGGACCGCCGCCGCTGGACGCGCGGCGGGATCCTTCAACATCACATCATCAACCCATTCACGAATCAGCCCGCCGAAACGGACCTGTTGACTGTCACGGTTATCGCGTCCAATGTGATGGAAGCCGAGGCCGCTGCGAAAGCCGCTTTCATTCTGGGCAGTCGCGCCGGTCTGGAATGGGTGGAGGTACATCCCGAATATGCCGGCGTCTTTATCCTTGACAACGGCGGAATTTTATACACCCGAAATATGGATGAATATCTGCAATAAAAACGGAGAACTTATGAATCCCAGACAACCCATTCAAAACGAAACTTATGAATCGTCCGTCAATATCCAGGCTTTTCTTTTGATCATCCTTGCCATGACCATCGGTTTGCTGGCCGCCGTTATCTTGTTGCCAACTTGGATGCCCAATATGGCAGGTTCACTCGCTGGTGAAAGCCCCAAGGTCTATTGGTATCTTTCACGAGCGACAGCCTTCGTCTCGCTGAGCATCTTGTGGCTGTCGATGGCGCTCGGGCTTGGGATTACCAATAAGATGGCCCGCCTGTGGCCGGGCGCGCCCGCCGCGTTCGCCATCCATGAATACACCAGCCTGTTGGGGCTGGCGTTTGCATTGTTCCATGCATTGATATTGCTTGGCGATCATTACATCAATTTCACCATGGCGCAGATCTTCATGCCGTTCGCAACCGTTGATTATCGTCCCGCCTGGGTGGGTATTGGGCAGATCGGCTTTTACATCTGGCTGATCGTCACGTTGAGTTTTTATATCCGTTCGCTGATCGGTCAAAAGGCCTGGCGTGCCATCCATTATCTGGGCCTTGCCATGTACATGATGGGACTTCTGCATGGACTGTTCAGCGGGACTGACAGCACAGCGAACTGGGCACAATGGTATTACTGGAGCTCGGGAGGCAGTTTGTTATTCCTCCTGATCCATCGCATCGTCAATACCATCACGGAAAAAATATTGTCCCGATCGAAACCGGCGCGGCAAACACCACTCCCGACACAATAAATGCATTCCCGAACAACCTGACATAAACCGATGATGGGCGAATGATACAATTGACTCGCTTTTTTGAAATGGCGAGACGACATGAACGCTCTCTGGCTTGAAAATAATCAAATCTCTTTACGCGATGTCCCGCGACCACACAAACCCAACGAAGCCCTGATCAAGATCCGCAAAGCCGGCATTTGCAGTACCGACCTCGAATTGGTCAAGGGATATTATCCATACACAGGCGTCCTTGGACATGAGTTCGTTGGTGATGTCGTAGAAGCGGACGATGTATCGTGGATCGGGGCACGCGTGGTGGGCGAGATCAACGCGGTCTGCAACCAATGTGAGCAATGCCTGAACGGGCGTCCCACCCATTGCGAGAGGCGGACCGTTTTGGGGATTGTGAATCGCGACGGCGTGTTTGCGGACTTCACGACTCTCCCACTCTCGAACCTGCATCATGTGCCCGCTTCTGTTCCGGACGAGATGGCTGTTTTCACCGAACCCCTCGCCGCCGCATTGGAGATTCAACAACAGATACAAGTCAAGCCAACAGACCGCGTGTTGCTTATCGGTGCAGGGCGGCTCGGGCAACTCATCGCCCAAACACTGGCATTGACCGGTTGTGACCTGCGCGTGGTTGCGCGGCACAAACATCAACAAAACCTGTTGAAGGCGCGCAGGATTCGGATTATCTCCGGGGAGGAAATCCAGCCTTCGAGATGGGATATTGTGGTGGAAGCAACCGGGGCACCGGGCGGCTTTTCTTTGGCGAGGCAGGCCATTCGTCCGCGTGGAACGCTGGTTTTAAAGTCCACATATAAAGGTGAGATAAATGTCAACTTTTCATCCATTGTCGTGGACGAGATTAATATCGTCGGCTCACGTTGCGGTCCGTTCGAGCCTGCACTGCGTTTGATGGAATCCAAACAAGTGGACCCAACTGTCTTGATCGATTCTGAATTCGCGCTGGGACAGGCGTTAAAAGCATTTGAGCACGCGGCGGAGACCGGCGTGCTCAAAGTGTTGGTGTGTCCATAACCCTGCCGGGGACGGCGAGGGAGCATTAACCATCACGCGGCAAAGCGCGCGGAGAGCGCGGGAGGTGAATGGTAAAGGAAGTTCCCACGCCCATCTTGCTCTTGACTTCGATACGCCCGTTGTGCCCCTGGATGATTTGTTTACAAATGGAAAGCCCGAGACCTGTGCCTGAGGCCTTGCCCTCGTGTTCGTGCACGCGATAGAATTTTTGAAACAGATGGGGGATGGAATCTTCCGGGATGCCCATCCCGGTATCCTGCACACTGACGGAAATCTCTGTATCCGAGAAATTCCCGGCAACGATCACCGAACCGTTCGTGCGGTTGTATTTGATGGCGTTGCTCAACAGGTTGAGCAATACCTGTTTGATCTTGTCGCGGTCGGCTTCCATCAACGGCATGTCGGCGGGAACATCCACACGGATTTGAACACTCGTTTCCTGCGCCTTGGACATCATCACATCGCGCACTTCGTAAATCAGGTCGGCTGAACTGAAGCGCGTTTTGCGAAATTGCACACGACCTGATTCGAGTCGGGCCAGGTCAAGGAACGAGGATGCCAGGGAGTTCAAACGCAATGTCTCATTGTGGATGTTGTTGACAATCTGGTCACGTTGTTCGCGCGACATTTCAGGACGAAGCAGGAGATATGTGGCAGTGCTGAGAGATGCAAGCGGTGTGCGCAGTTCATGGACAAATTCCGCGATCAGGTCTGATTGCTGGAACAGGCGCGCATTCTCAATGGCGACTGCGGCCTGTGCGCCCAACACCGTGAGCATCGATTCATCCGGGCCGGTGAACTGACCGCGCTTCTTGTTGACCACCTCCAGCACGCCAACAACCTTGTTCTTCGCGATCAATGGAATGCCCAGCAACGATTTTGTTGCATAGCCGATGCTTTGCTCCACATCGCCAAAGTAACGCTTATCCTTGTGTGCGTCGTCAATGTGGACAGCCTGACGGTTGGTGACGATCCAGCCTGCAATACTGTTTTCGAGCGGAACAATGAGTCCGCGCATGGTGGGTTCGTCTATGTTGGTGGCAACCTGAAAGTAGAGTTGGCGCGCCGTATCATCATACAGAAGAATGGATGCGGCTTCAGCATGCGTAATATCCGCCGAGGTGCGCACGATGTCATTCAACAACGTGTCGAGATCCAGCGTGGATGCCAGGTCGCGCGCGATCTCGATCAGGCGCAGATAACTATCGAGGGTTTGTGTCTTTATCTCAGCCATGAAGTGTTCGTTCCGCTATATCAGGTAATATGGTGGCAACATCGTCCATGATGACAACATCGGCTCTTACATTTATATAGGTGGGCGAATTATTGATGACGATCAGGTGCGCGCCCCGGTCAACAGCCTGCATGGGCAGGCCAGCCACGGGCAGGACCTCCAGCGATGAACCTGCAACCACCATCAGGTCACACTCACGCGCCGCGCTCTGCGCTTCAAACCACGCCGATTGCGGCAGTTGCTCCCCAAACAATATCACATCCGGTTTTAATATTCCATTGCAGTTTAAACATAATGGGATCGTTCCATCATCAATGAAGCATTTTACATAATCCCTGGAATCAACTTTCTTGTAACAACTTGCGCAGGAAAGGGTTTGCAATGTGCCGTGCATTTCGATGACATGTTTCGAACCAGCCTTTTGGTGCAACATATCTATGTTTTGGGTGATGATTGTTTGTGCAATGCCTGCGTTCTCCAATTCGGCGAGCGCCCGGTGTGCAGAATTGGGCTCTGCATTGAAAATCTGATCAGCCAGCGGACGGAACCAGTTGAAAAATCTTTCGGGATGTGTTCTAAATGTGCTGAGCGATGCAACCTCCATCGGTTCATCGCGTGACCATAAGCCTGTTCCCTCTGAACGAAAATCCGGTATGCCTGATGGAGTGGAGACGCCCGCCCCGGTTAACACGACCACGCCTTTGGCTTTGCGGAACAAATCCGCCGCATCTTCAAGCGCAGTCCCTGTTGTACGGGAGAGGGGATTCATCGAGGCAACGCCTCTCGCTCCATGATGAAATCAACCAGCTTGCCAACCTGGCGCGCTGTCAGACTTTCAGGCTGGCACAGGATTGCCGGTGTCTGCATCCGTATGGCTTGAACGAACAGTTCCGGCGCAGGGGTCAATGTGCCGATGATCTCATGGTCGAGTTTCGTCTGTACCTGACTGGACGGCAATTGTGTATCCGAGCGGATGCGGTTATTCAAGACCACATTGATGCTTCGCTTATTGATCCCCAGGGATGCAATATCCTCAATCAAAGCCCTGGTATGGATGATGGTGTTCGGAACGCCTTCGAGCAGAATCAACACATCATCACAATGTGGAATAACCTTCGTCGCAAAAGGCTGGATACCCACACCAAGATCGAGCACCACAAAACGGGCAAGGCCAGCCAGGCTTGAGACCACGACCTCATAATTCGAAACCTGATTGATCAGATGCATATCGCGCGGACGATCTGAAGAAAGCAGGAGTTTGAGGCCGGATCCATGATAGGTGAGTGATTCGCGCAATTTATCGCGTGTCAATTCACTGATCTTGTCAAGGCTGAGCAGGTCCACCAAACCTTTTGTGGAGGGAAGACCCAGTTCCAGCGCGAGGGCACCCTGACCAGGAAGCAGTTCAGCAACAATCACTTCACTCTTTGTCTTATTCAACAGCCCAGCCGCCAGATTGGCCGCCAGCGTGGTGATGCCCAGCCCGCCGCGCGCACCCAAAATACCGACCACATACCCGTGGCTTTCGTCCCCTCCACCAAATACAGATTTTTCCTTTTTATCCCCCACGCGCGCAAGCAGGTTCTTCACACGCGCCTGCAACTCGGAGGGGTGGGTGGGTTTCGTGAGGTAGTCGTTCGCCCCCACTTCAAAGCCGATCACCTTATCGTCGAGCTGCGATTTGGCGGTAAACATTAAGATGGGAGTCTCGGTTGTAGACGGGTTCTGCCTCAAGCGACGGGTCACTTCGTAGCCATCCATATCGGGCATCATCACATCGAGCAGAATCAGGTCCGGGCCCTCTTCGAACGCTTTTTCCAATCCCTGCTGACCGTTGGTTGCCGCGCTGATCTGGTATCCCTGACGTTGAAGCATCAAGCCCACCAACCTCAGGGTGTCAAGGTCGTCGTCAACAATGAGGATTTTTCCAGCCATGGTGGGTCTCATTCCTTCTATATTATGTCAACAGTCTAGCATAAAGCACCCGCAAGGGCAAGATGAAGTGCATTGCAACTATGCTATAATGAAAATGCACATGGGAACGCTCCCACATTTATGGGGATGACAGGCTTCGACGGGAGAGGCTGGTCCCGGAATGCGAGCCGAGAGGCGCCGAACTCGCTAACTCAGCGCAAAAAATCAAGTGCCAACCGCACTTCCTACGCTGCTATGCCCCTCGCCGCCTAAGGTGAGAACATAACAGTCGGTCTCCATAGATGAGGCCGCGTCCGCCGGCACCGCTCTCCGCCGGGTGACGGATCGGGCGAGACAAAGGTGGAGTGCCGCGCACAATGCCGCTACCTGCGCGAAAGATTAGCGGCTGGTCGCAGTGAGTTCTAGTCGGACGAGACCACTGCGATGACGAACCTCGACCGACTACGCTCGTAGATTTCCGAGGGTCGAATCTTTCGGACCCGGGTTCAATTCCCGGCATCTCCACAAACAACTTCGACCAGCATTAAAATCTGCTGGTCGAAGCCGATTAACAAGGGGATACCATGAAACATATCTTCACAAACCTCAGGTCACCGGCGATCACCAGCTTGCTCCTCGCACTTCCGTTCGCGGTCCTCGAACTGGTAAACAGGCGAAATTTCAATGAAGATTTCCCTTTCATGCTGTTTTTCGTCTTGTGGCTCAACATGTTCGCCATCAGCCTCATCCTGTTACCAATCGTGCAAGCCAAATGGACATCGGACCACGACATGGCAAATCCCATTCCCACGCAGAAAAATACTCTCATCACAAACCCCAGGTCGGCTTTGATGATTGGCATTGTCCTTATCCTTTTCATCGTAATACTCTCTTTTTTGGCATCGCTTGGTTGGGAACCTCTGGATCGTCTGCTCAATGGCCCGAACCCTGAACAGCTTTATGTCCCCGGTCAGATCATCGCTCTCGCCCTCATTTCGATCCCCGTAGCGGCAGGGATCATTGCCGGTGGGCCGATCGTCAGGACCCTGCGGACTGGAGGCAGTCTATTTGCGCATCCCCTCCATCTAATCATCGTCGTTGTAATTTCATTTCTCTTCGCAGCAGGCCTCGCTGGTTTGATCGTGGATCAATGGCCTTGTTTTATCGGTGTTCAGTTTTGTGATTAGTTCAGCATAAATAACCTGCAAATGTCCAGCCTGAGCGCCGGACATTTGTGTTATAAGAAGCGCCATGAAAAAAATTCTTCTCATTGGATGTCTCATCCTCATTGCCGCGTGCCAAACCGAAACACCCCCACCCGAACCTTCCTCCTTCCCAACCGCGACGCTTCCTCCCACGCCCGTGTCTGTTACCAACACTCCCGAACCGACTCCCACCCTCGAGCCAACCCCGACTCCGCTCCCGCGCTTTTTCACCCAGGAATTTGACTCTTCCTTCGCAGGCTGGGTCATCCTCCAGGCAGGTAAAGAGGCCATCCCAAATATCGCGATTGAAAACGGCACCCTCCGTTTCCAAATGGACTCTCCCTATGCCTGGCTTTACGCTTTATACGGCGCAGAAGATTATGCCGATGTTCACGTTGAGACAGAATTCGTCAACAGCGCCCTCAGCCCGGCCTCCATCGGTCTGGTTTGCCGCTACAGTGAAACGGACGGATGGTTTGAATTCAACGTCTCCACCGACAAAACATACAGCGTGCTGTATGGCAGGTGGCTGGATACCGGCATTGCCGATTACCTCCCCATCATGGGCGGTTCATCCAAAGAGATCGGTCAAAGCGGCGAGACTCAACATATCGGCCTGACCTGTTCCGGCACAACCCTGTATCTCCGCATCAATGGGAATATTGTCCGCAGTGTGGATGTATCCAGTTATGAACTTGCCGAAGGCAGGGTGGGACTGACGGCATCCTCGTTTGAAAATATCCCCGTTATCGCAGTCTTCAAGCGGGTTACAGTGAGCGAACCATAACCCCGCCCAACTTCCCCAAGTTCTCCATTCACTTGCCCAGATCAGCATGAGCTTTCCATCCGTGTGACCGATTCTTAAACCGCATCATAACGCAAGCAGGACCATTTCGCTTATCAACGAGAGTGGTTGGTTTGCCATGAATTTTTGGTCTGACAGCCGCGCCTATAAACTGATCACACCCTGCTCAGAGAGCCGCGCCAGTTCGTCTTCTGCCAGACCGAGTGCGGATAAAATCTCGCGCGTGTCATTTCCCAGACGCGGCGGATCGGAACCTTCCACGCGTGCGAAAACGAATGGGGAGTTCATGCGAACGGGCCTGCCATCCTCCATGCGAACGTGTCCACGCGCCTGCACGTGAGGGTCAAAGAGCATGTCTTCGAACGTGTTGACTGATTCGATGCACGCGTCGAGGTCCGCGAGCAGGGACATCCACGCGGCGCGGGTCTTTTGGAGAAACAAGAGCTTAAGTTCCTCTCCGATGGCCGGATCAAATTGGCGTCCGGAAAGATCGGGGCGTTCGATCCGTTTGCAAAAACGATCCCAGAAATGGGCTTCAATGGGAGCGAAGGAAATGAACCTCCCGTCGGAGGTTTGATACACCGCGTAATACGGTTTGCCTGTGGTGATGGGCGCTGTTTGTGCGCCTGTCTTTTGTCCGTGAAAATAAGAGCCGCCGATTAACGGTGTGACGAGGGCGATCATGCCATCCAGAAGGGAGACGTCAATGTAACAGCCCCTGTGCGCGGGGTCGCGCCCCGTGAGTGCGGCGAGGATCGCAAATCCCGCCAGAATGCTCCCGCCCAGGTCGGAAAGTGGAATGCTGTATGGCATGGGAATGCCACCGGGCGGCGCGTTCAACATCAAGGCCCCCCCGAGGGCTGTGTAGTTGATGTCGTGGCCGGCGCGGTCGCAGTAGGGACCCGTCTGCCCATACCCGCTGAGCGAACAATAAACGATATTCTCCTTGACCGCGCGCACGTCATCGAAACCGATGCCCCAGTTTTTGACCGCGCCCGGACGGAAAGATTCAAGCACAACATCGGCCGTTTGGCACAATGCCAGGAAAAGTTCGCGCCCGCGCGGGGAACGATAGTCCAGCCCCAGGCTCTTCTTGCCGCGATTGATGGCGTCGAACATGCCTGCGAGTCCCATCTCTGCCGTGAAGTCGCGGGCATAATCTCCCGCGCCGGGCCGTTCCACTTTGATGATTTCCGCGCCGAGGTCCGCGAAGAGCTGCGTTACATAAGGACCCGGCAGTAGACGCGACAAGTCAAGGATTCGGATTCCATTCAGCGGCTGGTAGGGCATGGCGATTCTCCTGTTTTGTTGTGAGCGATGATCGTTTCACAAATTACCGGGTTTTACAGACGGGCCGCGGGCAGGGAATGATGATGCAAACCCGATAAAATTCGTTTGAATTTATGGAGTCCCTTCAGCCATGAATGCCAGACGGGACAATTTTCCTACTATATCACCATCACCCGGCTCTCACAAACCGACCATAGCGCCACTCCCCTTCCTGCCGCTCGCTTCGCCCGGGTACGGTGTCCTCCCTCCCCCGTTTGGATCGGCATAGACCAAAATAAAAAAAACCTCCGATGATATTGACATCGGAGGTTTTTCCGGCTTAGTATTCTACAACCCGTTTCAGTTTCTTTGCATGTTTCACCCAGGCCCTGACCAGGCTCAAGGCTGGCATTTGGTTGACGAGATTCTTTTTAACGTTTGCCGCCTTCATGGATTCAAGCAGCGCTTCAGGTTTGCGTTTGGCGAGTTCCACCGCGGTGTCCACCCCTGCGGCTTCGAGCAAGTCCGAGTATTGGGTTCCGACGCCTTTTACACGGAACAGGTCGGCGCGGTTCACCCACTCAAGAATTGTCTTCGTTGCAAAGCCTGTGGCTTTGGAAAGTTCCTGACGCCCTTTTTTTGTACCGCCCATTTTCAATAGACCATTTGTGCCGCGAACGCCGGCTTTATTCAATTTTGCAGCGTTGGCAGGACCAATCCCTTCGATCTCGATAAGTGTAGTCATGTTACTTTCTCCTTTCTCCATCAGTATAGCATCATACTGAGATAATTTTCAACATTCCTGATTGGAAAGTCATCAATCACATCACTCCATCGGTTCCCTGACCATAACCATTACAATGGACAAGTTCATGGCGACCTCATCATTCCCAAAGACCTGAAACGGCAACCCTCAGCTTCAACTTACTCAAAATCTTGTCCGCCGCAGACTGTCCGTTCCCGTCCGTGAGTCTGTTACAAAATCCGCTGACCATCTCTTCCCTCCCCGTTTGGATTTGCCAAAATCCTTGAGCGGTTT
>DATIUT010000120.1:0-5641 GCA_035466615.1 Anaerolineales bacterium | reverse complement strand
GGCTTTCAAGGAGGCGAAATGGCATTGATAATCGATTCCGACTACGACTGCCTTAAGAGCATCTTCAATGGAAACTTTTGTCTCTGAATCGGTCTGATTAAAAATCAACCACCGAAACTCATGTTCAGATTTCCAATCTGGAGACTCGCAAAGAATATTATTCTTGCAGTATTTAATTAGAGATCGTCTTGTTCTTTCAGATTCATCATAACCCGAATACTCTAAATCATACGCTTTTGTGGGAGCAAATGTTCGCTCAAAATCATAGATCACCGATCCATGCCGAACAGAAAAATCGTCGCCACCGAATTTTTCTTTTATATTTTGTAACTGCCCAGCCTGAATGAACTCAATCCGCTCCCATTGTTCATTGCTTAGATCGCCACGCTTTCCCATGTCGGCCAGTTTAACCACTATTCTGTATTTTGCATGCAGACCCTGACATAATGGCTTACAATAGATTCAACACTTTCGAGGAGAACACCATGCAAATCACAGAAGACATTCGGAACAAGGTGATCCAATTCCAACAGACCGAGATCACGGAATATCACATCTACAAGCGGCTGGCAAAGCGCGTCAAATCGCCGGAGAATGCAAAGATCCTTGATCGGATCGCTGAAGATGAGAAGCGTCACTATGAAGGCTGGAAAAAATACAGCAATGAAGAAGTTCAGCCGCGCTGGTTCATTGTGTGGGTTTATTATTTCATCAGCATTGTTTTTGGTTTCACCTTTGGCGTTAAGTTGATGGAACAGGGCGAGGAAGCCGCGCAGGTCAATTACGCCGCGGTCGCCAAAGCGATTCCCGAAGCGACAAAATATCAGGACGAAGAGGACAGACACGAACAACAACTCATCGAGATGCTGGATGAGGAGCGATTGCAATATGCAGGATCAGTCGTTCTTGGACTGAATGATGCCCTCGTTGAGCTCACCGGCGCTCTCTCGGGGCTTACGCTTGCCCTGCAAAACGGAAAGTTGATCGCCCTTTCGGGTCTGATCACGGGAATCGCCGCTTCGCTTTCGATGGCGGCGAGTGAATATTTATCCACTCGTTCCGAGCAGACCAATAAACACCCCATCCGCGCCGCGATCTACACGGGCATCGCCTACATTGTCACTGTGGCTTTGCTCGTTTTGCCCTACCTGCTCATGCCCGAAAACTTCTATGCAGACCTTGCCATCACGCTAACGATTGCCGTCATCATCATCGCAGTGTTTAACTACTACATCTCGGTTGCCAAGGGAGAATCATTCCGCGCCCGGTTTTTGGAGATGGCAGGATTGAGTCTTGGCGTGGCTTTATTCTCGTTCATTATCGGATACTTCATCCGCCAGTGGCTGGGGATCGAAATATAGGTTTTACCCTCACCCACCTCCATTCCCTCTCCCTTCAGGAGAGGGGGAGTTTTGCATGAAAATCTTATCGGTAGACATCGGCACAGGCACGCAGGATATTTTTCTTTACGATTCGAATCTCGACATCGAGAACGGGTTCAAACTCGTCCTGCCTTCGCCTACCATGATGGTTCATCGCCGTCTCAAGCGGTTGCTTCCGTCGCGGAATCCCATCCTGCTCACTGGTCATCAAATGGGAGGCGGACCTTCGGCATGGGCAATCGAAGAATATGCCCGCGCAGGGATTTCCGTCTACATGACCCCTTCCGCCGCGGCGACGCTCAATGATGAGTTAAACAAAGTGGAGGCGTTGGGGATAAAGATTGTTTCGGAGGAGGAAAGCCGTCAATTAGCAGCAGTCAGCAAAATCGAGTTGAGAGATTTTGATTTTGAATTGATATCCAGGACATTCAATGATTATGGTGTATCACTGAAAGATTTGGATGCCATTGCGGTCGCCGTGTTCGACCATGGAAATGCGCCCGCCGGAGTTTCAGACCGTCAATTTCGATTTGATTATTTAGATGAAAGAATAAAAGCCAGAAACTCTCTTTCTTCTTTCGCCTTTCCTTCTTCCGGTATCCCCAAAATCATGACCCGCCTTCAATCCGTGGCGGACTCGGCGGGAGCGTTGCCTTGTCCACTGGTGGTGATGGATACGGCACCAGCCGCGGTATTGGGTGCAAACTTTGACCCTGTGGTTGCCCAACGCAGGCAGAAGATCATTTGCAATGTGGGCAATTTCCACACGCTGGCGTTCCGATTGAGTGAAAAGGGAATCGAGGGAGTCTTCGAACATCACACCGGCGAGATCGATTTGGCGAAATTGGAAGGTTTGATTCGCAAATTGGCAGACGGTTCATTGAAACATCAGGATGTATTTGACGACATGGGGCACGGCGCGTTGATGTATTCGGAGGAGAAGTTTGAGTTTGGGAAGGATGAGTTCGATGTTGTGGTGACGGGACCGAGGAGGTCCATGTTTTCCCTCACCCCTGCCCTCTCCCACAGGGAGAGGGGGACTCTGCGCCCATATTTTGCCACTCCTTTTGGCGACATGATGATCGCGGGATGTTTCGGTCTGCTGGCTGCAACGGCGGAGGTCATGCCTGATCTGGCAGAAACAATTTACGGGTCGTTGAGAGGCGGGCGCGGACGCGGCGTCGCGCCGTGGGATGCGAATCCATAGAATCAAAGGCGACTCTCGAATCCGAAAAGTCGCCTTTTTTGATTTTTATGTCTGTGTTACGTTCGTCTCAAGGAAGATAGTCCTGTTGAGAGCAGGGATTTTACAGCGCAATCTCAGTGACCAGGGACTCGACGGGTGTCACCTGCACCTTCCGCAGGGAATGTCCGACATCGAAACCAGACCGACGAGAGGACTGCTTCGTCGGGTTATATCACACCTGGCGCGAAAGATTTCAGGGGGAAAGAATCAAATCATAGCGCTGTTCTATCAACGGCCTGCCAAAAGTTGTTGATTCTTTTTCTTCGGTCAGTGTGAAGCCAAACTTTTTATATAAAGAAATCGCCGTGTGCAGTTCATGGGTCGTCCAGAGATAGGACTTTTGGTAGCCGCACTCCCGCAGGAAATCCATGTAAAGGTTCATGAGTTTCGTGCCAAGACCGATACCACGATATTCGGGTTCGATCAGGAAATAACGCAATTGCGCCGCATCCCCGCGATCCATCAAAAGCAGAAAGCCGATCATCCTTTCGTCATGCTCGCAAACCCAGACCCGGTTTCTTTTGGGGTCATAGTGTTCATGGAACTCGCAGAGACCTTCAGCCACGTAGGTCTCGAATTGAATCCCGAAGTTGTATTCCCTGCCGTAGAGTAATCCATGCAGGTAAATGACATATCCCATGTCACCGTGTCGAAGTTCGGTGCGGATGGAAATGTCGTCGAGTGGGATTTTGTTTGCCATGATTTTCTCCATCCGAAATACGAAGAAATTATGCCATATTCTTTTGTTTCAAGGCGATTTGGCAGGAGCTCATGGAGGAAGGTACTTCTTACTCGGTGAGTAACGTCCTCTATGTTGGGTAGAGTGGTCGAATATAATCAAAAAACAAATCGGTGGTCGAGTAGCCTTGAGCGTTCCTTGCGAAAGGCGTATCGAGACCACCACCAAGCAAAACAACTTTGGTTATATGGTGGCCTCGATACGCCCCGCGAAAACCATGCGGGGCTACTCGACCACCGAGGAGAATATATAAATGTGCGGAATTTTCGGGTACGTTACCAGTAAAGAAACAGAACTTGGTCCCATTCTTATCGCGGCGGCAGAACGGCTCACCTATCGCGGCTACGACTCGGTCGGCGCGGCGACGATCAACGATGGCAAGATTGATTTGCGCAAAGACGTCGGCAAAGTGGACTCGGTTGCGGCAAAGTACAACATCGCCGAAATGCGCGGACAGCGCGGCATCACCCAGTTGCGCTGGGCGACGTTTGGGGAGCCGTCGCAAGTCAACAGCCAGCCGCACTTGGATTCAGACGGCGATATGGTCGGCGCGCACAACGGCAACGTGGTGAATAACGTCGAGTTGCGCGAGCAGTTCATCGCCGAGGGCATGACCGTCCGTTCGCAGAATGATGGCGAAACGTGTGTCCATGCGGTGGAACGATATATCCATCGCGGCTATGAATTCATTGACGCCATTCGTTTGGCGTATGGCGATCTCGAAGGCGATTATGCTTTCGTCATCGGGCGCGCCAATGATGACAAACTGTATGCGTTCAAAAAAGGATCAGGCATGGTCGTGGGAATTGGCGAGGGCTTCACCTGCGTCTCGTCTGATCTGCCTTCGATCCTGCCGCTGACGCGCGAAGTCATCCGCCCGCAGGATGGGGAGATCGTCACGTTGTGGGCAGATCATGTGGAGGTGCGCTCGGTCAAGGACGGGAAAAAAGTCGATCGAATGCCGGAAACAGTTACGGAGTCGATGGATGCGGTGCAGAAGGGCGGGTATCCGCATTTTATGTTGAAGGAGATCCACGAGCAGGCGCAGGTTGCCCGTGAGTTATCCCATGTACTCAACGGCAACCGCGAAGTCGAAACGCTAATCGCCAAGATGAAGAACGCGCGTCACCTGTATTTCATCGGATGCGGCACGAGTTATCACGCCGCCTCGGTGGGCGCGGTCTATTTTGCCCAACTGGCGGGGCGCGCCGTGATCCCCGTGCTGGCGCCGCAGTTCATCCCGCAATATGCGCCGACGGTCAATCACGAGGACGTGGGAATTTTCGTCAGCCAATCGGGCGAGACCAAGGATGTGCTCAACGCATTGGAAGCGGCGGAGGCGCGCGGCATGTCCTGTTTTGGATTGGCGAACGTGGTCGGCTCCACGCTGACCAAAGCGACCTCGTTCTCCCTGCCCTTGTGCTGCGGCTACGAGATCAGCGTTCCCGCCACGAAGACGTTTACCAACCAGGTCGTGACATTCCTGTATCTGGCGTATAAGCTGGCTGGTTTCGATACGCCGCCATCGGTTGAGTGGGCAAAGCCCGTATCGAAACCAGGCGGCTACTCAACCAGCGGTTCATGGAAAGATAAATTCGACCGTATCCCTGAGTTGATGGACAAAACGCTTGAGATGGTCGCACCGCAGATCGAAGCCATCGCCAAAGACATCAACGAGTGGAACGATTTGTATTGTCTCGGTTATGGTGCCACCTACCCTATCGCCCTCGAAGGCGCCTTGAAGTTGAAGGAGATCACCTACGCCCACTGCGAAGGGATGCTCTCGACCGAGTTCAAACACGGACCGCTCTCCGCGGTCAGCAAGGGCTTCCCCATTATTTTTGTGGCTGGACCCAATGATGTGCCGCTCATCATCAGCGGACTCAATGAAGTCAAAGTGCGCGGCGCACGAACCATCGTCATCGCAGAAGATGACACTCGCCTGCGCGCAAATGCCGATGACGTGATCGTACTTCCCAAATCGGATGCACAAATCAGCGCGCTGCTGGGAGTTCTGCCGCTGCAACTACTCTCATATCACATGAGCGTGATGCGCGGATTTGATCCCGACTTCCCCAGGAATTTGTCCAAGACATTGACGGTGGATTAATCTTGTTCGGTGCGGGCTAAAAGCCCTGTCTCAATTCGTGGAAGTCCGCTAAAAGCGGACTCGCTCATCAACCCGAAGGGCTTCCATGTGCTGAGGGAGGGTTTCAACCCGAACGGGTTTGATCCTGATTTCCCGAGGAATTTGTCAAAGACGCTGACGGTGGA
>DATIUT010000119.1:0-5337 GCA_035466615.1 Anaerolineales bacterium | reverse complement strand
CACTGGCGTAATTGACCGGCGTTAAACGCTCCTTTCCTGTCTTGCGCCCTGTGTGGCGAATGATAATGATGCGGCCCGCAACCGACGGCCAGATGTTGATGAATTTTCCGAGACCAATCCTCCACATCAAGACCATGAATCGGTTGATGATACGGAAGGTGCTTCGCAAGGTTTTTATTTGATCGTTTGAAAACATGCTCCCTCCCGGAAATTTCGTTCTCTATTTCCAATTCCATTTCTTCAACACATCCATGGCCTTGTAATGCGTCAGGTCAAGTTGCAAGGGTGTGATGGACACGTATCCATTCTCCAGCGCGCCGAAGTCAGTGCCGGGTTCGTCAATGCCGGTGGGCGCTTCGCCGCCAATCCAATAGTAGGGCTTGCCGCGCGGATCCACCCGCACGTCCAGTGCATCGCGATAGACGCGCAGTCCCTGGCGCGTGATCATATATCCTGCAATTTCTTCTTCTTGCCGATAGGGGATATTTACATTCAGCACAACATCCTTGGGCAACCCGTCTGTGATCACCTTTTCTGCAACGTGTCTCCCGACAATCGCGGCTGTGGAGTAATCTAACGCGCCTTGATGCCCTTCTGGCGAGTGCAGCGAAACCGCAATTCCCTTCACGCCCGCAATCACCGCCTCCATCGCGGCGGTGACCGTGCCGGAATAGGTCACGTCATGTCCCACGTTGGCATTGGGATTGATGCCGGAGACCACAAGATCAATATCCTCCTGAATGAATCCCAGCAATGGAATGGCAACACAATCCGAAGGCGCGCCGTCCGATGCAAAAGCGGATGTCCCATCGGCAAGCGTCGTTTCCTTGACGCGCAACGGGCGGTCCATCGTCTTCACATGTCCCGAGGCCGACCAGTTCTTATCCGGAGCGAACACGGTCACTTTGCCGAGTTTGCGCATCTCTTGTGCAAGGGCGAGAAGTCCGGGCGCATGCACGCCGTCGTCGTTGGTTACGAGTATATGCATACAGTTTTCCTCTTTTGATTTGAACACTGGTAAAAAATGACCAGAAAAATTGACTGGTTTTTGCTGAAATAAATTCAAGGCGATTATAACTCTCCCAGACTATAATCGTTTTATGCGTTTTGCCCTTGTTTTTTGTCTGTATCTTGTGGGAATCGTTTCTGCATGTTCGCCCATGACTGCATCGCCCCTACAGACAGCATTGGTAATATATCGCTTCGCCCCTCCCGCTTTTCTGGAATTTTCTGAAGACTTTCAACTGACAAGAGAGATTCCTTTCTCAATCCCTCCCAATTGCGGACTCTTCAACACATTCCCCGCGCCCATCGGACAATTCATCCTCATCGAATTGAGTTGCCCCAACGGGCAAACGGTTCTTTTCCTGGACGTGGAGTCTGCTTCTGTCTCCCAACCCGTCACCGACTCTGACAGTCACTTCCTTGCGTGGATGAACGATGGCAAGTCCGCATATCTCAAAGTGGATTCGCTTGGGTCTCCGCAGTTCATCCGCACCTACACTGATGGCGCGCGTGATATTCTCGCAATCCCTGAATTCACCTACGACCTCTCGGCCAAACCCGACTCACGCGATTTCACCTACACCCTCTCCCGCGGACTGGGCTACGGCAGTGAATCATTTCTTGCCCGGCATGATGGACGCATTGCAACATTGTTGTATGTCGATCAGTATAACTATATTTCCTTTGCCCGCTTTTCTCCTGACGGGGAACGAATTGCATTCAACAAGACACCTGATTCGCAGACTCCCTTCACAGTGGGGGAGCTGTGGGTCATGGATGCAGATGGCACAGATGCTCGCAAATTAGCCGACGCAGATGCGGGGCACGGATACGCCGCGAACTGGTCACCAGACGGCAGAAAGATTGCGTATGTTGTCCGTGAGAATCCTGAAGATGAAAATGCAAATCAATCGAGTGATGCGTTAATAAGCAACATCTATGTTTTGGGTGTTGATACAGGAACATTGACTCAAATCACAAACTTCACAGAAGGTCGCGCAGAGACCCCGTTCTGGTCACCGGACGGGAACATATTGGTGTTCAATGCGGTCATAAATGGTAGAATGGAAGTGTACATCGCGGACGTTGAATCAGGAGAGATCCGGCCCCTCATAACGGAATCAGCCTGTTGTCCCGCGTGGATGCGAAAGTGAGTCCAGATGCTCCGGCGCGTACTATTTATCCTTATCCTGTCACTGATAATTTCATCCTGTGGTGCTGCGGCTCCCGTGGCAACGGAAGTTCCTGCCCCGCAGGAATCTGTCGCGGCTGAACCGACGGCGCAGCCGATTCTTCCAGAGAACACGCCGACAGCCTTGCCGACATCCACACTTGCACCAACCCCCACAGAAATTCTACCGACGCCCACCGAAACACCGTTGCCTCCACTTGAACTGCCAACCGAAATTTCCAACGCGCCCTCCCTGCTTGCATGGGATGGTACGCCCACATATCTCGGTGATTCACAACCCGGCTTTTATTTTCGCGTGTTTTATGACCCCGAAGTTTGGGCGCTGACCCAGGATCAATTCGGTTACCCTGCCATTGGGCATCGTGCGATTCCCTATTGTGTGATCTCGGTCACATCAGGGCGCGGACTGCCTGCCAATGTCTCTGTGGAGCAGGATTTTTTATACACGGATAAATTGACATTCTCTGTAGGAACCGCCTTCGAAAATGGCGTAAAGAAATTTGTGACCTACACAGGCGGTGACGGGAAAGTGTTCACCGGCTTCGAAGTTTCATTTCAAGAGCAGGCGGATGAATGTCTTGCGGACGCTGTGACGGTTCTTGTCACCCTGCGGTCTGTTCCCGCCTCTCAAGCCACGCCGGAGCCTTGATGAATCAATGACCCGCTTTACCAGGAACTTCCTTGTTGCCATCCTTCTCTGCGGAATCCTTCTGGGTACGCGCGGCGTCTCTGCAAGGTATGAGGCAACCGCGCCTGTGCAGGAGGCGGTTGCGCCGTTCTTGTATCCACCATTTCCGGGTTCGGCCTCACGGGAATCCATTTTCGATCATTCCTCGCCAAACTATACATACGATAATAAAGTCCTTGCATATACAGGCGATATCGCGAACAAGAACTGCCCTGTCCCTGCACCGGCTGGTACGCCCCCGCCCAATAGTGGAGTATGTAATGCCGGGCTTGGCGGTTACTGGTCTTACAGCCTTGGCGACTGGGTGTATTACGATGGCCACGACGGCATAGATTATGGAATCTCTTATCGCCCAATCTATGCCGCGGCGGACGCGAACCGGGTAGTCTATGCAGGCTGGATAGATCCGCAGAATCACAAGATCGGCCTTGGAATCTATGTCCGCCTGCACCACGCGAACAACTATGATACATTTTATGCCCACATGAGTTCGCTTGCGGTGCAGGCATGCCCCTCACCGGGATGTATCTTCCTGCCTCATGGCGAAGTGCTTGGGATCAGCGGCACGACCGGTAATTCGTCCGGTCCGCATCTGCATTTTCTCGTTCGTAACCCTGCCGGGAAGTCTGTTGATCCATACGGCTGGGCGGGCGAGGGGTCGAGTCCATGGGCATACCAGCAAAAAGAATCGTTGTGGATTGCATATCCCTCGCTCGTCTATTACAGCGCAAAAATTTATCCATCGGGCCAGCCGCTCGATTTTCCACCCAAACCTCCCACTGGCATCATCGTGGACGATGGATCGTCTGCGTTCGATGAAACACCATCCGGTTGTTGGACGCAGGCCAGCACAGGCAGCGCGCAAAATGGAATGATGAGTTACGTCAAAGCGCGCACCTCTCCCCAGAATTGTTCCGGGCAATGGGAATTCCCCCAGGGCTCCAACGACGGTATCTACGCGGTGTACGTCCGCATTCCTGCCGTCCATGCCACGACCGAGGGCGCCATCTACACCATCCAGCACGCGGGCAAAAGCGACCAGGTTGTCGTCAATCAATCTGTCTTCCCGAATTTTTATTACGTCACCGATGGATGGGTTTATATCGGCAAATACAACTTCACGGGCGCGGGTGACGAATACATCCAACTCACGAATCGAGCCCAGGATGATTTATCCGCCTCAGGATTGGAAGTCGGCGCGGATGCAGTCCGATTTGTCTTTCAGGGCGACCAGACCCCGACTCCCTCCGGACCCGTAACTGCCACGCCTTCGACGACCCCGACCACCACCTCGACTCCTACGACAACTTTTACACCCACCAAAACCCCAACACCGACGATCACGCGTACGCCCACAAAGACCCCGACACCCACGATCACTCGCACCCCGACCATTACGCGTACACCCACCAACACCCCAACCGGGACGCGCACGCCATCGGTCACACCGACGCGTACATCCACACCCACGCGCAAACCGACCGTCACACCGCAGTACTACAAGGTCAGGTTGTATTTTGCCAGCCGTAAACGGTACAACGCGAATACACCTCCCATCGAGGTGGCCGGCATCCGTTATGTCCGTTCGAATGCCGTGTTCACTTCCGTGTTGAATGAGTACTTCAAAGGTCCCGGATCGACGGAAAAATATTCCTACGGCTGGATTGCGGTCAACAATGGTTTCACCGGTTACAGCAAACTAGAAGTAAACGATGGCATTGCCCGCGTGTATCTCAGTGGTGTGTGTACCTCCGAAGGCAAGGACTTCAACATCGCCGACTTGATCAATTTAAATCTCAAGCAATTCCCGGAAGTGCAGTTCGTGAAAGTGTACGATGAGAATGGCCAGACCCGCTCGCCCGACGGACTGAACGATTCAGAACCTCAATGCCTGTCTGACTACAAAACCCTGACTCCCACGCCCACCCGCACATTGACTCCAACGCGCACGCCAACACTCACACGTACACCTACAAAAACACGCACACCCTCACGGACGCCGCCTCCCACAAACACGCGTCTACCAACCTCCACTCCGCAATGGAAATTGGTAAATGTATACTTTGTGAACAAATATCGTTATGAAAACAACCTGCCTCCGTTCGAAAGAGTTGGAGTCCGCTGGGCGCGCACAAACAATATCATTGGGACAGTGTTGGCCGAATACTTCAAAGGTCCCGGTTCATCAGAGCAATATTCCTATGGCTGGATCGCGCTCTATAACGGCTTTACAGTTTATGACAGATATGAGGTCCGCGACGGAGTTGCGCACATTTATCTCAAAGGGACCTGCGACCGCGCTGGCGCGACCTACACCATTGCTGATCTGCTGACCCTCAATCTCAAACAGTTCCCTGAAATTCAATTCGTGAAGATCTACGATGAAAATGGGACAACACAAAATCCAGACGGCTTGAGCGATTCCATCCCTGTGTGTTTGCAACCATAACAA
>DATIUT010000118.1:0-12481 GCA_035466615.1 Anaerolineales bacterium | reverse complement strand
GGGCAATTGGCAAAACCGTTGCCGGCGCCAAACCCCTGTCCGCGTGGGCCGCCAAAGCCGCGACCAAAGCCACCGAAGCCGCCGCCCATGAAGCCATTGTCAAGACCTTCAAGCATCCAATCAGCCTGCGCCTGGGTCATTGTGCCGTCTTTCACGGCCTGCGCAATGCTGGCACGCACTTCGGCAACATGGACGGCCTGGATCGCTGCCTGAACATCTGCAATGTCCACACCGGCCTCATCGGCGAGGTTCTGAAGTGTCTTCCCACTCTGCAAAGCAGATGAGACTTCATTAACCGTCATGCCGAGCACCCTGGCGGCAGCTTCCAACTCTGCATCACCGAGGCCAAAGCCGCGGCCGCCACCGGGCCCGCGTCCCTGCATAAGAGGATTCGTGGGTCCCTGTGCATACACGGATGTGGCACTAACAACACCTACGATCAGCAAAGCGGCAAGCAATCCGCCGAGTACGATCAAAATTTTCTTTTTCATTGTTCTGTCTCCTTGTTTATATTTGGCTGGATCGCATCCAACCTTGCCCATATCTTATCCGGAAGGTGTTATGAAGTTGTGATAGAGATGTGTGGAAATTATGTGGAACGCCTTGCCCCTTCCGCCCGTCCTATTTACAATCAGGCACAACCGCGCAAGGAGAGGAAATCAACATGATATCGAAAAGATATTTCACTTTAGGCATTGTCCTGCTTCTATTCGTAATGGGCGGAGTGCAGTTATTCCGTCTCTACCGCCAGCCGCTCGGCGCACGCCTCGAATTGCCGACGGCGACGCGAACGCGTCCAACGCTGACCAGTTTTCCCGTCGGGAATGAAGCGGTTGCAAATGCAATCACTGAAACACCGCAGGCAACCGCCACATCCACGTCCCAGCCTCTTTGCGGTGGTCCCTCCACAATGAACATCCTCGCCATCGGTTCGGACTCGCGCGGGAATCATTATCTGTATGGGCTTGCGGATGTCATCCGCCTCGTGCGCGTGGATTTTATCAATGTACGCGTGACCATCCTCGAGATCCCGCGCGACCTGTGGGTGGACATCCCTGAGATATCCGATCATTACGGCATCACGCAAGGCAAGATGAATCAGGCATATCTATATGGTAACAAGGGACTTGGATATTACGACGGTCCTGGTGAGGGACCCGGCCTGCTCGCTCGCACCCTGGATCTGAATCTTGGCGCGCGTCCTGATCATTACCTTGCCGTCAACATGAAGACCTTCGAAAACATCGTGGACGCGGTCGGCGGAATTGACGTGTACCTGCCCTACGATGTCAGCGTGCGGTCGCCGAAAAACCCCGAGGGCTTCCATGTGGAGGAGGGTCAGCATCACTTCGACGGTGAGACCGCATTATGGGTCGCGCGCATTCGCGAATATCACACATTCGGCCGTGCCGAGAATCAGAACATCGTCATGTGTGCTTTGAGAAAGAAGATTCTCAGCCCCGCCATCGTGCCTGCCGTTCCAGAATTGATCGCGACCTTCCAGCGTTACGTCCAAACCGACCTCAGCCCGGAACAAATCAACCAACTTGCCTGCCTTGCCACACAAATGAGCGGGCAGGATGTCGTCTTTGCCGGTTTCCCCATCAGGTTGTTCACCAATGCGAAACAATACGACCCACAACTCGGTGCGACCACCTCCATTTTGGAGGCAGACAAAGACATCTTGCGGGACTACATTCAACGTTTCCAACTTGGACTTTGGCCTGACCCAAACCTCATTATCAACACCACACCCTCGCCCGCTCAAACAGACGCGGAATTCTCATGTGAGGATTGAATGAAAACGGGACGAACAATCGTCCCGTTGTTGATTCCCCCAACGAAATCGCTCCACACCTTCTCTGCCGGGAACTGGACCTTCGTCGCCGCATCGGGGTCGGTCTGACCCGTTCTTCGCGGGCTTCCGAGATACCTCACAGCACGGATCACGATGCTTTTGCTGGTGTGGGTGGAACGATCAATCAGGCGCGGGTGAAAACGGTCATTCCCTCTGCAACGGTCAAATAAACGTTGAAGTCACCATCCAGCAAAACAAAATCCGCGTCCTTGCCAACCTCAAGACTGCCTTTTCGATTCGAAATTCCAATGGCGCGTGCCGCGTTGAGACTGGAGGCAACCCACATCTCCGTAAGCGGACGACCTGTGGCACGGCAGGCATTCTGCAAGGCGCGTTCCATGGTCAACACGGAACCTGCCAGCGTGCCATCATGCAATCGCACTGCGCCATTGTGGATATGGACTTTGCGTTCGTCCAGCATGTAATCGCCGTCGGGCAGGCCCGCGGCGCGAATCGCATCGGTGACAAGGGTGACTCCATCCACACCTTTTGTGTCAAACAAAATTTTCTGTGCCACGGGATGCACGTGAATGTCATCCGCGATGAGTTCGCAATTGATCTGTTGCAACGCCATCGCCGCGCCGACCGTCCCCAATTCGCGATGCCCAAGCGGCTGCATGGCGTTGAAACAATGCGTCAAATGTGTCACGCCATGCTCGACAGCCCTTTGCATCTGTTCGTAACCGGCTGTCGTATGTGCGGCCGAAACGGTAATGCCGCGGCGCACACATTCATCAATCAGCCACAGGTTCTCCTCATATTCGGGCGCGAGAGCCAGCAAATGCACCACACCGCTATCGAGAATTTCCAACGCCTCATCTTTTTCCGCGCGTCGGATGAGACTGACATCCTGCGCGCCGCAACGCGCGGGATTGAGATACGGACCCTCGATGTACGCGCCCAACAGAGTCGCCCCGCCTCGAATCGGACCTTGAACCTGCCTCACGGCACCAAGCGCTTTCATCACTGACGCGCGGCTGGCAGTCCACGTGGTCGCCAAAAAAGATGTCACACCATGAGATGCATAGAAGCGCGACATCTCCTCCAGCCCATCGGGTGAGGCGTCCATTACTTCATGACCCATCGCGCCGTGAACATGCAGGTCAATAAAGCCGGGCAATATCATGCGCCCGCCTGCATCCATGCCCTGCACAGACTCATCCCGTGAAAAATCGGGTGGTTTCCCAAAACCGATGCCGCGAATACGACTTTCTTCAGTTAACAACCAGCCTGTCAAACCAGCGTGGCCCGGGGTGAACAGGCGCGCATTGTGTATCAATAATCGTTTTGCGTTCATGCGTGTTGAATTTGCATTGTCTTCCCTGTCCGCACGGATTCATAAGCGGCGAGCGTGGCTTCGACGGCGCGCAAGCCATCCACGCCTGTCACTTTGGGTTCTCGGTTCCCGCGTATCGCCGAGGCGAACTCACTGACCATCGCGTGGTTCATATCCGAACCCCAATATGCCCAGTTGGCGCGTTCTATCTCATGACTGTAAATATTTATGTTCTGGCGGAAGGCATCCACGAAAACCGCGCCGCGTTGTGTGACCATCTCAAAGGTCAGGCCTCCCCACGTGGGCCAGTACTGTGGACGGCACCAACTTGCATCAATGGTCGCAAACACATTATTCTTGAACGTTAACATTTCCAACGCACCTGTCTCCACCTGCACTTCATCGGCGTGGAAGATCCTGTTACTGCGTGCGTACATCGTTTCCACTTCCGAGCCGACGAACCAGCGCATGATGTCCACGAGATGGACGGTGTGATCCATGATCGCGCCGCCGCCCGCCAGTTCGGGGTCCACAAACCAGGCGCGGTGTTTTGTGGGCAGTTCGCCCTGGTTGGTCGTGTTGAAGCAATAGACATCGCCGAAGTCGCCGTTATCGAGTCGCGCTTTGATCTCGATCAACGGCGCGCTGAAACGCATGGGGAATGCGGTCATCAGAATGACACCCGCCTTGTTGCAAACATCCACGATTGCTTTGGCATCTGCACGTGTTGTGGCAATGGGCTTCTCGCACAAAACATGTACACCGCGCCCTGCTGCCATTTCCACCAGCGGGCGATGACGGTTGTTCTCGGTGCAGATGATCACACCATCGGGCCTGGCTTCAAGCAGGGCTTCATAGGATGGGAAGTAACGTGCTTCGTGTTGTTTTGCCAATGTTTGCCCGCGCGCCGTGTCGTCGTCAGCGACGCCAAGCAATTCCACGTTATCCATGCGGCGCAGGTTCGAGATGTAGGCTTCGCCGTGATGATGAGCAAAGGAGAGAATGCCGATTTTCATGTCATGCCTCCATCAACGGTTGAAGATGCACGGGCTGTCCGCTCTGAGCAGATTGGATGGCGGCTTCCGCGATTTGAACGGAGGCAAGCCCATCGGTCGCGCTGACGCGGGTCGGTTTTCCATCCGCAAGCGCGGCGTAGAACTCCTTGATCTGAGTCGTATACGGGCTTTCGGAAACGGGGCTGGATGGGAGTCCCACATCGGGAGCGTCGCCTCCGCCCGTTTTCAGGATCAAATTATGGATGGGCGCGGTGCCATCGGAGTCGAATTCGATCAGGCCACGATCTCCCGCGATTTCAAAGCGCGTGATGAACGTTGGCGGCGGATACGCCCACGAACCCGCGATGTGCGATATCGCGCCGGACCTGTGGCTGAGGATGACGAGTCCGTAATCAACGGGCGCATCGGGATGACGCTCGGTCACGCGCCGCGCAGAAACTGTTTCCACATCCCCGGCAATCCAGCGGGCGTAATCGTAATCGTGGATCATCAAGTCCATGAGGATGCCGCCCGATTTGGCCTCATCGAGGAACCAGTTGCCCGCCGGTTTCTTTGGGCGGTAACTGCCGCGGTGCAGACGGAGCACGGCGGGCCTGCCGATTTGTCCGTTCGCGGCGGCGG
Source organism: Anaerolineales bacterium (assembly GCA_035466615.1). GTDB lineage: Bacteria > Chloroflexota > Anaerolineae > Anaerolineales > Villigracilaceae > Defluviilinea. Next base: position 7,710 of record DATIUT010000118.1, on the reverse strand, counting down.
ATTGCGCCAGTGCATATTCGGGGAAGAAGCGCACGACATGCGCGACGAGAAGTTGAACGCCTGCCTCTTTGCATGCCTCGACAGCCTCACGCGCTTGTTGTGTGGTGCGCGCCAGCGGTTTTTCACAGACGACGTGTTTGCCCGCCGCCGCGGCTTTGAGGATCATTTCATGATGCAGATGGGTGGGGGAGCAGATGTCCACCACGTCGACATCGGGGAGCATGTCTTCAAGGCTGGAATAAATTTTTGCGTGATATTGTTTTGCCAGCGCGCCAGCCTCTTTTTGAGTCTCGGCAGTGAAGCCAACCATCCGGGCAGGCGTATCAGCCCAACCCGACGCGTGCGTCGTTCCCATGAATCCAACGCCGACGATGCCAACTTTCATGAGTCCTCCTTATTTGACCGCGCCCGCAGTGATCGAGCGTATCAGTTGCCGCGAGAAAAGCAGGTAAACCAACAGGATGGGAATCATCGCAAGGGTTAACGAGGAAAGTACTGCATTCCAGTCCGAGACCCATTGACCGAGAAATTGCTGGACGCCCAGCGTGACTGTGGCAGTCTTGGCGGACGGGGCAAGTATCAGTGGAAACCACAGGTCGTTCCAGATGGGAATCATGGTGAATATGCCGATCGCGCCAAGCGCGGGACGCACCAGCGGCAGGACCATTCCGAAGATGCGATATTCACTGGCGCCGTCTATCCGCGCCGCGTCCTTGAGGTCCTTGGGCACCTGCCGCATGAATTGGGAGAGGATGAAAATGGTCATGGGCAATGATTGCGCGAGGTAAACCAGGATGAGTCCCGCCAGTGTGTTGACGAGTTTGAGGCTGACCATCAAGCGCAGAATGCCCACCGTGCCGAGGCGGATGGGGATCATGATGCCGATGGAAAGATACAAAGCCACAAGCGCGTTACCGCGAAAATCATATTCAGCCAGCGCAAAGGCGGCCATGGCTCCAATGAGCAACGTCAGGATCAAAGCCATGAATGTGACGATACTGCTGTTTAAAAAATAAGCGGGAAATGTGGCACGCTGGATGACCGTCTCATACCCGATGAGGCTGAACGTCTCTGCTGTAGGGAATTGAAACGGCGCGCCAAAGATCGCTTTTTTGGCCTTGAAGGAATTCATCAAAATCATCACAATGGGAAAGAGCGCGATCAGGGAATATGCGGTGAGGATGATGATCGGAATGCTTTTGCCGATAAGTTGTTGCAGGCGGTACAAGGGGCTTGATCTCATGGTGCGCCTCACATCTCGTAGGTCTGAACGCGGCGTGCCCAGAGGAACATGTACAACAACACACCCGTGAGAATGATCAAAAACATCATGGCGGCAACAGTCGCACCCATGGTGGGGTTACCGAGTTGAAGTTGTTGCCCAAAGAATGTGCGGTAGAAGAGTGTGCCCATGATGTCAGTGGAGAATTCCGGTCCGGCATTCGCGCCTTTCATGGTGTAAATCAAATCGAAGGCGTTGAAGTTGCCTACAAAAGTCAACACGCTGACAATGCCAATGGTCGGCAGGATGAGCGGAAACTTGATGCGCCAGAAGATATCCCAGCCGGATGCGCCATCCACATGCGCGGCTTCGGTCAATTCGTCGGGAATCCCGATCAATGCGGCGTAGAACAAGATCATTGGGATGCCGACAAACTGCCAGACGGAGATCAGCGAAACGGTCACCAGTGCCGTTTCGGGTCTGCCCAGCCAGGGACCAAACAACTGGCCCAAACTCACCGCTTTCAACATCCCTTCCGCCACGCCCCATAACGGATTCAAAATAAGCTGCCAGATAAAACCAATGATCACCACCGAAAGGACGGTGGGCATGAAAAGTAGTGTGCGGAAGAAGTTGCGGATCCGCCCGCCCTCTGCAAGCAATGCGGCAAGCAACAGTCCAATGGGATTCTGCACCAGCATGTGAACCGCGAAGAAAACAAAATTATTGCGTAATGCCCGCCAGAAGAAGGGCGCAAAGTCGGAATCGGCGAACAGTTTTACATAGTTCTGTATTCCGCTGAAACTCAACTGATTCTGACTGCCGATTTCAAAAAAACTCAAGCGCAGCGAATTGATGAGGGGGATGACCATGAAAACACTGTAAAGCAATACTGCGGGCGCGAGAAATACCACAACATGGACAGGGAAGAATACATGTCGCCTGGATTTTTGCATCATGTGTCTCCTGGATTGGAACACAGTTTACAACGGGCTTCATCCCGGCGGAGGCCCGCCGGGATGAAGTAATTAAAGAAGAACAGATTTACGGCTTGTACCACTTATCGAGGCCGTCCTGAATTTCCTTACCAGCCTGTTCAGGGGTTAATGAGCCGTTGATTACCGCCGCGCTTACGCGCCAGAGTTCATTCTCGAGGTTCGGTTCACCGCGGGAGAGGATCTGGTACGAATCACGAATGGTGGATTTGCAGGTCTGACGCCAGCCGAGGAATTCATTCGCAATCGGGTCATCCAGCGTTACCTGGGCGTTGCTGAGCGGGAAGAAACCAGGCAGGGCGTTTGCATACAACCTGGCAAATTCATCAGAAGCAACCCAGCTGAGGAAGGTCTTCGCTTCCTCGGGGTGCGCAGAAGCGGCGTTCATACCGATGGCAATATCGGTGTGGTCGCTGATGTAGCAGGTGTCGCCGGCATTCTCAACATAGGGCGGGAAGATGCCCAAAGTGAACGCGGCATCCTTCTCGAACAGACCAATTTCCCACGAGCCTGTCGGGTAAATGGCACCCTTACCGAGCGTGAACAGGCTTTGGGCATCGGGATATTTCACCGCTTCAAAACCCTCGGGCAGGAAGGGTTTCCACGCCGCGAGATCCTGCCAGGTCTTGATGTAGGCTTCATCGGTATATTTGCCGGTGCCGGCGATCAGAGCCAGGCGTCCCTCTTCACCCATCCAGTAATTGGGTCCGATGTTCTGGAAGCCCATCGTGGCGGCTTCCCATTGATCGGAAGTGCCCATGACGAGCGGTATTTCACCGTTATCTTTCAGGGTCTGTAACAGGGCAAAGAATTCATCGCGTGTGGCAGGTTCCTGCAAGCCATACTTGTCGAAGATATCCTTGTTGTAGAAGAAACCATGGATGACCGAAGCCATCGGCACGCAGAATACATCCGCCCCATCATCGGTGATCCAGGCACTCTTGGCAACATCGCCAAAATTCTCCATGCCAGGGAGATCGTTCAACGAAGAGAGATAACCGGCCTGGAATAACTTGAGAGAGGCATCAAACGGACGGCAGGTGATTAAATCGCCGGCGGTGCCGCCTTCGAGCTTGGTATTAAGAACGCCGTTGTATTCAGCCGGAGCAGTGGGCGCAAACACAACGTGAATGTTCGGATATTGGGCTTCAAAGGCGGGGATAATCTTGTCGGTCCAGATTGCCAGATCGTCATTACGCCAGCTTTCGATGGTAATGGTGACCTTTTCCGCCGCCGGGGGCTCTGTCGCCGGGGGCTGGGTTGCCGCCCCACTGCCACAGGCCGCTAAAATCAACGAAAGACCAACCAACAGGCTGATCAGGGTAAACAATTTACGCATATTCTTCTCCTTTTTAAATTTATCTTGCCACGCAAACCTTCAAACACACTCAATGAAAATTCGTTTCCGCACCACCTCCTTTATCATGACCTGGCATTTTACCGGACAAAGCATACCACACCAGACATGCCGCCCCAATGGCGGGCGATTCCACGCGTGACGGAATGACCTCCATTGCCCCCCTGCTATTGGGGATGGTACGACGTTTCATTTCCTCGAGAACGGCTGGCAACACGAAATCGAATCCTGCCAACCCCAATCCGCCTCCGATCACAAAACGCGACGGATTCAAGATCGCCGCGCAGGCCGACATGACAATACCCAGCGCGCGTCCCACTTCCCGAAGCGCGGCTTGTGCGATCCCATCGCCTTTCTGTGCCGCGGAAATGACCCCTGCAGAAGTTAAATCTGCATCATTGCGAAGAATGCTTTTCCCCGGGAATTCAGCGAGTTTAATCTTCGTCACGCGCACCAATCCGGGGCCTGAAGCAACCGTCTCCGCACAGCCACGCCCTCCGCAGGCGCATAACGGACCGTCCGGGTCAATCGAAAGATGTCCCAACTCGGCGGCATACCAGCCGCCACCTGTGATGAGACGCCCGCCGCTGACGATTCCCCCGCCCAGGCCTGAGCCAACTCCCACATAGACGAAGTCATCGCAATCGCGGCAGGCTCCAAAGTAATATTCACCCAGCGCGCTCAAGTTGGTGTCCTTTTGGATCCAGAGCGGCAGACTTGCACCCATGCGATTGGATATTTCCCCCAGCAGATCCAATTTTGCCCAGCCGAGATTGACCGCATCATGGACGATGCCGCGGGTTGAATTCACTTTGCCAGGCGACCCAACACCTGCCCCGACCACCTCGCCCGGCGACCGACGCATCAACTCACGCACCTGATCTGCAACCCTGTCCATCACCGCGTCTTTTCCTTCGGATGCATTCGTCGGCACCTGCATGGAATGCATCATCCGACCGCTCTCAGAAACGAGAGCCGATGCTATTTTCGTCGCACCAATATCAATGCCAATGGCGAACTTTTCAGGAGAAGACATGCCGGCCTATAAATGAATATTCCGTGGACGCCACTTTTCCAAAAGAGCCTGGTTATGTTCCGCCGCGCCCGCCACATTCAGGCTGGCATAGACCGGTGGCGTGATACCGGACATTTGCAGCAAACGCGCGGTCTCAGCCACGAGACAGTTCCAGATCAACGCGCCAATGACCGTCGAGGAGGGGGCGACGCGCCAGTTCAGGTCGTCCAGAGCAAGCAGGGCATCCCCCGGCGCGCCTCCATTATCCAATGCAATCTCCACAACCTGATCAAGGCGCAACCCCAGGGCGGAAAGCGGCGCTTCACGCGAATATGCAAACGAGGAGACGCCCACTGTGAAGACGCCTCTCTCTCTTGCGTGCATCGCCATCTCAACTGGCAGGTGATTGACGCCGCTGTTCGAAAATATGAAAAGCATTTCACCGGCAAGCGGCGTGTATCGCTCAAAAATTAAATCAGCCAGTCCGGGTGTCCGTTCGAGTGTTGAGCCCAGGGATGGCAGGCTGTGCAACATAAAATGTTCGGCCAGCATCGGGACAACATTTGCAAGCCCGCCTGCGCGATAAAAACCCTCCTCTGCCATCAAATGGGAATGTCCGGTGCCGAATATCAAGAGTCGTTGATCGCGACGCGTCGCTTCTGCCATTCTTTGCGCGGTCTCCAAAAGGGCCGCGCGCTGGCTTTCCACTACATGCCTTTGAAGTTCAGATATGGCCTGAAAATATGATTCAATTGCATTGGCGGGGGGAGTCATGTATTTTCCTGTTCGGGACCAGGGCTTTTGTTGACGTCTGGGTTGGTGTCGTAACACGTTTGACGCAGGGCACACTCATTATATGAAAAGTCATGATAATTATCAATGGGACTTAATCGTTGATGCAAATTCGAACAGCCGGGCGCTTCTGGAAGGAAACATGAGACGACGAATCAGATGTGTCATTTCTCACTTGACCCGCTCCTCTTGAAGGTCTAGAATCAAATTGCCTGACAAACACCAAAATATGTCACTCTGAGCCGAAGTCCTGGCCCTGAACGAGGTGGAGGGACAGCGAAGGGCCTCACTGAAAATTTCCGAGATGCCTCGTCGCTGTTTCACGCTCCTCAGCGTGACAAAACCATAGGAGACACGAAATGCCCGATTATTTATTCCGCGGAAACCTTGCCAAGCTCGACCCTGAGGTCTACGAACTGACACAACTCGAAGCCGAACGGCAGGCCCGCAAGTTGATCTTGATCGCTTCGGAAAGTACCGCCCCCATGGCAACCCGCGAAGCGCTGGCATCCGCATTCCAGAACATCTATGCGGAAGGCTACCCCGAGGAAGAGTCGCGTTGGATGACCGAGGAAGAGATCCTCGATTACCCAACGCGACTTGCTGATTATCGCCGCAACAGCGACCCGCGCTACTACAAGGGCGTCGAATACGCAGACGTGGTCGAAGCGCTGGCCCGCCGGCGCGCGGCAGAGACCTTCGCCGCCAACGGCTACACAGCCGACCAGATCTACGTCAACGTGCAGGCGCTTTCCGGCGCGCCCGCCAACAACGCGGTCTATCACGCCCTGATCAACCTCGGCGATACCGTGATGGGACTCAACCTCCTGCACGGCGGACATCTCTCGCACGGGTCGTCGGTCAACCGCAGCGGCAAGTTCTTCAAGGCAGTCCATTACACGATTGATGAAAATGAAAAACTGGACTACGACGCCATCCGCGCATTGGCAAATGAACACAAACCCAGGCTGATGATCGCGGGCTACTCATCCTATTCGTGGGTTCCCGATTGGAAGAAGTTCCGCGAGATCGCGGATGAGGTCGGCGCGTACTTCCTGGCGGACATTTCACACATCGGCGGGCTGGTTGCGGCGGGCGTCGTGCCTTCGCCGATCGGGTATGCTCATGTTGTGATGTCCACCACGCACAAGAGCATTGACGGCCCGCGCGGGGCGGTGTTGTTGACCACGGACGCGTCCATCGCGAAGAAGCTCGATAAGGCAGTGTTCCCCGGTGAACAGGGCGGACCGCACGTCAACGTGTTTGCGGCTCTTGCTTTGACCTTCAAACTGACCCAGACCAAACAGTTCAAGCAACTGCAAGCCCAGACTCTCAAGAACGCCAAAGCGATGGCGGACCAGTTCACCAAGCGCGGACTGCGCGTCCCGTTTGGCGGCACGGATACGCACCTGGTCAACGTGGATTGCACCAGCATTGTCGGTGAGGACGGCACGAAACTCAGCGGTGACCAGGCTTCGCGCATTCTGGACATCCTCGGCGTGGTGGTCAATCGCAACACCATCCCCGGTGACAGGAATTCCGCCGACCCGAGCGGACTGCGCTTGGGCACGCCGTGGATCACGCAACGCGGCTTCGACGAGAAAAGGACGCGCGAGCTGGCGAACATCATGGCGGATGTCCTGCTCGCCTGTGCGCCGCACAGCGTGGACACGGTCCGCAAGGGCAAACAACGACGCGCAAAGCTGGATTTCGGTGTGTTGAATGTTGCACGTTTGAAGGTTAGAAAGTTAGCCGAGTCTGCGGGGATCGATTTCAAATACAAGAAGAGCGGATATCCACACTTCTTTTACATTGACGATAAATCCACGAGCGGCGTCTTCGAGTTGACCGGTCATCGCGTGCGGCAGATGTTGGATTTCGCGGTGTCGTCTGACTTGAGCGCGTTGAAGGAGGGCGAGTCGCAGGCAACAACAATTGCCACACCAAAAGGTGTTGTCAAAGGCACGCTCACTTGCGTGGACATGGGCGCGTACTACCTGCAAGTCCCTGCGGCGAAGGCGGGAGTTGTTGCGACGTGGCTGCGCGATCTGTCAGACGGATATACATCGTTCAACTTGGATGGCAGTAAAGATTTCAGCGCGAAGCGGATGCCCGGACCTTCCATCATCATGGAATCGAAGAAAAAGGTAGGGGCGAAGCATGCTTCGCCCAATAAAGGCGAGGAAAAGCCCTGGTTTATTGGAGTCAGTTCCAAGTCCAAGAAAGAGGCGCCATCGTCCCCGAGCGGAGCGAGTGGGATGCCGCCCTTCGTCTGGAATGAGGTCGAAGGGGAGTTGAAGAAGACAGCGTTGAATCAAACGCATCGAGA
>DATIUT010000117.1:0-2938 GCA_035466615.1 Anaerolineales bacterium | reverse complement strand
TTTTTTCTTTGGATCAATCTGCATTGCGGGTGGGGTGGCCCATTGTTTTGCCATTTGTTTCTCCTTATTATTTTATAAGCCCGACAGGTTTTCTACTTTAATAACGCTTCTATGCGTGCAACGACCATGTCCAATGCAGCGGTGTTGTGTCCGCCTTCGGGGATGATGATATCCGCGTAACGCTTGGACGGTTCGACGAATTCCATGTGCATTGGGCGGACCGTGGCCTGGTATTGTTTGATGACGGATTCGGTGGTGCGTCCGCGTTCGGTGATATCGCGTTCGAGGCGGCGGATGAACCGCAGGTCTGAATCCGTATCTACGAAGATCTTTACATCGAACATGTCGCGCAGGGCGGCTTCAGTGAAGATCAAGATACCTTCCACGAGAATGACCCTGCGCGGCTGAACTGTGTAGGTTTGGCTGGTGCGGCTGTGGGTGGAGAAGTCGTAAATCGGGACCTCGACAGGCTTCCCGCCGCGAAGTGAAGCGATGTGCTGGGTTAGGAGTTCCGTTTCGAGCGAGTTCGGGTGGTCGAAGTTGACTTCGGCTTTTTGCACGGGAGGCAGTCCGCTGAGGTCTTTGTAATATGAATCGTGCTGAAGGAAGGCGATTCGGTCTGGACCGACGCGTTGCAGGATTTCTTGTGCGACCGTTGTCTTGCCCGAGCCTGATCCGCCTGCAATGCCGATGACCAATGGGCCTGGATGCTGCATACTTGAATTATACACGTAATAAAATCCCCTCTCGGCATGAGAGGGGATCGTGTGGTGGTTTACATTCCAGCCATATAGGCCAGGCCTACTGTGCCGGGACCGGTATGATTTGCAACCACCGGGCTGAGTTCAGCGAAGATGCTTTCAACAAGGTTCAGTTCCTTTTCGGCTTTCACGAGCAGGTTCTTGGCGTCGTCTGCGGCATTCGCATGCAGGGTTGCAAGGTGGATCGGTGATTTACCCTTGGTATTTTCGACGATCAATTCCAAAATACGCTCGTGTGCCTTATTCTTGGTACGGATGCGTTCCAAACCCTCAACCCTGCCGTCTTGCAGTGCCAAAATGGGTTTCATGTTCAGTAGTGTTCCAAGGAATCTTTGCGCGCCGCCGATGCGTCCGCCGCGATGCAGGAATTCAAGAGTGTCCACTGCAAAGAACACGCCAGTATTTTCGCGCGCTTTTTCAGCCAATGCCAGACAGTCTTTCAAATTTGCCCCGTTGTTTGCCGCGTGAGCCACTGCAAGGACTTGAAATCCCATCGCCATGGCGGTCGACTTGGTATCTATTATGGTGACTTTCCCTCCGGCGTTTTCCATCAAGTCCTTTGCCTGTGTTGCAGACTGGATGGTACCTGACAGTTTGGATGAGATGAACATCCCTAGTACTTCATGGCCCCGATCCACCAATCCCTGGAAAATGCTTTGCATATCCGCCACCGACACTTGGGATGTGGTTGCCATTGTTTTGGAAGTTTTCAGCCGCGCAAAGAATTCCGCCGACTGAATGTCAATGCCATCACGATAAGTCTTGTCGTCCCAAATCAATACCTGTGGTGCGACCGTGATATTATGTTTTTGCACCAGATCAGTCGGAATATAGGAAGTGCTATCCGTCACGATTGCGATTTTCGACATGTTTTCTCCTTATTTGAGATGAAAATGTAGTCTGTCCTCGTTTGTCTTAAACCCATTGCACAATACGAGGATACGAATTGTTAGGTATAATACTTCCAAAGTAGTAACCTGCTTTGATACCTTCGTCGAGGAGCCGAATTTGGCGTTCAACCCGCTTAACTGGCTGTTGGGCCTTTTTTCATTAGATATAGCAATCGATCTGGGGACCGCGAACACACTGGTCAACGTGCGCGGCAAGGGAATTGTCATTAACGAACCATCCTGGGTAACGATTGATAAACGGTTACGCCAGCCTTTAGCCATTGGCTTGGAAGCCAAGGAGATGGTGGGACGCACACCGGGCAATGTCGCAGTGGTCCGCCCGTTGCGCGACGGCGTAATCTCTGAGTTCGATATTACACAGGTGATGCTGGAATATTTCATCGGCAGGGTCCATGAACAGAGCGTTGTTCCACTGCCGCGTCCACGTGTGGTGGTTGGGATTCCCACTGGCGTGACGGAGGTCGAAAAACGGGCAGTTTATGACGCGGTCATGGCGTCAGGAGCGCGGCTGGCTTATTTGATCGAGGAACCGATAGCGGCGGCGCTGGGAGCCGGACTCCCCATCTCAGACATTCGCGGGAGCATGGTTGTGGATATCGGAGGCGGAACGACGGAAGTTGCCGTGCTGTCCATGAGCGGCGTTGTCGCGTCCCGTTCTTTGCGTGTGGCTGGCGACGAAATGGATCAGGACATCATCCAGTATTTGAGGAATAAATATAACCTGCTGGTTGGTGAAGGCATTGCCGAGCAGATCAAATGGAAGGTTGGTTCTGCATATCCGCTCCATCCTGAAAAGACGATGGAGGTACGCGGACGCAACCTTGTCACCGGGCTGCCCGAGAGCATTGAGATCTCGTCCATTGAAATGCGCGAGGCGTTATCCGGTTCGGTGCAGGTAATCGTGGATACGATCCGCGACGCGTTGGACGAGGTGCCGCCGGAGATCGTGTCGGACTTGATGGATGTCGGCATTTGTCTTGCAGGCGGCGGCGGCTTGTTGCAGGGATTGGCAGACCGTTTAACTGACGAACTGAAATTGCGCGTGTGGGTTGCCGAGGATCCTCTTACTTGTGTGGCGCGCGGTGCGGGCATGGTGTTTGAGGATTTTGATGGTCTGAGCCGATATCTGGTTGGTTTGGAACGCGGTAGTACACGCCACAATCCTTAATGGGCGTTCCGCCTTCCGTGGCGGCCGTATAGCGCACTCACATTTAATATGAGGAATCAATTTTCACGCACGATTCAAACAACAATCATTTTCCTGGT
>DATIUT010000116.1:0-8267 GCA_035466615.1 Anaerolineales bacterium | reverse complement strand
CGCATCAACATTGCATGCGGCAGGTCTGCCAGACGGATTCCACGAGGCCGCAGCGGAGATTTATCGTCGTCTTGCAGGTTTCAAAGTTTCCCCTGAAACACCCAAACTTGAGGATGTATTGAAGTCATTTCCTAAACAATAAGAACGCCCCTTGCGGGGCGATTTTTTCATGCCATATCCTGCCTTCCAGATAACGCCCGCAACAATGTGTTTTGATCTGCGTATTCCAGATCACCGCCCATGGGCAGGCCGCGCGCGAGACGGGTGACATGCACGCCAAATTGTTTTAACTGGTTTTGGAGATACAGTGCTGTCGCATCCCCTTCCATACTGGGATTTGTTGCTAGGATCACTTCCTTCACTCCCCCATTCGCAACACGCGCCAGCAATTGTTTGATCTTCAGATCATCAGGACCAATGCCTTCGATGGGAGATAAGACCCCCTGCAAGACGTGATATTTTCCCTGATAACCACCTGTACGCTCCAAAGCCAAGACATCCAAAGCTTCTTCGACAACACAGATGATGCTTCCATCCCGCCGCGTGGACTCGCACACTTCACAGCGTTCGCGTCCCGCCTCGGTGATGTTGAAACATTCCTGGCAAAAGGCAGTGTTTGCTTTGAGATTTGCCAGGGCAAGCGCCAGATCTTCCGAAACATCGTCGGTGGTGCGCAAAAGGTAGAACGCCAGCCGTGAAGCGGATTTGGGTCCAATGCCTGGAAGTCGCTCAAGCGCATTGATTAGTGATTGAATGGATTCGGGGAGAAGCATAGGTTTCAGGTGTTAAGTTCCACATTCCAAGTGACTTGGCACCTGAAACCTGGAACCTGGAACTTTAAAACGGCAATCCACCCGCCAGCGGGCCCATCAACTTCTGTTGCAGTTCGCGCGATTGATCGAGAGCCATATTCACTGCGGAGAGGACCAAATCCTGCAACATTTCTGCATCCGCGTCTTTGATGAAATCGGGGGAGATTTCAACGGACTGACACTTCTGGTCGCCAGTCATCACGACTTTGATCGCGCCGCCACCCGCCGTTGCAGTGACCGTTTCCACGGCAAGTTTCGCCTGTGCTTCTTCCATTTGTTTCTGCATCCGTTGCAGTTGTTGCATCATCCCCCCACCCATTTGTGGTCCTTTGTTGAATCCTTTAGCCATGTTGCTTCTCTCCCGACAAAATACCTTCTATTTGCAACGATGCAATTTGATTAATTATTGCACTGTGCAATTCAATAAATTTAGAAATAAATTTTTGGATACGGTCTCGTTCAGTTTTAATAGCTATTTTTTTTCTGCTCTTCATTGCCTCCAAGAGGATATTTGATTGAGCTGATTCTTGAGCGACTAATAGAATTAGATTAGTTGCATCCTTAGTAAGATCTTCCTGATTCAATGAAGAAATATAAGCAAGTGACTTCATTGCATTAGACACCAACTCAGACTCTCTTTCTCTATATTCATCTTCTTGTGAAATATGTTTAATAATCTTATCAGAAGTTTTATTAAACGATTTAGAATCGGAGGCTTTCATTGAATACAGAATATCTTGAATAGATTTCTCGTCTTCGGAAAGGATAACTCGCAGTAGGTTTTGCGCAGATACATCTTTGGTCATTCCTATAAGACTGGATTCTCTTTTAGTAATTGACAGAGCAACATCCCAAAGAGTATCGATTGTATCCTCAATGTGAGTTATACGTGATTTGATATTTTCACTTACGGCTACTCGTCTAGTATCTTCAAGTTGCCACAGTCGGGTTTGTTTACTGCGCTTCAATTCAAGCCCATGAACAACAAGACTAGTAATTATTGAACTAACCAAAGCAATGGCAGCACCGATTATCAATTCCATCATATTGAGAAGCTATTTCAATCCTGCATATCCACGATCTCACCGCCGTGTTGGATGGCGGTTGCCACCATGCCGTCCTGCGCCACGTTCGGGGGGATCTTGCCTTTCGCATTCGTCACCACACAACGCACGCTCACATCCGCGCCAAACTCATCTTTGATCAACTTCTGGATCGCTTCGATCTGGTCGGGCTTGTCTATCTTTGAAACCAGCACGTCACTCGCCAGGCCCAATATCAACGTCCTGCCCTGCACGTCTATCATCTTGACCGAGTTCATCAACGCCGAAAGATTCGCCTGTGCTTTTGGAAGAGCCGCGGACATATGCTTCCACGCCTTGATGACATCACCCGCGCTGACAGCGGACTTCTCCACTGGATGCGGCGCCTCAGACTCAGCCTGAGGCCTGGATTCTGTTTTCGAAGCAGTGGCAGGCTGAGGTTTGGTCCGACGCGTCCCACTAGGGGATGATAGCGCGGCGGGTGCCCCCTCTTGCGTCCCTCCCAAATCTCGATTTGGGGAGGATTGAGGGGAGGTATCGTCCAACACTTCCGCCAAGGCAAGTTCCAGACTCAAAGAGGGCTGCCAGCCGCCGCGCAAATCCGTAGCGGCATTGTTGAAGGTTTTCGTCATGCGCAGGACATCGCTCGTCGAAAAGGATTTGGCGTGTGCCTGCATCTGCTTCTTGACATCTGCAGTGGCTTCGACTTGATCGGTGTTGCCCATTTGAATGAGCATGAGACCGCGCAAATACTCGACGATCTGACGCGTAAGCGAGCGCGGGTCGGCTCCCGCATCAAGCGCCTTGTGGATGGTCTCGAGCCCATGAGCGGGGTCGTGCTCCATGATGGATGTGATGACATCGAGCACGGTTTGACTCGCGGCAGTGCCAAGCACTGTTTGCGCGAGGATGAGCGTGATCTTATCGCCCGTGGACGAAAGTTGATCAAGCAGGGAGATCGCATCACGCATACCGCCTGGAGACTGGCGCGCAATCTGAATCAGCGCATCATCGTCCGCCCGGATGCTCTCGGCTTTGATGATGTTCTTGAGGTTCGTGACGATCTCGTCCACGGGAACACGACGGAACTCATGACGCTGACAGCGCGAGAGAACTGTTGCAGGGATCTTGTGAATCTCAGTGGTGGCTAAAACAAAGATGGCGTGCGGCGGCGGCTCTTCGAGCGTTTTGAGAAGCGCATTGAACGCCGCCGTCGAAAGCATGTGGACTTCGTCAATGATGTAGATTTTATACCTGCCCTGCGATGGCGAGAAGTTGATCTTGTCGCGCAAATCACGCACATCATCTACGCTGGTGTTGGACGCTGCATCGATCTCGATCAGGTCCATAAAACGATTGTCGTTGACCGCTTTGCAGTGTTCACATTCGTTACAGGGTCGCTTGGCAGGGTCGGGATTTGTGCAATTGACCGCTTTCGCCAAAAGACGCGCCAGTGTGGTCTTGCCTGTCCCGCGCGGACCTGCGAACAAATATGCGTGACCAACGCGATCCGCCTTGATCGCGTTGGTCAACGTGGTCACGATGTGACTTTGCCCCATCACCTCGTTCCATTCTTTTGGTCGGTATTTTCGGTAGAGTGCTTGAGCCATTTTATTTATACATCGCTGGTTGAGCAGTGGCGCTGTAAGCGTCACGTACTGAAACCGCCAATTTTCAGGTATATGTTTATTTTCTTGTTTGCATGGTATTGGTGGCCTCGATATGCCCTTCGGGCTACTCGACCACCAGATGATTTATATTACGGTACTGTATAAATAGCACGGACATTTCCGCTCGGGTCGAGCAACTGCGCTTCCTCGCCCGATTGCCAGACGGGATCGCCCAGCCCCCAATATAAGTCAATGACCGTATTTGTCCCTGAAACGGTATGGATCTGCACCGCGCCGCCCGTGTTCAAGGTCAGGTTGGGGAAGGTGAACACATTTCGATTTGTATCCTTCAACTGCCAGCTCGAAAGATTGATCGGTTCACTGCCCGCATTACGAACGATCACCCACTCGGCATTCAACGTCCCTGCTCCCACGATGCTGACGATCTCGACGGGGATATCCACATTCGGGTCGAATGAAGCCGCGGGAACGTCGCTTTGACCGTTGGAAGGTACAACAGGCTGTACGGAAGAAACGCTCACCGAGCGATAATTACGGTCATACCAGAACAGGATGCCGCCCGTCACACAGGCTGAAACGAATACATTCAGGAGCAAGTAAAGGATGAGTCTGCGGCGGTCCATGTCCCTCGAATAATAGCACAGAAACTCTCTGATTGAAATTAAAAAATCCTGCGCCCTTTCGAACGCAGGATTTGATCTGATTGAACAAACACTATGGCAGTTTTGTCACCACAAAATCATCGAAAGATACTTTCGTACCGTCAAGTTGCTCGCCGCTCCAGGCAAACAACCCGACATTTCCTGACGTGTATGTCGTATCGCTCACCGAATCGACCTGCCGACCGTCCACATACAGGGTCAGCGTGCCATTACCGCAATCCGCACCGATGCGATATGAAGCCGCTTCTGGTGTGATTGCGTCAGAGGTTCCCCACTCGCCGCCATTGGTGAGGAGCACATCATCCGTCAATGTATATCTGCCAATGGCGTATTCGCCCGCGCCTGTAACCGCAAAATAATAGGATGTGTCGGTCACCTGTAAATTGCAAACTATACCGAATGTTCCTGTTGGGTCGGTGGAATCGTTTTTGGCTGTTACCTCAATGTGGATATTTTCGTAGGTCTCATCATTGGGCGTGCTCCACACGAACCAGAAATCCTTATTGACGAAGAAGTTCAACGTCTCATTCAAATATTCCACTGAACTGTCTGCGTCTGTGCCTGTGTCCCAATTGGTGTCACTGCCTGAAAAATCATCTTCAAGGAGAGCGCCGCTGCCGGACAAACTGCATGCCAGTGACGCCAGTACAAGACCCGCAACTGTCATTACGATCCTAACATTGCTTTTCATGAAATTCTCCTTATAAAATTAAGTCAAAATTTTATCTTAATCAATTGATAAGACAATCGGACATAAGGGGGATTTTTATGGACTCACCTGCTCATTGCCAACGCGACCCAATCCCCCATCTGCCTCCGCTCGTTCATTCCCAGACCCCGAGCCTGCGCGGCCTCGATGATGCTTTGTTCCTGCTCTTGCAGGATCCCGCTCAAAATGATTACCCCATTTTCTTCGATCAAATCCGCCATCCCCGCATCAAACAGACGTACGATCACCGACGCAAGAATATTTGCCACCACCAACGGCGCTTTTTTGAATTCGAACTTTCCATCGAGAATCTCCTGCACCGAACCCAGGCCAAGGATTAACTCCCCTCCCACTCCATTGATATTTGCATTCTCACGAGATTTGACAATCGACTCTTCGTCAATATCCACACCCAACGCCTTCGTTGCACCAAGTTTCAACGCCGCGATGGAGAGAATTCCAGAGCCACAACCCACATCAATCGTTTGCAGGAGCGAACGGCCGTCCGCCCCTGCAAAAAACAATTCCATCAACTCCAAACACAATTGCGTCGTGGGATGTGTGCCTGTGCCAAACGCCATGCCAGGCTCAATCTTAATGACTATGCGACCCGGCTCGGATGACTCCATCCAGGCGGGGAGGATGAGGAGTCGCTGTCCGATGAGGATGGGCTTGTAGTATTGCTTCCAGGCTTCCATCCAGTTTTGGTCCTCCATCTCTTTATAAACAGGGGCGGGTAAAG
This sequence comes from Anaerolineales bacterium, assembly GCA_035466615.1. Taxonomy (GTDB): domain Bacteria; phylum Chloroflexota; class Anaerolineae; order Anaerolineales; family Villigracilaceae; genus Defluviilinea. Next base: position 2,668 of record DATIUT010000116.1, on the reverse strand, counting down.
GGCGGATCATCCCTAAATAGAAAAGGGACTCTTCGAGTTTTTGTTTCGTTTCTTCGAGTTGCTCGTTCACTTCCAAATACGCACGGACAGTGATCGGTCCCGTCGGTGTACCCGCATCTTCTGCATCATTGTATTTCACACCCTGCTCGGTTGTCACACCATTGGGTGCAAAACGCGCAAAGACATCAGCAACAGATTCGGCAAGTTCGCCGTCCACAGTAAGGGAAACTTCAAGCCAGTTCATGTTCCACCTTTTCATAAATTTGTTTTATTAACCCAACATCCAGCGGGCGGACATCGGGCAGGTCATCCAATGAAAAATAGCCAAACTCCGACACTTCATCAGTGGGATGGAACTCCCCATCACTTATGTGACAGATGTAATACAGGCCAACGCGGTCGGGTGTCCATGTTTTGACAAACAGAAAGTCATCTATCGCAATTTTCCAGCCGGTCTCCTCCCAGACTTCCCGCAAAACTGCATCTTCGGGAGTTTCACCATAATCCAAACTTCCGCCCGGCAATCCCCAAGGGTGAATGCGTTGATAGGTCAACTTTACCAGCAGGATTTTTCCATCCCGGTCGAATATTACAGCCACCGCAAAGACCTGGAACAACGGGCGTATGATTCGGGATGCGATTTCCTGAAGCCAAAGGGGAAATATCCGCCAGATTTTCAGCAATATGATCTTTATCATGGAGGATGGCTACGGCTCAAACCGATAAAACTTGACTTGTGCTTTTTCAATGGTCACCAGCCCTGCCTTGATGTGCGGTTCGATGATTTCGAGGAATTTTTCCAATTTATCCTGTATATCCACAATTTCCACGATGATGGGCATGTCCTCTGAAAGGGTATCAAAGCGGAAGGTATGGATTTGTCGCGTGTTCGCGCCAAACCCCATCATGCCGCGCAGGACAGTCGCGCCTGCCAGTCCGAGTTCGCGCGCTTTAAGAACGATCCATTCGTAGAGCGGTTTGCCTTCGTGTTTGTCCGCTTCACCGATGAAGATGCGGAGCAGTGAACCTTCCTGTGGAAGTTGCATAGTTATCTCCAAATCCAAAATGCGACAGCCCGCCCAAACCAGACAAGAATTAGGCCGAATATAACATTCGCACCAACATTTGCCAAAGCGTTGAAGGTCTCACCATCGCGGAGCAGGTTGACTGTGTCGTTGCCAAAGGAGGAGAAGGTGGTAAATCCCCCGAGAATTCCAATAAAAACAAGCGCTCTCGATTCAGGAGTGAACGCTCCATGTGTCTCTGCAAGTTGGGATAAAAAACCAATGATGAAACATCCGATGAGGTTGACAGTCAATATACCGTAGGGAAAATCAAGACTTCTGCTTTGGGCCTGAGTCCATGTGCCGAGCAGATAGCGGGATACTGACCCCAGTGCGCCGCCCAGGGCAACGTAGATGACGGATAAAAGTGAAGGCATGGATAAATTCCGTTTGGCAGGATCAATCGTCGGCTGGGAGAGAAAGCGGTTCTTTTTCCAGAATATGATTATTGAGGTCACAGTACAACATGTCGGGGAAACAGTCCACACATTCCAATTGGAGAGTTGCATGGGCGATATTATAGCGGTGATACACGACCTCATTGATCTTTCGTTGAATATTTGCACCTGCACTAATGGAGAGGTCATTGGTAAGAATGTGGGCAGACATGGTGCGGAGGTTTTGTGTGAGGCTCCAGATGTGCAGGTCGTGAACACCAAGCACGCCTTGGATTTCGAGCATGTCTTCGACCAGTTTTGCCGAGTCAATATCGCGTGGCTTGGCTTCAAGGAGAATATCAACCGCGTCGCGCAGGATGCCCCACGCATTGTAAAGGATGAGGCCACCAATCAACACACTGACCAGCGAATCAAGCCAGTTGGCGCCTGTAAAATAAATGAAGACACCCGCAATGACCGCGCCGATAGTGGAGAGCACATCGCCCATGAGGTGGACAAATGCCGAACGGAGGTTGAGATCAGACTCGCTCCCCTGATGCACAAGCATGGCTGTGACAATGTTGATGATGACAGCGATAAGCCCCACACCAATGAGAATGCCGGGCTTCACTTGAGGCGGTGAAATAAAACGATGCCATGCCTCGTAAAAGATTCCAAGCGAAATCAATACGAGTGTGGTTGAGTTGACAAGCGCGACAAGGATACCCGCGCGGTGATAGCCATAGGTTTTCCGTTCGTTGGCGGGACGAGTCGTGATGCGGATGGCGAACCAACTCAATGCGAGTGAAATGACGTCAGTCAGGTTATGAGCCGCATCAGTGAGCAGGGCAAGGCTGTTCGAAAAAATCCCTGCTGCGGTTTCGATGATGACAAACGCCAGCGTTAGGAAAAGGGAAATGGAGAGACGTTTTGTGGGTTGGTGCGCAACTTCGCGCAAGTGGGATTGAGTCATAAATTATCCATGTTCCACATGATCGAGGCCCAGGCGATAGAGTTTTGCCACATGGTCATCATCGAGCGCGTAGAAGACCTGGCGTCCCTTCTTATGGCTTCGTACAAGCTTCATGTGACGCAGTCCGCGCAGTTGATGCGATACCGCGGACTCGGTCATCCCGAGTTGCGAGGCGATGTCGCCCACGTTCATTTCACCTTCGAGCAAAACAGAAATGATGCGCAGGCGCGTCGGGTCGCTGAGGGCGCTGAACA
>DATIUT010000115.1:0-7406 GCA_035466615.1 Anaerolineales bacterium | reverse complement strand
CAACACCCGCTGCCACGAGATGACTCACCGGAGCAGAAGCCGCGATGAGTCATCTCAATGCGGCAGGACAATTAACACAGCAAGCTGGAAATCTGGAAGCAATGGGACTGCGTGCCCCGGCTGCCTACAATCGTTCGCTGGCACATGGACATGAACTGGCGGCGCGACAGGCGGAATTGGGGGAACGGATGCAACGCTTCAATGGCGCTCCACCTTCATCACCTTCGGATGACTTTGGTTTCTCGCCATCGGTGAATGCCTCCATTCAATCCAACTTCAATGGTTCACCCCAGGAATTCCGAAAGGGCTTTCAGTCCATGTCTTCGGACATCGCCCGGCATGGAATGGACCCGAATGTATTCGCCGCGCAATACCCGGAAGAAACAGCCCACATGACCAGGGCGTATCTGGATCACGCGGAAGAGATCATGACTGCGCGCGACCCGTTGATGCGCGCTTCTGAAATCGGAAACGCCACACGGGTGAGAGAGATCCTCACATTCATGCCAAACACCCGGGATGAAGAGGATCGTTCATGACCCTCGCCGAAACGTTTGCGCTGGTCTCCTTCTCCCTGTTCAGCTATGCCGACCTGCGCTATCGGCTGGTTCCCGGGATCGAAGTGTTCCTATTGGGAACCATCCTGTTAACCTTTCCTGTCACACCCCTTCAAACCGGGATCGTATTGCTGGCGTGTGCCTGGGGCATCTTCCGCAATCTATCCGGTTGGTTCATATTACCCTTGTTGTTTTATCCACCTGTCTGGCCGGTGCTGTTCAGCGGATATGGGTATCGCAGGAGCTTCATCGGACGGGCAGATCTGCTGGCGATCAGCGGCCTGGCCTGCCTTTTTCCCCTGCCTGCTGTGTTGCTGTCCCTTTGGGGACTGGAACTCTGGCGCAGGCTGTGGGTCTGCAGACAAAGAGGGGACATCCCCGCCCTGCCTGGTTTATTCCTGGGCATGTTGACTTTTGTCGGCCTGAAAATGTTCTGGTAACTCGATGATGAAGGTCGAACCCATTCCCATTACACTTTGGGCTTCGATGGTTCCATTATGCGCCTGAACAAGCTGCCTGGTGATCGCCAGGCCAAGTCCACTGTGAGTGCGCTCCGTGCGCGATTTGTCCCCGCGCCAAAACCTGTCAAAAATGAACGGCAGGTCTTCGGATGGGATGCCCGAACCTGTATCCCTGACCAAAATCCGAACACCGCGTTCGTCCGTCAAACCCGGCCCCGCTTCAATGGAGATTATGCCCCCCTGAGGCGTATGACGAAGGGCATTCGAAATGAGATTGGATAAAACTTGATTGAGCCGGTCATAATCGGCGGTAAGTTGCTGGTTTGGATTGGCAAGACCTGTTTTCAGGGCAACACCCTGGGAATTGGCCTGTCCGGAATAGCTTGAACTGAGGTCTGCCATCAGATCGGCGATCCGAAAGCGGGTGGGATGAAGCAGGAGTTGTCCGCTTTCGGCGAGGGAGAGGGTTTGCAAATCGTTGACGAGGCGGGTAAGCAGCCGGGTCTCATCCAAAGTGGCATTAATGTGCCCAGGTGTTGGTTGATATACACCGTCGAGAACGCCTTCAAGATTGCCCTGAATGATGTGCAGCGGTGTGCGGAGTTCGTGGGCGATATCGGCGGTGAGATTGCGGCGTTGTTGTTCGGCGCGTTCGAGTTCGCCGACCATCTTGTTGAAGCGCTTGATCAGGTCGTTGAACATATCGGAATTTTTCTCCGGCACCCGCACCGAGAGATCCCCCTCCTCGACTGCGTTGATGGCGTTGAAGAGTTCCTCCAATGGCCTGCCGAAGCGGGTGTATAAATTGAAGACCGTGAAGATAACGAATACAACCAGAACGACGGGAGCGCCGCAAAGCAGAATCCAGATGTTCCTGACACCGGAGTATTCCGAAAAGAGGAGATAGAGAATTGCCGCGATGCCTCCAATGAAAATGAAGGCGGTGATGAGGAAGAAAATTGCGAAAGGCACAAAACGGCTTGTGCGGCGTCTGGAAGGAAGGCTGGACATGGGGAAGAACGAAGGATGAGGGTTGAATATCAAAGATTCGGTTCGATCAAGCGATAACCGATGCCGTAGATTGTCTCGATCATGGGGTTGCCCGATGCGGCTTCGAGTTTCCTGCGCAGGTTTTTGATGTGCGAGTCGACGCTGCGGTCCAGGCTGGAAGCGGCGCCATGCAGGTCGTCCAGCAATTGTTCGCGGGTGTAGGTCTGGCCGGCGCGGCTGGCGAGTATATAGAGCAGTTTGAATTCGTTCGGCGTGAGCTTGATGACGATACCGTTGAACATGACCGTATATTTCTCCGGGTCAATCTCCAGACCGCCCACACGGACGATGCTCGGGGCTTTGATTTCACCGCGCGTTCTGCGCAGGAGCGCCCGCACGCGCGCCACCAAGGCACGGACGGAGAATGGCTTGGTGATGTAATCGTCGGCGCCGATCTCAAGGCCCGTGACCTGGTCGATCTCCTCCGAGAGGGCGGTGAGCATGATGATCGGCACGTCGCTCTCGCGGCGCAGGAGGCGGCAGACTTCGCGCCCGTCGATTTGAGGCAGCATCAGGTCGAGGATGACAAGATCGGGTTTTTCACGGCGGGCAATCGCCAGCGCGGATTGACCGTCCGCGGCGGTCGTGACGCGGAAGCCGTTCTTCTCCAGATAGTCGCGGGCGAGGCGGGCAACCTTGGGTTCGTCGTCAACGACGAGGATGAGAGGGGGCATGGGGTGGAGTATAAGGGAGGAAGGATGAATTATAAAGGATGGATTGGACAACCTCATGCAATTTTGATCACAACTTTTCCTCGGGCATGTTCGTTGATAAGATACTTGATCGCTTCAGCCGTTTTATTCAACGGGTAACTTTTGTCAATGATCGGAACGAGTTTGCCTGTTTCAAGCAGTTCTTGGAGGGTGAGCAGGTCTTTCTTAGGGGTCGTCGCCACACCCATGAAACTGATTTTCCTGCCCCCCAGCCGCGAGATGATTGATCCCAGAAACATTGCCTGGAGAATTTGAGAGAAGGAACCTCCAGCCACGATGCAGATTCCTGTGGGGTTTAACGCTCTCCGATAATCCAGAATCGGATGGTGTCCGTTGACGGCCAGAATCAAATCATACTGCCGTCCACTTTTGGTGAAGTCTTCGCGCATGTAGTCAATGACGTGATCTGCGCCGATGGAACGCACCATGTCCATGTTCCGCGTGCGGCACACGGCGGTCACTTCAGCGCCGTAGGATTTGGCTATCTGCACGGCAAATGTTCCCACGCCGCCAGATGCCCCGTCAATGAGAACCTTTTGCCACGGCTGTATCTGTCCCTTGTCACGCAGACCCTGCAGCGCGGTGAAAGCCGCCACAGGCACAGCCGCCGCTTGCTCGAAGTTAACGTTGGCTGGCTTCAGCGCGAATTTACTTGCGCCATTGCAGGCATACTCGGCAAACGAACCCGGGGCAACCCCGAACACCTCGTCGCCCGGCTTAAACTCGGTGACGCTGACGCCGACCGCTTCGACCGTCCCTGCAACGTCCACGCCCATTTTCGGATCCCTGGGTTTGCGAAACCCACCGAATATGCGGCGAAGAAGCGGTGACATGGAGAAGCCTCGCCACTCCAGCGCATTGACCGACGCGGCATGGACCTTGATCAGAACCTGATTTTCTTTGGGAGTGGGTTTTTCAACTTCTTCAACCCGCAGGACGTCGGGTGGTCCGTATTCGGTGTAGAGTATCGCTTTCATTGTGTGTCGCCGCTCCTCAATGTAGTTTTGATTCTTTCACTTTTAGACCTGCGTTTTTTGTGTCATGGGTTGTCATTGGCTTTTCCCGTTCTCAAACTGCCATGTGTCCGGTTGAAGTACGGTAATGTTCTGGCCCGCGTATTTTTCATACAGGTCACTGCGCCGCTTCCTCCAACCGTCCAGTCCGCCCCGCAGATTAATCACGCGATTAAAGCCCTTGGATTTCAAATAATAAGACACCATGAATGAAAGCCCGCCTCCAGGGCAATACACCAGGATGTGCTTATCCCGTGGAAGTTGCTTCAGGTATTTTTCGACCGACAATGGATCGACCTCATGGGCGTTCGGCAACCCTTTGAATCGCCTGCGGTCCTCTGGCGGACGCACATCCAAAACGAACATGTTTTCATCAAACAGGACGGTTTCATTCAATTGGGCGGATGTGATCATGTTGACTTCCGGGCTGCGCCCCTCAATGTACTCCTGGATGACCTGCGCCATATACCGGATGTCGCGCACCGAGGTGTCATGTCCAAGACTGATCCGGAGGGTCTCCCGCGCGGCCTGGTCGGACAACCCTATTGCTTTTAGCACATGAGAAGGCGTGTCCTCCCCTGTGCTGCATGCTGACCCGGCAGAGACCGCGATCCCGCGATAGTCCAGCATCCCCATCAGCCCGGCATTTTCCACGCCGGGGAAGGTGATGCTGAGCGTGTTGGGCAAACATTCCGCTTCCGTCTCTGGGGAATTGATCGCGCAGTCCGGCTTGATTTCCTTGAGCCGTTGGGTCAATTGTTGTTTCAATGCCCGAATCCGCGCGGAATCTTCCAAGAGTTTATCCACATTCTGGCAAGCCGCGCCGAACCCGACGATATTATGAAGGCTTTCCGTTCCAGCCCGCATCCCGCCCTCCTGGTGACCGCCATGCAGTAATGGCGTAAAGGGACTGCCCTGTTTGACATACAGCGCGCCGACGCCTTTGGGACCATACAGTTTGTGCGCCGAGAATGAAGCGTAATCCACATCCCAGGCATGCACATCCATCGGTATCTTCCCCAGTGCCTGCACGCAATCCGCCAGCACCAAAGCGCCATGACGCTTTGCGATATTCGTCACCGCCGTGATATCTTGAATGACGCCGGTTTCATTGTTCGCCAAGATGCAACAGACCAGGAAGGTATCCCGATCCATCTGCTTCTCCAATTCAGCCGGCAGCATACGTCCCTTTTCATCCACCGGGCAGTATTCGACAACCACTCCCCGGGTTTCCAGGTAAGCCAGTGTATTCAGAATGGACGGATGTTCAATCGGTGTGGCGATGATCTTCTTCCTTACGGGGTAAAAGTGGGCGGCTGCTGATTTGAGCACAGCATTGTTGGATTCGGATGCACAACCGGTGAAAATGACCTCGGACGGGTCGGCATGAATTGCCTGCGACACCTGTTTGCGGGCCTGTTCCACCAACTCGGCTGATTTCCTGCCAATGCCATAAAAGGAGGAGGGATTACCATATTGGTATTTCAAAACCTGATTCATCCTTCTTCGGACGCGGCCGCTGACAGGTGTCGTCGCATTATGATCAAGATAAACCTTCCGGTTGAAACGAACAAGGTGTTTCAAAAATTCAAAATACTGGATTTCCATGGTAACTTCTCCAAAATTAGTGTTATTCGGATAATGCAAGCCGTGTTCCCAGACCGACCAGGACGCCACCGGTAAGCCAGCGGAGGAGATTTGTGCAGCGGGGTTGGTTGGTCAACCACGCCCCAACAGATCCTGCAAAATAGCCGACCACCACCAGGAAGCACAGCCCGAAGAGCGCAAATGTCAGACCCAGGATCACCATCTGCAAGGCAACCCGACCACCTCCCTGATCCACAAACTGCGGCAGGAACGCCAAAAAGAAGATTGCGATTTTGGGATTGAGGACATTCGATAATGTCCCCTGCCAGAATAGGGATCGAGAGTTTACGCTTGAAGTTTGAAGATGGAAAGAGTTCTTTGCCTGCCAGGCTTTGAAGCCGAGATGGATCAAATAGGCTGCACCGAGATATTTAACGGTGAGAAATGCGGGAGTGGATGCCTTTAGGAGCAGCGTTAACCCGAAGGCAGCCGCCGTCGTGTGAACCAATATCCCGCAGACCACGCCCAAGGCGGATACAATTCCCGCCCTGCGTCCATGTGCCATGCCTCGGGTGATCACATAGAGCATATCGGGACCCGGTGCAAGGATCAGTATCCACGAGACACCAACGAACAGGGCAAATTTGGCCGGCTCAATCATCGAATTTCTCCATCATCATTAAAACGAAGTTCAGCCTGTAAATATTCGCATCCGTGAGGTCAGGCTGCTCCAGCCACCAGCGTTTTCCACCGATCAGCGTCTACGCCTTTGATCAAAAGCCACAGGATTTGCGCCAGACTTCCAATCATGCCAACAACCAGAATGTATGGGAATAATTGGTTTCCAAGCGGCGGGTATAGGAATGTCAGCCAGCCCAAACCACCCATGATCGACAATACCCCAAGAGTACGCGGCAGGAAGGTGGACCGAAAGATCAGAATGCCGTTCAGGAACGTGGAAAAACCGAAAAAGGAAAGCGCCATCCCGGCTGCCTGATTGTTCACGTCGAGTAGAAGAAGCGCCAATGCTTGTACCTGATCGATACTAAATACACCCAGGTAGCCGGCATTTTCCAGAACAAGCAAGGGGGCGATGTAGAAGAGGCGGCTCAGGGTTTTAATAATACATCCGGTTATTCCGAAGAACAATGCCAGTAAGGCAATGCTTTTGTTTACCGGTCTCAACAGGAGATTGAAAATGACCGTCTGCGCGATCTGGGCAGTCATTTCAATGAGGTAGACCGTGAAACCCAGCTGAAACAGGTCCTGATGCGCCAGGATATTGGCAGCAGTGGCTGCGGCATCACCATTCACAACAATTCTGCCGCTAATTCCCATTTGGGCAATGATTCCGGCGGTGACAGTCAGCAGATATAACAACCCGGCAGCCCGTGCATGGATTTGTGGCGAGGTTTCAAGAGCTTGTATTTTCATTTCACTGTTGTACTCCATCAAGAAACTGGACGCTCAATATCCCGCGTTGAGTCGTTGGAAAGGCAACACCCTTAGTTATCAACCAGATCGCAAAGATCACTTCAAAGATCAACATGGGCAGCCACACCAACCAGGTGATGGACGACGCCCAGGACATGCTGCCTCCAAATAATCCGGCCAGTTGAGCAGGCAGGATCACAATGAGCAGGGCGGAGGCAAATACACCAAGCTGCGCCAGCCAGGATGGAATTAGCCGTCCGCGCAGGAGGAGCCACGAGAAGATAAGACTGGCCGCCGAAAAATAAATGGCGCTCTCACCATATTGGATGGCTTCTGCAATCCGGCAGGTCAGCGCCAGCAACGCAAGAACCGGTCCCTGTTCACGAGTCAGGGCGTAAAGGGTTACACCAAGTACAAGGGCGGAAAAAGATTGCAGCAGCAGCAACAGGTCTGTTATCTGCGACTCGCTGCCCAACTGCATACTGGTAATACCGGCTGCGATATAGAAAAGGAATGTGAAACCGGCGACTCTGGCGTATGAAGGATGAGAGGGAATGGAGGCGTTCATGGACTGATTTCTCCTTGGAGTAA
>DATIUT010000114.1:0-9592 GCA_035466615.1 Anaerolineales bacterium | reverse complement strand
CCTCTCTCCTGTCGAGAGAGAGGAATAGGTAGAAAAAAACCTTCGCTGACTTGCTCGCGAAGGTCGTGCCGTACCAATGCGATTGTCCTGCAAACAAATGGTGCTGAGGCACCACGAAAGTCAAACTCAATGTTCAAAAGTATAGCAGGATGGGGATGATTTGTCAAAGCAGGATATTTATATGCTCTGAGCGCAGTCGAAGCGCATGTGGATAAAAACCGCTTTTTTCTAAACCGCCACCTGTTTCCGTCCAATTTACTTTTGCTTCCTCTGACGCCTCTGCCTCTCCATGATCAAACTAAACTCGATCTGTTTCTTCTCGATCTCCCTGCTGATCTCCCTTTTCTTTCTCTCGTCCAACATCGCGGCATGGACCTGTTTCAACTCGTCGATCTCCCTGAGTAAATCCACCTCGCGTGAATTCATCCCTGCATTTTTCAAGATCGAATATGCCATGCGGACATCCTCCGGCGTATCGAAGTACGCTGTCAAGTCGACAGGTTTTCCCTTACCGGGTAAATTGTCAAATTCCCCGCGTTCCTGCGCCTCCTTGATGATCGATTCAACAAGCTTGTCAAAATTCATCTCTTCTCCTAATCTGGCATATACAGCCCGCCGGTTAGCTCAAGCCAGTCAGCGACTCGTTCCACAGCGGCGGGGATATTATTGTCCGAAATATCCAACGTCAAGCTCGGCAACATGGACCTGGCGATCAATTCCCGCATCAATTCCTGTTGTTCGATGAATGAACGCAGGTTATCGTATTGGGATGGGTTGCCGGAGACTTTCAATCTCTCCTCCCGCGCGGCTTCAAAACTTTCCGGCGAGCGCGCACAAAAAACCATGCGGAAATTCAATGGCAACAGACGCTCCTCAAGCCATCGAAAGTCATAATCCTTGTTGTAGGTTTGTTTCTGATGGGCAATTGTCGAAATGTGAAACCGGTCAACGATCCATGAATAATACTTTTGCAACTCGAACATCCTCGCCCATGTCGCGTAGGTTTCCAGCGCAAGAGATTCCTCCTGCGGCTCGAAGTTGATTGGTCCGCGTCCCCAGGGATAATTGGTGAAGGTGCACCATTCGGCAGAGATCAATGGTGAGTGATAGCGATACTTGCGCGGACCTACGATGCGCGGATGTTCGTTTAACTCAAAGGCAATTTCTGTTTTGAAGGTTAACCGCGTGCCTTCCAGGATGACTTTGGGGCAAAGTTTGTTTCCCATGATTTTGGCAGTATAACAAAATTGACAATTGATGTCACCTCCTGTAGACTTGTTACATGGACATAGATCTCGGCCTTTATCGGTATGAAGTGCGCGTTTCGACAAATCCGTTGGTGAGGCTTTCGGCGATTGATATTTCGCCGGACCATCCCCAGCGGACCCTTGTCTTCATCCATGGGTTCGGCGGCAAGGCTGGGCAGTGGCATTACCAAATGCAGAAGTTCGCGGTGGAGAATCGCGTCATTGCATTGGACCTGCGCGGACATGGCCTCTCTGACAAACCGGGAAGCGGCTATGAAATGACGCGCATTGTCGAGGATTTGGAAACGGCGCTTGCATTATTGAAGGTCAAGGGGAAGATCGTTTTGGTGGGCCATTCCTTTGGCGGGGCGATTGTCACGGAGTATGCATTGAAACACCCTGACCGGGTCGAAAGACTGATATTGGTCGCGACAGCAGGCGAGTTCAACCTCAATCCGTTGTTCCGGCTTGGATTGAGCCTGCCTGCGTGGTTGTTGCGCCTGATCGATCCATTCACGCGTTCGTGGTTGCATGCACCGCCTCATGCACTCAAAAAGTTTTACCACGATAACATGTCTCGTTGGAAAGGCTGGGAAAAGTTTGGCGAACTCCTCGTTCCAACGCTTGTCATTCGCGGGCACCGTGATCTGGTGTTCGAACGCCCCGCCTTCGAAAAGGTGACAGTGTCCATTCCCGGGGCGGAAGAGGCTGATATTGGCGTATCAGGCCATATGGTCATGTTGGAGCGGCGGGAGGCGGTGGACAGGTCGATAGAGAGATTCCTCGCGGGCCAAGGTCAACGCTCGTGGCGGGAGTCGAAGCGCAATCCCCGGAGTCCAAAGGGTGGACGTGATGCCTTGCGGAGGGAACGCCCGTGGCTGGAACATTATGAAGCAGGTGTGCCATATACGGTGGGCGTGCCAAATATTCCGTTACATCATTTGTTGCGTTCCTCTGTTCGAAGATTTCCATTGCACCCGGCGATCTATTTTGAAGGGAGTCGCATTTCGTATCGCAGGTTGAACCATGAAGCGAATCGCTTTGCGAACGCGTTGCTCTCGCTTGGGGTGGGGAAGGGTGCGCGGGTTGTTTTGTTGCTGCCAAACGTGCCGCAGATGGTCATCGGTTTTTATGGGACAATGAAGGCAGGCGCGACGGCAGTTTTTGTTCCGCCAGTGATCGAGCCTGAGGAAGTGTTACGGCAGGTGAAGGATTCGGATGCGAGCGTGCTTGTGACGCTTTCGATGTGGGCAGGGCTTGCAAAACAAATTCAAGAGAGCGGCGGCGTGCCGCATGTTGTGTTGACCGACCCTGCGGATTATCTTTCGTTGCCGAAATATTTGATCTCGAATTGGCGCAATCGCGGATACGGATTACGCAACTCAATTCGTTGGAGGGATTGGCTGGGGGGAAATAGCACGAAATCACCGATGGTTGAAGTGATGCCCGAAGATCTTGCCGTGATCCAATATACGGGCGGCACAACTGCGCAATCGAAGGGTGTGATGCTTTCGCATCGGAATCTGGTGGCGAATGCTTTGCAGACCCGTCACTGGCTGCCCGAAGCGGTGGAAGGCAGGGAACGATTTTTGTGTGTTGTGCCGATCTTCCATAGTTATGGGTTGACGACAGCGATGAACGTCCCTGTTTCGGTGGGTGCGGCGATGATACTGAAGGCGCAATTCCAAACACTCGACATATTGAAGACCATCAAAAAATACAAGCCGACGATCTTCCCCGGCTCGCCGAACATGTATGTTGCGATCAATGCCTTCCGCGGTGTGAGGAAGTACAGCATCAAATCCATCAAGGCTTGTATCAGCGGTTCCGCGCCGCTGCCTGTGGAGGTGCAGGAGTCATTTGAGAAATTGACGAAGGGCCGCCTCGTGGAAGGCTATGGGCTGACCGAAGCATCCCCGGTGACGCATGCAAATCCCCTTGGCGATAATCGCAGGGTGGGGACGATTGGTGTGCCGCTTCCTTCCACCGAGAGTCGTATCGTTGATCTGACGCGCAAGCATAAGGATGTCAAACCGGGTCAGATTGGCGAACTCGCGATTCGCGGTCCGCAGGTAATGATGGGATATTGGAAGGACCCGAAAGCGACGAAAGAGGTCCTTACAGAAGATGGCTGGCTTCTCACCGGCGATATCGCGCAGGTGGATGAAGATGACTATGTCCGTATCATCGCACGCAAAGCGGATATGTGGTACCCGACCAAGATCAAGAAGCCTGCCTTCCCGCGTGATGTCGAGGAAGTGATCTACGAGATCCCACAGGTGAAGGAGGTTGCGGTCACGGCTGTGGCAGGGCATCCGTTTGCATTTGTGATCGCGGGCAAAGACGCGCCCACCCCGAACGCGGTCATTGCGTATTGCAAACGCAGGTTGCCCGGTCACCTTGTGCCGCGCTTTGTGTTTTTCCTCGATGATTTTCCACGCACGTTCATCGGAAAAGTCTTGAGAAGAGAGTTAGTAAGGCGATATGAAAAGTACGATAAATGATCTTGCAATTCCCACAACTGCAAATTTTGTTCAACAGGGCAATGGCACGCCGGTCGTGCTGGTCCACGGCGTCGCCGCGTCATTGCGCGATTGGGACGACCTGACCCCCGCACTCGTGAAAAACGGTTATGCGTCCTACGCACTCGACCTGCTCGGCCACGGCGACAGCCCAAAACCCGCCTCGCGCGCGTATCACATTGACTGGGTGTTCGAGCATTTCCTGCACTGGATCACATCGCTTCGCCTGACAGAACCCGCCATCATTATTGGACATTCACTGGGCGGATACATCGCGCTGGAATACGCGCGCCGCTTCCCTGCCCTCACCCGGGGCCTGATCCTCGTCAACCCGTTGTATTCACTCTCGCAGTTACCCTTTCTACTCCGCCGGACATACCGCCATCCATCCCTGAGCAGTATGATCTCACTGCAACTGCCTGAGTGGATATTCCGCCTTGTCATTGACGTTACCAGCATCGGCATGGGACACAGCAGTGGCGCGATCCATGCCCTGCCCGAACACGTCCGCGCCCAGACGGCGTTGGATTACACGCGCACAGCGTCAGGCGTTTATAACATCCCCAACACACTGGGCGATCTGACAGGACACCTGTCGTCCATGTCCCTGCCAGCCCTTGTGGTGTGGGGGAGTCGCGATCAGACTTTGGCGCCTTCATCGTTTCCCAAACTTGTGGAGATGATGCCGCGCGCAGAGGGGAAGACCATCCATGCCGGGCATGTGCCTCATCAATCCAATGCGAAAGAGTTCAATGAGATGACATTGGACTTTTTGAGCAGGCTCCAATAAAACGCTTCCTCTACGCGTTGCTTAAAAATTGCGATATTTTAAGATTAATCCCCCGCACGTCCTCTTGAATTGGGGATGTGTCCATGCTAAAATGCAATCTGAAACAGCCAAATGTACGGGGATGCAGAGCCTCCACGCCCACAGATGGCGGATACAAATGTTCTAATTTTGGAGATTTTTTCATTCAATGCGGTGCCCATACTGCCAGCATCACGACTCTAAAGTGCTCGACACCTCTCACGACAGCCACGGTGGAATACGTCGTCGTCGTGAGTGTTTTAACTGTGGCCAGCGCTTTAGCACATACGAGCGGCCGATTCTGGCAACGCCGCTCATCGTCAAGCAGGATGGCACGCGCGAAGAGTTCGACCGCGAGAAAATGGCGCGCGGCATCCGCATTTCATGCGCCAAGCGACCCGTCGCCGCGGCGGATATCGAGCGCATGATCGGACATGTCGAATCGCAACTGCAGAAAATGGGTAAAGCGGAAGTTTCCTCCCGTGTGGTGGGTGACCTGGTCATGCAGGTTCTGAAGGAAACGGACCAGGTCGCCTACATCCGTTACGCGATTGTGTACCTTGGTCTGGATGACCTCCATTCCGTCCGCGACGAAATCAATCATTTACTCGAAAGCTAATTAACTGACAGTGACCATTCCGTTTGGGGCGGAGTGTCGTTCCTGTCGGTTTTTCGTCTCAAAAATCTTTTAGAGGAGAGTGCATAATGTCAAGCAAGGCAGCCGCCAAAACTGAACAGGTAAAGAACGGATTACTTCCAACGCCTCCCATGCCCAAGGGACTTCCCAAGGCGCAGTTGACGGACAATGCCCGTCAGGTGTTGATGAAGCGCTATGTCCGCCGCGGGGACGATGGCAAGCCCGCCGAGAACGTGGAGGAGATGTTCTGGCGCGTGGCATATCATGTTGCCAAAGTGGAGGAGCAGTGGGGCGCAGACGTTCACGAGCGCACTGTTGAGTACTATCATTTATTATCCAGCAGGAAATTTTTCCCTAACTCCCCAACATTTACCGGTGCCGGCACACCGTTGGGTCAACTCGCGGCATGTTTCGTTTTACCGATCACCGATGACATGGGACGCGATTCTGCGGGCATTTTCCAGACCTTGCGCGATGCGGCATTGATCCAGCAGACGGGCGGCGGGAACGGATTCTCGTTCTCGCGTTTGCGGCCGAAAGGCGCGATGGTGCACACCTCCGCCGGGCAGGCAACGGGACCGGTCGGATTCCTGCGCGTGTACGACCATGCCTTCGGGGAGATTGCGCAAGGCGGGACCCGCCGCGGCGCCAATATGGCTGTACTTCGTGTTGACCACCCGGATGTGGAAGATTTCATATCCTGCAAGATCAACGAGAATCACATTACGAATTTCAATATTTCTGTCGGAATCACGGATGCGTTCATGCGCGCGGTGAAGGAAAACAAGGAATGGGAACTGCGCTTCCCGGATATGAAGGATGCGAAACAAAAGGGATTCAAGGGTACGCTCGAACAAGCCGAAGCCGCGGACGTAAAGATCAATTCGTATGGGAAGGTCAAGGCGCGTGACATCTTCGATAAGATCGTCAAGCAGGCGCATCACAACGGCGAGCCGGGCGTGTTGTTCCTCGACGCGGCAAATCGCTCGAACCCCGTTCCGCATTTATATCCGCTCGAGGCGACAAACCCATGCTTTGTTGGCTCCACCCGCATAGCAACTGATTTTGGATTGTTAACCATACAGGAACTTGCCGAGAATGAGATGACTTTCATGGTGGCTAATGACCAGCGTGCCCCATATGGTGGCATCGGACATTCAGGAACATCCAATGGCGTGGTTTATCGTGCATCTTCACCTGCGTGGAAGACGCGCGAGAATGCTCAAACTTTCCGTTTGACAACAAAACATGGCTATACAGTAACTGCAACTCCAGACCACAAATTTCTTACAAAGAATCGTGGCTACATTGAACTTGGAGAATTGAACGAAGGCGATATATTGCTGCTTCAATCTGGTGAGGGTGTTTGGAGTCGTAATTCCGTTCTGCCGAACGTTGAATATATTCAAGAAAAAATGGCTGTGATGGCACGCGGCGGCGATTATGCTTCCGGGCATATTACCACCCGTAACGACTTTGCAAAGCAATATACAAATCTGCCAAGGAACTGGTCGCATGAACTTGGCGTGGTGGTTGGCACCTTGGTTGGCGACGGCTGGCTAAGCCCAACAAGCAATTCTCCAGTGGGCATGGTCTTCAATTATGAGAATGATCAATTGTTAAACATGGTTCATGAAACCATGCAGAACTATTTCCGTTCCGGACATTTACACGAGCGTGGTTCGGTTCGCCAATTGACCTATGGACGATTGCCTTACGAGTTTTTCTCTTCCCTGGGTGTTTTATCTGCCCATGCACATGAAAAGCGAGTGCCGAATTCGATCTGGTCAGCGCCGAGAGAGGCAGTTGTCGGTTTCTTGCAGGGACTTTTCACAACGGATGGGACGGTAAATGTTTCCTCCCATAAAAAATCATGCAATATTCGCCTTGCAAGTTCCTCCATTGACCTATTGCGCGATGTGCAAATGCTGTTGTTGAATTTTGGCATTGTCAGCCGCCTTCACAAGCGCCGCGAAGCAGGTCTCCGCAATCTGCCAGATGGTAAAGGAGGCTTGAAGGAATACTTCACGCAAGCTGACTATGAACTACTTGTTGACAAGGTGAATCGCGATAAGTTTGTGGCTGAAATTGGCTTTCTGGATACAGCCAAACAGGGCAAGGCACAGGAATTTATTTCAAGTAAATCGCGTGTTTCCAATATGGAGACCTTTGAAACGACAATCGTCTCGATTGAAGATGTTGGAAATGCTGATGTCTATGATTTGACCGAACCGCAGACCCACAGTGTGATTGCCAATGGTATTGTCGCACACCAATGCGGTGAGCAATGGTTAGGTCCATACGAAAACTGCTGTCTCGGTTCGGTGAATCTCAACGAGCACTGCGGACTGCCCGACAAAGAGGGGCGTGGCACGGTGGATTGGGAATTGCTCCGCAAGAGTGTTGTGACCGCTACACGCTTCCTCGATGATGTTGTTGAGGCAAATGCCTATGTGCCTGCCGTGCCGCAATTGAAGGAAGCCGCATACCGCGCCCGCCGCATCGGTCTCGGCATCATGGGCCTCGCGGACTTGATGTACCACGCGGGCGTCCGTTATGGCTCGAAGGAGGGCCAGGAGTTCGGCGCGCAGGTGATGGAGTTCGTCCGTTATCACGCCATGGTGACAAGCATCGAACTTGCAAAGGAGCGCGGACCGTTCCCCGCCATCGAAGGCTCCATCTACGATATGGACAATATGACGTGGACCCCGCCTCAGTCGCTGGTCAAGTTTGAGAATCGCTGGAGCAGGCCCGCGGTCCAGTGGGATGCGGTGGTGGAAGGCATCCAAAAGCATGGTATTCGCAACGCGGCGCAGACCACAGTGGCGCCAACCGGCACGATCGCCACAGTCGCAGGTTGTGAAGGCTATGGTTGTGAACCCGTCTTCGCGCTGGCGTACATCCGCCACGTCAACGATAACGGCAAGGATCTGAAGTTAACTTATGCAAGCCCGCGCTTCGATGAAGCGTTGAAGAAACTGGGCCTTGGCGAAGAGAAGCGGCAGGAGATCGTGGAGCAGGTGATGCGCGAAGGCACGTGCCAGCATATCAAGGAACTTCCGCAGTCTGTGCGCGATACGTTCGTTGTGTCGGGCGATGTGACCGCCGAGGAACATGTGCGCATGCAGGGCGCGTTGCAGGCATTCGTGGATAACTCGCTTTCGAAAACCGTCAACTTCCCCGAAGGCGCAAGCGTGGACGATGTTGCCACTGCCTACATGCTGGCATGGGAACTCGGATGCAAGGGGATCACAGTGTACGTAACCGGCTCGCGCGACAAGGTTGTGCTGGAGACAAAAGCCACTGCGGAAAAGAAGGAATTGAATGATGTAGGGGCGAGTCTCAGACTTGCCCCTACGGAGACGGCTCAATCCAAACCCGAGCTTTCTCCCACCTTTGCGCATGATCCCAAGAAACCGCGTCCGCGCGCATTGACCGGGAAAACGTTGAGCGTGGAAACCCCCGCCGGCAAGGCGTTCGTGACCATCAACGAGAACGGAGGCGACCAGCCGTTCGAGGCGTTCATCAATACCGCCAAGGCAGGATCGGAGACTGCTGCAGTCTCTGAGGCGATCGGGCGGCTCATCTCGTACATTTTGCGCATGGCATCGCCGACCAAGTCGACCGACCGCCTGCGTGAAGTAGTGCGACAGTTGAGCGGAATTGGCGGCGGCCGCTCGCTGGGACTGGGTCCTAACCGGGTGCGTTCCCTGCCCGATGGCATCGGTCAGGTGCTGGATATGTACCTGCGCGAGAAATCGGGCGCGTTGCCCGTGATGGAAGAGAAATCCAATGGCGGCAACGGTGGACACGCATCTGTGGGCGAGAGTCATACCATCGAAGACGAGGTGCTGGCGCACAAAATGCGCATCGGTGACCTGTGCCCCGAGTGCGGTGAAGCCGCCGTGGTGAACGAAGAAGGCTGCCGCAAGTGTTATGCCTGCGGGTTTAGTGAGTGTTAATTTAATTGTAGGTTTTGCCAGAAATTGAGCCGAGTCCACTAGAAATTGAGCACAGTCCAACAGAAATTGAGCCAATTGCATTATGGGAGCTCGAAACCCACCTCCCTATTTACGGAAAGATGTTCTTCCCCGAATCCAGCGGATTTGGGGAAGAACGAATAGGTCAAGAGTTACATGCAATCCTCTGCCAAAACAGTCCCTGCCTGCCTGAAAGAAGTCCCAGCCGAGCGGTTAGCCGCGCTGAAACAATTGCGCGACCTGTGCCGCTCGACGTTGACTGGATTCAAAGAGTTAATGAAATACGGCGGGCCTTGCTACTCGCGGAATGGTGTAGTGGAAGTCGGTTTCGCCAGCCAGAGGCATTTCATTGGCTTATACACGCTTCGCGTGAGCACGGACGTGACGCTGCCAACCGC
>DATIUT010000113.1:0-4758 GCA_035466615.1 Anaerolineales bacterium | reverse complement strand
TATGGAGAAAAATGAAAACAAAAATCTGGATCGCCTTACTGGCACTCTATATCGTTTGGGGTTCGACGTATCTTGCCATACGTTTTGCGGTGGAGACTCTTCCCCCATTCCTTTCCGCGGCATTGCGATTTTCAATCTCGGGTGCGGTTCTATTCCTATGGAGACGTTCCGCAGGAGACGCAATCCCAACCATCAGCAACTGGAAAGCCACTGCCATCGTCGGCACGTTTCTGCTCCTCGGCGGCAACGGGCTGGTCGCGCTCGCAGAAAAAACCGTCCCATCGGGCATCGCCGCGTTGGTGATTGCCACATCGCCATTCTGGCTGGTGTTGTTCGAGACGTTCCGTTCGGGAGGAATAAAACCAACCCCGAAATCGATTCTGGGGCTGGCGATAGGCTTTAGCGGTGTGTTCTTTCTAATTGGTCCGGCTGAACTTACCGGTGCAGAGCATCAGTTTGACACGTTCGGTGTAATTGTCCTGCTCATCGCGCCGATACTCTGGTCGTTGGGTTCGATCTACGCCAAAGGCGCGGACATGCCCAAATCGAGCCTGCTATCCACAGGGATGCAAATGCTGGCGGGCGCAATCGCGCTGTTCGTCGTCAGCGTGATGACGGGCGAGTTAAACGGATTCAACTTTGGGGATGTCACGATGCGGTCGTGGTGGGGATTGCTTTACCTCATCACGTTTGGGTCGCTGGTCGGTTTCGTATCCTATGGATGGTTGTTGCATAACGCACCGGTGTCGTTGTTGTCCACGTATGCGTATGTCAACCCTGTGGTGGCGGTATTCCTCGGCTGGCTGTTGGCAGGTGAAGCGTTGAATGCACGCATCGTGGTCGCCAGCGCGATCATCATCGGGTCGGTGATATTGATCAATTGGGCGCGGCAGGTCAAGGTCAAGACAGAGCCGTTACAGCCCGCTCCGGCGGCGAACGATTGAACCCATCCCACTCATGTCCAAAGTCTGCACAATGCAGTTGGAGACAAGAAATCATTCAAATCAATAAAGGAGAAGAAAATGGACTCAAAAGATCTGGTAAAAAAAGTAAAGGAGGATAACGTCAAATTTATCTCCCTCCAATTTTCAGATGTGACGGGTGCAGTCAAAAGTGTGGATATGCCTGTCCGTCACATCGAGGATACATTGAAGGATGGCGCCTGGTTCGACGGCTCCTCGGTGGAAGGCTTTGCACGCATTCAGGAAAGCGACATGCGCCTGATGCTTGATCCCGATACGTATGCTGTTCTGCCGTGGTCTTCAGCCGAGTCGAAGCGCGCCCGCGTGTTTTGCGATATACACATGCCGAACGGCGACCCCTTCGAAGGCGACCCGCGCGGCACGTTGAAACGACAACTGAAAAAGATTCAGGAAAAAGGTTGGACATATAACATTGGACCCGAGCCTGAATTCTTCCTTTTCAAGGGCACGAACGGGCACGGTGTGCATCCCGTTCCGCACGATACCGGCGGCTACTTCGATTTCTCGTCCTTCGATGAGGCCGTCGTTGTGCGCACGGCGTTGATGGACGCCCTCGACGCCATGGGACTCGAAGTGGAAGTCGGTCATCATGAAGTGGCGCTGGGCCAGCACGAAATTGATTTTCGTTTTGCAAATGCGCTCAAAGCCGCTGACAATGTGCTGACTTTGAAATACACCGTCAAAGCCATCGCCGCCCAACACGGACTGGTCGCATCTTTCATGCCCAAGCCTGTTTTCGGCATTAACGGCTCTGGCATGCACTGCCACCAGAGTCTCTTCGATAACAAGACCGGCGAGAACCTGTTCTTCGATAAGAGTGACCCTGCGCATCTTTCCAAACTTGCCTACTCGTTCATCGCAGGACAGTTGGACCACTCCCGCGCACTGGCCGCCATTGTTGCGCCGACCGTGAACTCGTACAAGCGCCTTGTCCCCGGCTATGAAGCGCCTGTCTACATCGGCTGGGCGCAACAAAACCGTTCGGCATTGATCCGCATCCCGCGTTACACAGAGGGTCGCGACAAAGCTGTCCGCGCCGAACTGCGTTTCCCAGACCCGTCTGCCAATCCGTACCTGGCATTCACCGTCATGCTTGCCGCCGCGCTTGATGGTATCGAAAAGAATCTCGAAGCTCCGAAGCCGTTGAATAACATCAACCTGTATCACCTCGACACGAAGGAACGCAGAAAACTGGGCGTGAAGGAATTGCCCGGCTCCCTCGGCGAAGCTTTGACCGAACTCAGCAAGGACAAGGTCCTTATGGATGCAATGGGTGAATCGGCCTACGAAGCCTTTGTCCGTGCGAAGACGGAAGAGTGGGATGAGTTCCGCCTGCGCGTTTCGGATTACGAGATAGAGAGGTATCTGGAAACCGCCTAGCAGTTAATAATTAAATATTAACCACAAAACCTCCGAGGGGTAAAACCTTCGGGGGTTTTGTTTTCAAAATTCTTCAATCACGCGTATAATCGCACAATAATCTGGAGATCATCCAATGGCTAAAGATATCTTCATCTCCTACTCCCGCCGCGACCAGGAATTTGTCACACATCTTGCATCTGACCTGGATGCACAAGTCGCGGGTGTGTGGTTCGATCAGTCCGCGATTCAATTGGGAGAGAAATGGCACGATGAAATCATGGAAGGCATCCGTGACTGCAAAGCCTTTATGCTGGTCCTGTCACCGGATGCAATGGAATCCAAGTACGTACGTGAAGAAGTGAACAAGGCGCTGGAACTTGGAAAAGCCATCTTTCCCGTGATCTATCGTCCCGCAAAATGGAGCGGCGTTTTTGAATCCATAGTCAGGGATATTCAGACGTTGGACTTGAGGTCAGGCAGTTACACAGATAATTTTCAAAAACTGGTGGATGGTCTCATAGAGGCAGGGGCAGGAAAAGCCACAGGCGAGAAACCATTCCTGAGGGAAACAACGAAGATAGGCATGAACGTGGTGTTGAGCAAGGTGCCGGGCTGGGCGTTCGCGTGGAGCCTTGGCTGGCTGATCTTCTGGCTGATCGTTTTCATATTCCTTTTCATCCTGGTCGCTATTCAAGGCAGAGCCGGGCAGGAGGATTTTCTTAATTTCCTGGCCATTCTTTTTAGCGGCGGGATCGGTGGGTTCACGGGCGGTTTGGTCGCCGGGCTTTTCACCATGCTGGCCTTACGACCCAACGCGCCCAGCATTTCCTGGAAGCACATGTCACCGACGATTCGGATTTGGGCCATCAGCGGCCCGCTTGGGATGATCGCCTCCGGTTTGATCACCAGCCTGATGCTCGCCACAGGCGCGATCGCCATCCAGAGCGCTTCACCAGATTGCAATGGTTTGGGTTTCAACGAATGCGTTGGGCAGATCTTTGGCGCGGCGCTCGGACAGGCGATCGGCATGGTCATCCTTATTTTGCTCGTCTTTCTGCTCATCGTCATGGCTGCGTGGTTCCTCACCGGGATGTTCGCGGGCTGGCAGGCAGTCCGGCATATTCGCAGGCTGGAACCGGGCATCACACAAGGACAAAGCCGAGGCGTTTCGCTCGGCTGGGGTTGCGGAGCGATCGTTGCCGCAATTGTGATGATATTTATTGTTGGAGTACTCTCGAGCGCGCTGGGCCTTTAGTGCTTCACCAGTCTATTCCACCAGTTTTTCAAACGGCATAATGATTTCGGGCGTGAGCGTGTTTTGTGTGTTTAGGCATTACCCAAACCTACAGGCTCACGCCTCCTTTATCCAAGTTTTCATGCACCAAAGCCACCAGAAACACAAACGGGCAAACGCTCTTTTGTGTTTCTGGTCTTGCTTCACCCAAGACAGGGCGGGCAATCAATTGCGAAACCAAATTCACATCCATCTTGCATAACTCAGCGTGTTTCCCAATAACGGCCGCATACGGACAATGCCCAAAATGGATTCTCGGTCCCTCCGCTCCCGCCTCCCAACGTGCGTGATAATTCATCCGGTTCAATTTTTCAACGACAGAATTCAATCGCTTTGCAATCGGCTGACTCGCAAAACCGGATTCCCCAGCCAGGTGTTTCGCCAGCGCCTCAACCCTGACAGATGAACCTGCTTCCGTCAAAAGGGCATCACTCAACATTGACAAATTATCTCCCAGCACCGCACGCGGGATCGAATACACCTTCTCCGGCCTGCCTCTTCCTTCGCGCGCCCGAACAGACTCCATCTCCAACCGTCCATCCGAAACCAAAATCCTGAGGTGATGCCTCACCGCCGCCGCTGACATCTTCAACGAACGCGAGATTTCCCGCGCAGAGGCTGTGCGGTTTTTAATGAGATAGGATAGTACTTTCTGTCGGGAGGTTGTCATGGTGGCAATGTGATTATACTCACTTTTTTAATTTTATAAAAATATTTTTACGAAATTCAATTGACTTCGAAACTTCCAAAGGTATAATCAGCAATTGTGATGAAGATCACCCTATTTCTTCCCCACCAGAAAATTCTTTCTATACGTTAGGGAGAAAATCGAAAGACAAATGTCTCTTACCTGGGAATCAACTTACGCCATTGCTTTAGAGTTACGAAGGCAACACCCAGAAATCAATATGGATGAGGTGACCTTGCGACAGATATACGATTGGACGATAAGACTTTCGGAATTCGAGGATGATCCCGCTCTCGCGAACGACGACATCCTTTACGCAATCTATCAAGACTGGTTCGAGGAGAACATCAATGGACAATGAAAAATTAAGTCTGCCTCAATACGACATTCCCGAAGATATTCAGAATGCCGTAGCCATCACCACGCTCGAC
>DATIUT010000112.1:0-2754 GCA_035466615.1 Anaerolineales bacterium | reverse complement strand
CCTGGCGTTCGGCGCCGGGCATCTTGGAACTGCGCTCATATTGACGGGCGCTTCCTCCACTGCCGAATTGAATCCTGTTTTACTGGCAGAAATATTCCTCTTGAACGGAATCGTCGGACTTGTCGCGGGCGAACGATATATGAAGGATGGCTTCGTCGCCGCGGCAGGTGTCCACTTTTGGACGGATGTCGTATTCCATGTGTTGTGGGGGTTGATGTAATTCGCAAATGGACAGAGTTACCATCAAAACGGGAATTTTCCACCCACGGTAAAATTTCTTCAGACATTTGATGGAGTGATGAGGAGTCGCCGTGTCTCAATTTGATCTATTCCATTCAGGGTCAAAAAAATATTCATCCCTGGACGATTTGTTCAGTGACATGATGCGCATGAGTGACGATCCGCTTGCGAATGCGGGAACGAATGTGGTCATCAGCCGCGGAAATAGGCAAGCGAGGTTGATGATTATCGGTGAAGCGCCCGGTCCAGAGGAAAACATCAAAGGTAAACCGTTCGTCGGGCGTGCGGGGCAATTGCTCGATAATATCCTTGAAGCGGGAAAGTTCGACCCTGAAAAGGATGTGTTCATCACCAACTCCGTTTTCCGCCTGCCGCCGGGTGAAGGAGGAAAGTCATTCCGCAAGCCGACTGATGAAGAGGTCAAATACTATCGTCCATATGTGAATGAGATGATCCGCCTCATTGACCCGATCATCATGCTACTGACCGGGAACGTTGCCTGCCAGTCCATTCTTGGAAAAACAGGTATCACCAGTCTGCGCGGGCAATGGAGCCAAATGCAGGGACGCTGGGTCATGCCGATCTTCCATCCCTCCTATTTACTGCGAAACCCGTCCCGCGAACCCGGTTCCCCCAAAGCCCAAATGTGGGATGACATCCGCGAAGTGCGCAGGAAGTATGATGAATTGATTTCAGGATAAGTTGAATCCAGGGAATATCCGACATATAATAATATAAGCGTTGCAAGGAAACACCTTAAGAGTTGATTTGTGAGCAGTTTTAAGAAGGGATCGTCATGCAAAAAGACCGAGTGAAACCGAGCGAGGATTCCCGGTTTCGCATCCTGACCGAGATCAGCCAGCAGATCACTTCCATTCTGGACATCAATGAATTGCTTGTCCAGGTGGTGAGACTCATCCAGCGCACCTTCAACTATTATCATGTTGGGATCGGTTTGGTGGAGAAGGCTGAGGTTGTTTATCGTGTGGGGGCGGGAGAACTTTGGGATGACCCCAACTTTCAATTTAAACCGCAACGGTTGAAGGTTGGTTCGGAGGGAATTACCGGATGGGTCGCTTATACTGGCAAGCCGGTATTGGCAGCGGATGTGTCGCTCGACCCGCATTATGTTTGGATGCAAGGCAGTTTGACGAGATCAGAATTGACCGTCCCGATCATTGTAAAGGGGCAAGCGATCGGCGTGCTGGATGTGCAAAGCAGGCATTTGAATGACTTCGAGCAAACCGATCTGGAAATCATGCAGGCCATTGCCAACCAGGCTGGGATCGCCATCGAAAATGCCCGCCTGTTTGCTGTGACCCAGCGCCTGCTCAAGGAAACCGAACAGCGCGCCAACGAGCTGACGATCATCAACAGCGTCCAGCAGGAACTTGCCTCGAAGCTTGATGTCCAGTCCATTTATGATCTGGTCGGGGATACGTTCCACAACTTTTTCAACGCGCAGGTGGTGATGATCTCAACCTATGACCCGCAATCCAACACAGTTGAACATCGCTATGCGATCGAACGCGGCGCGCGTGTATACTCGCCGGGTACACATCCGCCGGGCGGATTCCGATCCCAGATCATCCGCACGAAACAACCCCTGCTGGTCAACACCAATGTTGCGGAAGAGGCGGCGCGTCTCGGACAGCCGATATTACCGGGGACAGCCACGCCCAGATCCTGGCTTGGGGTGCCGATGCTGCTCGGCGATCAGGTGACTGGGATCCTGAGCGTACAAAATGTGGATCACGAGAACGCGTTCGACAAATCAGATGTTCACCTTTTACAAACGTTCGCGGCTTCCATGAGCATCGCGCTCGAGAATGCGCGTCTTTATGAACAGGCGCGTCAACTGGCAATATTGGACGAAAGACAGCGATTGGCGCGTGAACTGCACGATTCGGTCACCCAATCGCTGTATGGGATCAGCCTGTACGCCCAGGCGGCAACGGGCAATATCAATGCGGGGCAGGTTGAGCAGGCAGGGCAATATCTCGAGGATATTCAGAATACCGCACAGGAATCACTGGCGGATATGCGCCTGCTCATTTATGAGTTGAGGCCACCCATCCTTGACAAGGAAGGGCTGATTGCCGCCCTTCAAAACCGTCTCATTTCAGTGGAGGACAGGGTCAGGATCAGTTCCAGTATCCAGACTAATCTGACCGGGCGCCTCCCCTCTGAGGTCGAAGAGGGCCTCTATCAGATTACGCGTGAAGCGCTCAACAACATCATCAAACATGCCCGTGCAAAAAACATTTTGATCCGAATTCAAAAGGAAGCTGAATCCGTCTCAATGGAAATCTCGGATGACGGGATCGGCTTTTTCCCAGAAAGCGCCCGCCGCAAAGGATGTCTGGGACTGATCAACATGCAGGAACGCGCCCAATCCCAAGGCTGGCAGATTGAGATAGAAAGCAGTCCGGGAAACGGGACTCGTATAAAAGTGGAGACAGGAAAACCATGAGCAAGAAACAAACAGGGAATGACGGGACGGCCATTCGGGTA
>DATIUT010000111.1:0-2984 GCA_035466615.1 Anaerolineales bacterium | reverse complement strand
TGACAGGCAAACATGACGATCCGACAAAATCATTGAATGAACTCCTCAGCCATGCAGACAAGGCCCTGTATAATGCAAAAAGAGTGGGAAAGGGACAGGTTTGCCTGTATCCAGAACAGGGATAAAGGGCCAAGGTTGATTCGGTCCAGGCAGGTCTCATCCCTCTGCAACTTTGATTAACTTAACGGGAAGAAAGCCCGTACAACCAAATCAAATTCAAATTCTCCATCATGAAGATAACGACAATCAAAAACGAGGCCGCGGATGAACCGCGGCCTCGTTTTTGATTCAATGAGATTGCTTCGTAGCACTGGGTTTCGATACGCCGATTCGCGGCTACTCAACCACCAGCGCCATCCGTAATGACAGACGATCAGAATAATTTCAGCACTGCTTCGCTTGCCCAGGCAAAAAGAATTTGCGGCGCAAGGCTGACAACTACAGTCACAACTGCGGTTGCGCCTGTGGTGAGTCCGAGCCAGATTTCGCGTTCGGTCTCGGGTTCGCCGTCCTTCATGTACATGGTGACAACAACGCGCAGGTAGTAGTATGCGGATACGAGCGATGTCAGCACACCGATGATGGCAAGCCAGGTGAATCCGCCAGCAATCACTGCACGGAAGAGATAGAACTTGCCCACCAAACCCAGCGTCGGAGGGAGGCCGACAAGCGAGAGCATGAAGACGGTCATGGCGGCGGCGAGGGCGGGATGTTTCTTTCCAAGACCGGCGTAGTCCTCGATGGCCAGCCCCTTTTGCTCCTTCTTTTCGAGGGCAATTACAACACCCCATG
This sequence comes from Anaerolineales bacterium, assembly GCA_035466615.1. Classification (GTDB taxonomy): domain Bacteria; phylum Chloroflexota; class Anaerolineae; order Anaerolineales; family Villigracilaceae; genus Defluviilinea. The sequence goes on along the minus strand of DATIUT010000111.1, from coordinate 2,192 downwards.
CACCAAAATTGGTGATGGCATAAGAAACCAGATAGAACAGGCCCGCCGCGACGGAAACATCACGGACTTCGGGATTCCCATATGGCACAAATGCCATGAGGATGTAACCCGCGTGCGCGATGCTGGAGTATGCCAGCATACGCTTGATGTCCGTTTGCGAGATGGCGATGAGGTTGCCGACGATCATCGTCAACGCGGCAAGTGCCCAAAGCACATCGGTCATATCCATGGCGAGGGAGGGGAACGCAGTGGCGAACACACGGAGCAACGCGGCGAAGCCCGCGATCTTGGCGCCTGAGGCCATGAAGGCAGTCACCGCGGTCGGTGCGCCTTGATATACGTCGGGAGTCCACATGTGGAAGGGAACCGCCGCGACCTTGAAACCAAATCCAACCAGGATCAGGGCGGCCCCGATGGTCAAGAGCAGGCTTGAGGTCCCGTTTGAGGCGGATTCAAAGATGGCGAAGAGATGGGTGGAGCCGGTCGCTCCATAGACCAGGGCAGTCCCGTAGACGACAAATCCCGTTGCAAAAGCGCCGAGCAGGAAGTATTTCATCCCCGCTTCCTCCGACTGCATTTTGGGATACGCAAACGCGGCAAGCACGTACAGCGGAATGGACAGCAGTTCGAGCGCGATGAAAACGATGATGAGGTCGGCGGCCTGCGCCATGAGCATCATGCCTGTGATGCTGAAAAGCAGGAGGGTATAGTATTCGCCGCGTTCGATGCCCATACGTTTGACGTAACCATAGGCGAGGGCAACGCCGAGCAAACCGCTGACCAGAAGCAACGCGTTGACAAAGGTCGAAAAACCGTCGAGAACAACCATGCCGAAGAAGCCAATCCGTTCGAGACCGATCTGCGAGAGGGTGAAGCCCAATGTAAGGGCAAGACCCAAAGCGGCGAGGGAAGCTGTAATACCCTTGCGATCCTTCGGGATAAACAGGTCAACAAGCAGGAGGATACATGCCCAGACGGTGAGCAGGATATAGGGTGTCAGTACTTGATATTCTTGGGGTGTTAGGGTCATAGTATTTAGCCGCCAGCATTCAGCCATCAGCTATTAGCAGTTAGCAGAAGGCTAAAAGCTAATAGCCAATCGCTAGGGGATAGGTAACATTCCCACGAGATGATTGACCGCGGGAGCCATTAAGTTGAAGAACGGGGCAGGATACAGACCGATCCAGAAAATGAAGATGAGCAGGGGCAGGACGGTGACGATCTCACGCCAGTTGAGGTCACGCAGGGCGTGTCCGTGCTTCTTGACCTCTTCCACGATCTCGCCCTGTGGGCCGAGGAACATCTTCTGGAACATATAGAGGATATACACAGCCGCCATGATGACACCGAGGGCGGAGAGGATGGAGTAGATATTATTATTTATGGCTTTCGAACCGAACGCGCCAAGCAGGATGGTGAACTCACCCACGAAGCCATTCAAACCAGGCAGACCCATCGAGGAGAGTGAGACGATCAACATGATCGTGCCGAAGATAGGCGTGACCTTCCACAAACCGCCATAGACCTTGATCTCACGGGTGTGAGTCTGCTCGTAGATCATGCCGACAAGGAGGAACAGCGCTCCCGTACTGAGACCGTGGTTGATCATCTGCAGGATGCCACCCGCAATACCTTCGGGGTTCATCGCAAACAGACCGAGCATCACGAAACCGAGGTGGCTGACGGAGGAATACGCGACCAGTTTCTTGACATCCGATTGGGCATAGGAAACCATCGCACCGTAGATGATGCCGATGGTGGCGAGCAGCGCTATATAGGGTGCGGCTCTGACCGCGGCTTCAGGGAAAAGCGGCAGGTTGAAGCGGACGAAGCCGTAGGTACCCATTTTCAGTAAAACGCCCGCAAGGATGACAGAACCAGCGGTTGGCGCTTCGACGTGGGCATCAGGCAGCCATGAGTGCAGGGGCCACATCGGGACCTTGATGGCAAACGCGGCAGTAAATGCAAGGAATAGCCACCATTGAATATCAGAGGGGATATTGCCCTGTGCGATCAGGTCCGGCACCGAGAAGGTTCTGCCGTAGATGCCAAGCCACAGAATGGCAAGCAGCATCAAGATGGAACCAGCCATCGTGTACAGGAAGAACTTCACTGCGGCATAGATGCGGCGCGGTCCGCCCCAGATTCCGATCAGGAAATACATCGGCACGAGCGTGAATTCCCAGAAGATG
>DATIUT010000110.1:0-6407 GCA_035466615.1 Anaerolineales bacterium | reverse complement strand
AGATTTCCTCCTTGCTTGGTCCGAAAACCTGACGAAGTAAACCCATACTGCCCTCACTTTCATGGTTCATTATAGTGAGTTTTGCTTAAAAGGGACAAACCGCCTCATCACGCGGCACTCTTTCATGTTGAATAATGTTCTGAACTATTCAGTGATATACCTTGTCTCACCGCTGACCGATACACTCTCCCCAATTTTCGAACCGTACTTCACCAGCAAACGGGAGGGCATGCCCATATCCTCTCCCTGCAGGATCGTGAATTCGTTTTTCCCGCCCCATTGAATATCACGTAAATAACCCGCCAGCGCCGCCGCGGCGGCACCTGTTGCCGGGTCTTCATAGACTCCGCCTGATGCAAATGCATTGCGCGAATGGAATACTTCATCTGATTCGTTCCAGAGCAGGCTGATCGTGATCAGTGCCTGTTCAGCCATGAGTGCTTTCACTTCATCGAATGGATACTTCATATCCGCAAGCATTTTGCGATCCTTGAGAACAAGGATCAAGTGTTTTGCTCCCGCATTCGCAAAACGGACGGGGAAGTCTGGGTTTAAGTCATCAAATGTCAGGTTGAACGAAGTGAGGACTTTATCCACAAATTCTTTAGGCGCATCTTCCGAATGAGTCTTGGGGGATCGAAGCGTTGCAGAAAATCCGTTTCCAGATTTCTCCGCACAGACACTGATCTGGCTGTCATTTAAAACCAGTTTGTACTCGCCATTCCCAAATCGTTCGCCCAGCGCCGCCCCCAAGGCGATGGTGGCATGCCCGCAAAAAGGGACCTCCATGGCTGGGGCAAAATATCGGACTCTCCACCGGTCATCCTGCTTCACCAAAAACGCCGTTTCAGAATAGCCGACTTCCCTGGCAACCTTCAACATTTCCTCATCGCTTGGCATTTCATCGCTAAAAACAACACCAGCGGGATTTCCGCCTTTGCCGTTATGTGAAAATGCCGCCAACTTTAAAGCATTCATGTTCTTTTCTCCATTTACATGTAAAAATCAGCCGCATCTGTACAGATGCAGCTGATTGGCTTCTGTTTACTTTTGATTGTTCTACTCGGTCTTTCCTGTGATTACTGCCATCTTCAACTCGCCAATTGCCTTCGTGATGGGAATCTCGCGCGGGCAGGCGAGCGTGCAGTTATAGGCGGTGTGACAGCGCGCCACCCCGTCTGTCTCTGCGATGATGTGCATGCGTTCGGCTGCGGCTTCGTCGCGGCTGTCGAAGATGAAGCGATGTGCGGTCACCAGCGCCGCTGGACCGTAGTATTGGTCGCTCGCCCAGAATGAAGGACACGAGGTCGTGCAGGCCGCGCACAGAATGCACTTGGTCGAGTCGTCGAAGCGGGCACGCTGTTCGGGTGACTGGAGCCGTTCCTTCCCGTCCGCGGGAAGCGGAGATTCGTTGATGAAATACGGAAGCACCTTCTTGTAATTGTCGAAGAACGGTTCCATATCCACGATCAGGTCCTTGGTCACCTTCAAGCCGAGCAATGGCTCGACAGTGATCTTATCGCCCACATCGCGCACCAGCGCCTTGCACGCCAGCATGTTGCGTCCGTTGATGCGCATGGCGTCTGATCCGCACACGCCGTGTGCACATGAACGGCGGAACGAAAGTGTGCCGTCATTGTAGCCCTTTACTTTTTCGAGCAGGTCGAGGATGCGGTCGGTCTCTTCGGCTTCGAGCGTGTAGGTCTCGTAGTGGAATGTCTTGTCCGTTTCAGGGTTGTAACGAAAGACTTTTAAAGTTACCTGCATGTTCGCCTCACTAATAAACTCTTTTCTTGGGTTGATACTTCGTGACCACGACAGGCTTGTAGTCAATCTTGACCTTGCCGTTCTTCTTCCAAGCCAGTGTATGCTTCATCCAGTTCTTATCATCGCGTTCGGGGAAATCCTCGCGTGAATGTCCGCCGCGTGATTCCTTGCGGTTCAATGCGCACGAGGCCACCACCTCCGCCACTTCGAGCATGTTGCCGAGTTCCCATGCATTCAGCAATTCGGTGTTGAAGATCCTGCCCGTATCGGTCACGCGAACTTCCTTGAAACGCTCCTGCAAAGCCTTGACCTTTTTAAGCGCATCCTTCATCCCTTTTTCATTGCGATAGATGCCGACATCCTCGAACATGACCTTCTTCATCTCGGTGGATATGTCGAATGCGTTCTCCTTGCCAGATCCATTCCTGAACGCCTCAAACTGCGACCTCGCGTCTGCTTCAGCGTTCTCGGGCAGTTTCTCAAAGTCAGCCTGTTTTGCATACTCCGCGGCTTTGATGCCTGCATACTTGCCGAAGACCACCAGGTCGAGCAGGGAATTCGTGCCGAGGCGATTGCCTCCATGTACAGACACACACGCACATTCGCCCGCCGCATACAGCCCGGGAAAGACGGTGTTGTTACTGTCAACGACAACTTCGCCGTATTTGTTCGTCGGGATGCCGCCCATCGTGTAATGCGCCGTTGGCTGGATGGGCATCATCTGTGTGATCGGGTCCACGCCGAGGTACACGCGGCAGAAGTCAATGATATCGGGGAGTTTCTGCAAAACCTGTTCGCCCGTGATGGTGTAGGGAGAACCATCCGGATTCGTGCGTCCATCCAGTGCCGCATACTTGATGACTGACTCGGGGCGCACATCGAGATACACATAGTTCTTGCCATTCACGCCGCGCCCTTCGCGGATCTCGGTATAGATGGCGCGGCTGATCACGTCACGTGAAGCCAGGTCCTTGACGGTCGGTGCGTATTTTGGCATGAAACGTTCGCCCTTGCCGTTGATCAGGATTCCGCCTTCACCGCGCACGCCTTCCGTGATGAGGATGCCGAGCTTGTAAATGCCCGTTGGATGGAATTGGAAAAATTCCATGTCTTCGAGAGGCAGGCCCCGGCGGAGAAGGATCGCCGCGCCGTCCCCGGTATAGGCGTATGCGTTGGATGTCACCTCGAAGATACGTCCATGCCCGCCTGTAGCAAAGATTACGGCTTTGGCATGGAAGGTGTGCAGTTCGCCGGTGGAAAGTTCCACGGCGACGATGCCCGCGGCTTTGCCTTTGACGATGATGAAATCGAGCACCTGATATTCATCGAAGAATGTAACCTTGTTCTTCAGGCATTGCTGGTACAGCGTTTGAAGAATCATGTGACCGGTGCGATCTGCCGCATGCGCTGCGCGCCGGACCGGTTTGCCGGTTTCGTTATTGGTATGTCCGCCGAACGGACGTTGTGCAATCCTGCCATCGGGCGTGCGGTCGAAGGGCAGGCCCATGTGTTCGAGTTCCAGCACAGCTTCAGGCGCTTCACTGCACATGAACTCGATCGCATCCTGGTCGCCGAGGTAATCGGAGCCTTTGACCGTATCGTAGGTATGCCATTCGGGGCGGTCCTCCTCGATGTTGCCGAGTGCCGCACCGATACCTCCCTGCGCCGCGCCTGTGTGCGAGCGTGTGGGATACAGTTTGCTGATCACAGCTGTCTTCGCGCCGCGTGAGGCATAGAGACCCGCCATGAGTCCCGCGCCTCCCGCGCCTACCACTACTACATCAAATTGATGAATATTTGCCATTGAGGTAATGCTCCTACGAAGTCCAGATGATGTAAAGCCCCATGGCGCTGAAAGAGATCACCATGATGATGCTCAGGATGCGGGCGATGTTCCTGCCGCGAGGCGAGACGATGTAATCATCCGCGATCACGACAAATCCATGCACGCCGTGTGCCACCGCAACAAGCAACAGCAGACTGCCGGTCACTTTCCAGAATGAGCTTGCCCAGGGAGCGAGGTCCGGCACGTCCGTGCTTTGCACGTGCGTGGAGTTGGGCATGAAGCCCCAGCGTAATACATCCGCCATGTTCATCTGTGAGCGCGCGCCCATGACCAGGGCGCCAATGATCGCAAACAGGATCAGCGCGTACATCGCCAATGCGGAGAGACGCGTGAAGAACCACATCATCATCTCGAAATTGAGACCGCGTTTCGATAAAGGCAGGGATCTTGATTTTGTATTTGGCATGTTAACCTCCCAGTGCCGTGCTCATAATGACGAACACAGCAATGCCAAAAACAGGGATGAATACCGCCCATTCCAGCCAGATGGCTTCACGCTGATGTTCGATCAATTTAGGGAACAGGTCGCTGAGGGTGATGCGCAGACCATTGATGGCATGGAACAGCGCACAGAAGAAAATAAATATCTGGAACGCCCAGTTCTCGTAAATATCATTCAAAAATCCGCCGATGTCCCCTCCCAGATACGATGCCAGTATGTGCATGGCTACAAAGATCCCCATGCCCAGCCCGCCGATGCGATGCAGGACAAAGGTCAGATATGGACCCTGCCCCTTGTATCGCAAGCCTGTTGCAAGACTGACATTTCTTTTCAGTCCCATCTATGCCTCCATGAGAAAATGATTTCGGGAAGATGGTGAATTATCTCATTCCCATTAAATTTGTTAAAAGTGACAATACTCATGGGTTATTGGTTTCAGACTTCCTCCAAAAAAGAGGGGCTTGACCCTTATAATCCACAATGCAAATCTGACAAAGCGGTCTTATTCTAACCCAATTTTTATTATAGACAAATCAATCCAGTACTGTTATTCTTCTGAAAACGCACAAATCCTGTAACACTCGTATTTGGAGGTGTTTATGTCTGAACCCGTCAGCAGGCGGAATTTCATCAAGGGAGTCACTGCGGTGGTTGGCGGTCTCATCACCACGGTGATTGGCATCCCCACCATAGCCTATCTCATTGATCCGGCCCTGCGTGAAAGTGCAAAAGAGGCGTGGATCCCCGTTGGCAAACTGGAAGACATGCCTGTCGGCGCGCCGACCCCGTTCTCATTTACCCGTGTTCAAGTCAATGGCTGGGAGCGGACCGCCACAAGCCACGGCGGATATGTCATTCGCAAATCGGAGGATCCCAACGATCTGCTCATCATCAACAGCAAGTGTACGCATCTCGCCTGCACCGTGAACTGGTCCGAGAACGATCAGGTTTATCTCTGCCCATGCCACGATGCCAAGTTCAGCAAACAGGGCGAAGTGCTGGATGGTCCCCCGCCGCGCGCGCTCGACCGCTTTGGTGAATTCCGTGTCACGGAAGAGGGTATTCTCGAGATTTTTTACAAGGAAGCCTAATACTGAGCTTGTCACTCTGAGTGGCGCCTCAGCGCCACGAAGAGTCTCCCTCATTAACAGTGGAGACCCTTCGGTTGCCAAGAACGCTCCCTCAGGGTGACATTCCTGGAGTGAATTCATGTGGAAAAAAGTATTTGACTGGTTGGATGAACGGCTCGGACTGAACGATATCTATAAAAATATCCTTGACCGCCCGGAACCAAAGGGCAATTGGTGGAACACACTCGGCTCTGCGAGTCTGTTCCTTTTTGTTTTACAGGGGCTGACGGGCATCTTTCTCACCGTCTACTACACCCCCTCCCCCGATCATGCTTACGACAGCATCACATACATCATGAACGATGTTGCCTTTGGCTGGCTGATACGCGGCATTCATCACTGGGGCGCGTCGTTGATGGTGCTGGTCGTCTTCATTCATATGTTGCGCGTGTTCGTGACTGCATCCTACAAATATCCGCGTGAGATGACGTGGCTGATTGGTATCGGTTTGTTGCTGACCACCATCGGTATGGGCTTCACAGGGTATCTACTACCGTGGAACCAGCGTGCTTATTGGGCAACCACGGTCGGTACGCAGATAGCAGGAACTGTCCCCTTCATCGGCGAATTCATCCTCAAAGCTCTGCGCGGCGGACCTGACTTGAGCGCTCTTACCCTGCAAAGATTCTTCTCCGCCCACATCTGGATGATCCCCGCCATATTGGCAGGATTCATCGGCGTGCACCTGTTCCTCATCATTAAGCACGGCGAGTCGCATTTCCCGAAGAAAGACGAATAACACATTGCCATTGCGAGGGCTGAAAGCCCGAAGCAATCTCTGTTTTGAGGTTGTTTGAGACTGCTTCTCGAAGACTCGCAATGACGGGATGATAATCATGAACGAAGAAACCAAAAAGAAAATCAATGAACGTTACGAACAGGAACTGAATCGCGGCGAGTTCTTCTGGCCCGACAGCATCTTCAAGGATGTGATTGTTTCACTGGGCATTTTTGTTGTTCTGCTATTGCTTGCCACCTTTATTGGTGTTGCCGCCGAACCCAAGGCCGACCCAAGCGACACATCCTACCTGCCGCGTCCTGAATGGTACTTCCTCTTTCTCTTCAAATTTCTGGCTCTTTACGGACAGATCCCCGTCATCGGCAAGATCGAATGGCTGGCGACGGTTCTCATCCCCACCATTGGCATCGGGTTGTTGACATTACTCCCATTGCTGGACAAATCCCCCTATAGACATTATTCACGCCGCGTCTTTGCCCTTAC
>DATIUT010000109.1:0-29311 GCA_035466615.1 Anaerolineales bacterium | reverse complement strand
CCATTCCCTTCAGCGGCGGTATGCAGCACTTCACCCTGCACACGAACCTTGACCATTGCCTCGGCAAAGATGCCGCGTTTGTCGCGATGCTCCACATTGACGAAGAAATCAATTAATTCAAACGGCGGTTTATACCCATACTCCTGCCGCTTCAACATCATTGCAACAGATGCCTCCGCCGCTTCGAACGAAAAGCCGCGTGATTCGAGTTCCTTGATCTCGTTGAGGACGGGCAGGACCTCTTCGCTTTCCACTTCCACGCCATGTTCTTCAGCCTTGCTCAACAAATTTCCGCGCCCCGACAAATCCGAAACCACGACGCGCATCCTATTACCAACACTTTCCGGTTCCACATGCTGATAGGATTGTGCAGAACGCCGCATCGCCGCGACGTGGACTCCGCCTTTGTGTGCAAATGCAGATTTGCCAACGAACGGCAAATGCTCATCAGGCGTGATGTTCGCCACTTCAGCAACGAAATGGGATAAATCATATAAATACTGAATGTTTCCCTTTGGCAGACATTGATAGCCCATCTTGAGTTCAAGGTCAGCCATGATGGAACATAGATTGGCATTACCACAACGCTCCCCCACGCCATTGATGGTTCCCTGCACCTGGATCGCGCCTTCGCGTACACCGATCAACGAGTTGATGACAGCACATTCGGAATCATTATGGGTGTGAATCCCAAACGGATGATTCAACCTGGGCTTCAATGCACGAACAATACTTTCCGCTTCCCAGGGCAATGTCCCTCCATTGGTATCGCACAGGACGACCGTCTCTGCGCCGCCGCGTATTGCAGCCTCCAGGGTTTCGAGCGCGTAGGACGAATCCGCTTTGTAACCGTCGAAGAAGTGTTCGGCGTCATAGATGACGCGTTTGCCGCTGGCTTTGAGATACGCAACTGACTGCTCGATGATACGAAGGTTATCTTCGCATGTGGTCAGCAAAACTTCCCTGACATGCAGGGTCCACGTCTTGCCGAAGATGGTGCAGACGGGTGTCTGCGAATCAAGCAGGGCTTTGATATTGACATCATCTTCCGGTCCACCTTTGACGCGGCAGGTGGAACCGAACGCGGTGATCAAGGAATTCCTCCATTGCATGTCGCGGGCACGTTCAAAAAATTCGACGTCTTTTGGATTCGACCCGGGCCAGCCGCCCTCGATGAAGGCAACGCCGAGTTCGTCCAGTTTTTGCGCAATGCGGACCTTGTCATTGCTCGACAGCGTAAAGCCTTCGGATTGTGTCCCATCGCGCAGGGTGGTGTCGTAGATTTGGATTTTCATAGTTTGCTAGTCGCTGGTCTCCTGATCCCTGGTCTCGTATGCTGCGATCTCTTTTTCGAAGCCCAGGATGTATCCGAGTTCGTCCACGCCATTGAGCAAACAAGTTTTGTTGAATGGGTCGATCGGGAAGGTGAACGAGCCTCCGGGGAAGGAGACAGTTTGGGATGTCAGGTCAACTGTCAGTTCGGCGCGAGGCGCCTCCTCCATCAGATCGAAGAGCATCTTGTGAGTTTCTTCATCCACGATGATGGGGATGAGGCCGTTCTTCAAGGAGTTGCTGCGGAAAATATCCGCAAAGGATGTGGAGATGACCGCGCGGAACCCATATGCGGTAAGCGCCCACGGGGCGTGTTCACGGCTCGAACCGCACCCGAAGTTGTCGCCTGCCAGAAGAATCTGGCAGCCAGTTGATTCAGGCTTGTTGATGATGAAATCCTTGTTGGGGGATTTGTCATCGTTGTAACGCCAGTTGAAGAAAAGCGCATCGGCAAGACCGTTCTTATCTGTGACCTTGAGGAATTGCGCAGGGATGATTTGGTCCGTGTCAACATCGTTGACAGGCAGGGGTATGACGTGCGAAGTAATTGAAGTAAATTGAGCCATGACGGTTTATCCTGACAACGTACGCGGATCGGTGACGACACCATGAATCGCGGTCGCCGCCGCGGTGATGGGACTGGCAAGGAAGGTTCTTCCGCCTTTGCCTTGTCTTCCTTCAAAGTTGCGGTTACTTGTGGACACTGCATATTGACCGGGTTGTAACTGATCGCCATTCATTGCAATGCACATCGAGCACCCCGCTTCGCGCCATTCGGCCCCGGCTTCCTTGAAGACCTTGTCCAGCCCCTCCTGCTCGGCTTGCTTCTTCACATCCTGCGAACCGGGAACAACCATCACTCGCGTACCTGCGGAAACCTTGCGTCCCTTCAGCATGGATGCGGCAAGACGAAGGTCGGAGATGCGCGAGTTGGTGCATGAGCCGATGAAGACCACATCCACCTTTTGGCCGAGGAGCGATTGACCGGGTTGAAGTCCCATGTAGGTCATGGCTTTTTCAAACGCGGCTTTTTGCGAAGGCTCATTGAATGATTCAGCAGTGGGAATGCGATCTGTGATTTTCATACCCATGCCGGGGTTTGTCCCGTAGGTGATCATCGGTTCGATCTCCGAGGCGGTGAGCGTGATGGATTTATCATACGTCGCGCCTTCGTCGGTGGGCAGAGCACGCCATTTGGCGACGGCTCTGTCCCATTCTTCACGTTTGGGGGCAAACTCGCGTCCATGCAGGTATTCAAAGGTTGCATCGTCAGGGGCGATCATGCCTGCGCGCGCGCCGCCTTCAATGGACATGTTGCAGATGGTCATGCGCTGTTCCATCGTCAAGCCGCGGATGGCAGAGCCTGTGTATTCAAAGACATGACCCGTCCCGCCGCCGACACCAATTCTGGCGATCAATGCAAGGATGATGTCTTTCGCTGAAACCCCATTGGCAAGTTTTCCATCGACTCTTACTTCGTAAGTCTTTGGTTTTTTCTGAAGCAAACATTGAGTCGCAAGGACATGTTCCACTTCGCTTGTGCCGATGCCGAATGCCAGTGCGCCGAATGCGCCGTGCGTGGCGGTGTGACTGTCGCCGCAGACGATGGTCATGCCGGGCTGGGTGCGTCCGAGTTCGGGGCCGATGACGTGGACAATGCCGCGGTGCGGGCTCGCCATGCCGTGCAGGGTAATTCCAAATTCGGCGGCATTGGTCTCCATTTGTTTGATTTGCGCCGCGGCCATCGCGTCTGCAATCGGGACATCAATGGGAGTCGTTGGAATGGAATGGTCCATCGTCGCGAGGGTCTTATCCGGGCGGCGGACTTTAAGTCCGCGTTGGCGCAAACCTGTGAAGGCTTGCGGCGATGTGACTTCGTGGACGAGGTGCAGGTCAATGTAAAGAACTGCGGGGGAATTGGGTTGTTCTGTGACAACGTGCAAGTCCCATATTTTTTGGAACAACGTTTTAGGCATGATGTTTATAAAGACCATTAAAGTTAACGCGGCTGGTCAGCTTCGTTTTTGGTTGATTCTTTTGTTTGTTGAACAGAATCAGGTTTCGGCGCGGAGAGAAGCGTACTGGTGTCCCATCCGGCAGGGATGGTTCGCGGCTCGGGAAATGGGTCACAGCAATGAGATTGCAAAACGTCTCGATCGTCATCCTGGGGGTGCATGATATTTTCTCCTTTTGATTATCCAAGCATTACACCGTGCGCATGATTCTCGTGGACAGGGTTCAATCCCTCGGTCTGCGCAACGATGAGTTTATTGATCGCATTCAAATAGGCTTTTGCGCTGGCAACGATGATGTCGGTATCCGCGCCATGGCCGCCAAACACACGGGAATAGGGAATCTCTTTTTGTGCATCCATCGTCTTCTGTTCGCCATCCTTCGCCTGAATACGGACGGTCACTTCGCCGAGCGCGTCGATGCCTTCGGTGATGGCGTGGATGTTGAACTCAAGCAAGGTGTTCGGCGTTTTGACGATGGCATCAATGGCTTTGTACGCGGCATCGACAGGACCAGAGCCCATCGAAGCATGCAAATGGACCTTGCCATCGGGTCCCTTGAGGCGGATAGTGGCGGTGGGCATGCCCATCGTTCCGCATGTGACCTGCATGCCATCGAGGAAATACACATCGCGCGGACGATAGAATTCATCGGCGATCAACGCCTCAAGGTCAACATCCGTGATGGCTTTCTTGCGGTCAGCCAGCTCCTTGAAACGCGCAAACGCCTTGTCGAGTTCAACTTCATCGAGTGAGTGTCCCATTTCCGCAAGACGATTGCGAAGCGCATGACGGCCCGAATGTTTGCCCAGCACGAGTTGTGTTTGATTGACGCCAACATCTTCAGGACGCATGATCTCATATGTTGTCTGATGCTTGAGCATTCCATCCTGATGAATGCCCGCTTCGTGTGCGAATGCGTTCGAACCGACAATGGCCTTATTGGGTTGCACCACAATACCCGTGTAATTGCTGACGAGTTTGCTGACGCGTGCAAATTGTGTCGTGTCGATCCCGGTCTCAAGGTTATATACAGGTTTGCGGGTTTTCAACGACATCACCACTTCCTCCATCGATGTGTTGCCTGCACGTTCGCCGATTCCGTTCACGGTCACTTCGGCCTGGCGCGCACCCGCACGAATACCAGCCAGCGCGTTCGCGGTCGCCATGCCAAGGTCATCGTGACAATGCACCGACACAGTAATGCCATCGTGCATGCCCGGCGTGTTCCTGATGATGCCGTCAATCAATGCATAATATTCCTCAGGTGTTGTATAACCAACCGTATCAGGAATGTTCAACGTGGTCGCGCCCGCCTTGATGGCTTCGCCCAAAACGACATATAAAAACTCCGGATCAGAACGCCCTGCATCTTCAGGCGAAAATTCGACTTCATCACACAGAGACTTCGCATACGCAACCATTTCAGAAACACGCTGCACCACTTCCTCGGGATCCATCTTCAACTTGTGTTTCATGTGAATGGATGATGTGGCAAGGAAAGTATGAATGCGCGGTTTCTGCGCCTCTTTGACACCCTCCCACGCTTTATCAATATCGGATTTGTTCGCGCGCGCCAGACCTGCGATGACAGGGACTCTCGCATCATCCTCACCCGTAGCTGGCCTGCCCACTTCAACCGCGATTCGTCGGACAGCTTCGAGATCGTCCGGCGACGCGGCAGGGAATCCCGCTTCGATGATGTCCACACCCATGCGCGCCAGCGACCGCGCCACTTCAAGTTTTTCAGCGGAGGTCATTGTCGCGCCGGGTGATTGTTCGCCGTCTCTCAGTGTTGTATCAAAGATTTTGACGTAATTTGACATGGTCTTCTCATCTCCTTGCCTTCCAGTCCTTTTATCTTCCGGTCTTCCCGTCCATTAATCAAAATTTTGGACCAGAAGACCGGCGGGCTGGCGAACCAGCAGGCTATTTTTTCCAATTCTCCGGCCTCAACGCGCGGACCGCCGCGCCAGCCTGCCACATCTCAGAGTTGCGAATCGCGGCGAGTTCCTTGTCGAGTTGTTCACGATAATCAGGCCGGCTGTTGGCTTCGAGAGTGATGCGTGCTTCGTTGCCAGAAAGAACACTTTGATAAAGATCCACAAATACAGGCGCAACCGCGTCGCGGAATTTATCCTTCCAATCGAGCGCACCGCGCTGGGCAGTGGTGGAACAATTGGCATACATCCAGTCCATGCCGTTTTGGCCCACCAGGCGGATCAAAGATTGTGTGAGTTCTTCCACCGTTTCGTTGAATGCTTCAGAGGGAGAATGTCCATGATTGCGGAGTTCGTTGTATTGCGCTTCCATCACACCTGCGAGCGCGCCCATGAGGATGCCGCGTTCACCTGTCAGGTCGGAATACACTTCCTTTTTGAATGTGGTTGGGAACAAATATCCCGCGCCGATGGCAATGCCCAGAGCGACGGTGCGTTCATAGGCACGACCCGTTGCATCCTGATGAACGGCAAAACTGGCGTTGATGCCTGAACCATCGAGATAATTCAAGCGGACACTGCGTCCCGACCCCTTGGGTGCAACCAAAGCCACGTCCACGTGAGGAGGCGGGATAACACCGGTGTCATCCTTGAAAGTGATGGAGAAACCGTGTGAGAAATAAAGCATATCCCCTTCGTTGAGGCTCTCAACGATCTTCGGCCATTGCGACCGTTGCCCCGCATCCGATAATAAATATTGAATAACAGTCCCCTTCTCTGCCGCCTTTTCCACAGAGAACAATGTTTCACCAGGAACCCAGCCATCTTCCACTGCCTTGTCCCAGTTCTTCGTCCCTTCGCGCTGACCAACGATGACCTTAATTCCGTTGTCACGCATGTTCATTGCCTGTGCAGGTCCCTGCACGCCATAACCGAGGACTGCAACAACTTCATTCTTCAACACTTCCCGCGCCTTCTCAAGCGGAAATTCCTCGCGTGTAACAACATCCTCTTCCACACCACCAAAATTGATTTTTGCCATAAGTGCTCTTCTCCTTGTGTTATGTCATTGCGAGGAGCGGAACGACAAAGCAATCTCAACGCACCTGCAATGAAAAGATTTTTTAGTTATTATGAGATTGCTTCGTCGGGCTGACGCCCTCCTCGCAATGACAGACTCACACTACGGCACCATCGCCGCCACGGACACATCCTCATAGTGACGGTCGCTCATGCCGGGCATGCGGCGCACACCATCGTGGACACCACGTGTCATCGAGACCTGTCCCGTGCGGACCATTTCCACAATGCCGATCGGGCGCAGAAGTTCAATCATGCCTTCGATCTTGTCCTCTGTACCTGTAACTTCAACAATCACTGAGTCCGCCGCCACATCCACGATGCGGGCGCGGAAGATCTCGGCAAGTCCGTTGACTTCGGAGCGGCGTTCGGGCGCGACCTTGACTTTAATCAGAGCCAGGTCACGGGTCACCGAAGGTTGATGCGTGACGTCCTGCACGTCGATCACGTTGACCAGTTTGTACAGGTTCGCTTCAATGCGGTGCGCGTCCACGTCGTCATTCGGGCAGTTCACCACGATGGTCATGCGCGAAACGTCGGGATTCTCCGTCCGCCCCACGGCGAGGGACTCGATGTTGAAATTGCGGCGGCGGAACAGTGATGCCACGCGGTTCAACACGCCAGGTTTATTTTCTACTAATGCGATGAAGGTGTAGTTCATTTATGCTCCTTCGTCATTGCGAGCCCGAGCGATAGCGAGTGGCGAAGCAATCTCCATAGAATTTGGGATTACTTCGTCAGGCTACGCCCTCCTCGTAATGACGGGTTATGGTTTTAGCTTTACAGGTCTCCGTATCATTTCATCCAACGCCGAACCCGCAGGGACCATCGGATACACGGCGTCTTCCTTCTCCACACGGAATTCCAAGACAACAGGACCTTCTATTTTGCGCGCCCATTCGATGGCTTCATGGACTTCCTCACGTTTGGTCACACACCTTGCAGGGACTCCGTGCGCCTCGGCAAGTTTGACGAAATCGGGAGTGCGCATGTTCACAGCGGAATAACGCTTCTCGAAGAAGAACTCCTGCCACTGACGCACCATGCCAAGGAAGTTATTGTTCATGATGGCAACCTTCACATTCGCGCCCTCCTGAACCGCGGTGGTCAATTCAGCGGCGGTCATTTGGAATCCGCCATCGCCTGCAATCGTCCAAATCTCCTGATCTTTTGCCGCGAACCACGCGCCAATGGCTGAGGGGAGGCCAAAGCCCATCGTCCCGGCGCCGCCCGAGGTCAGCCAGCGATGCGGTTTTTCCATTTGATAGTATTGCGCCGCCCACATCTGGTGCTGTCCCACGTCGGTAGTGACAATCGCGCCGCCGCCCGTCGCCTTCCAAATATCGGCAATGATATGTGCAACATAGAGTTTGCCATCGTCCTCCCAATTCATAATGGAACGCGTGTCGGCTTCATTCTTCCATCCATTGATCTCTTCCAACCATTCGTCATGATCGTATTCATCCACCAACGGGATCAGATCGCCCACAACATTTTTTACATCGCCCACCAAAGGAACATCCACAAACACATTCTTATGCACTTCAGACGGGTCAATCTCGACATGGATCTTCTTCGCGCGTGGCGCGTATGTCTTCAATGTGCCCGTCACGCGGTCATCGAAACGCATACCGAAGGCAAGGATCAAGTCGGAATTTTGAATTGCATTGTTCGCATACGCTTCACCGTGCATTCCCATCATGCCGAGACTCAACGGGTGCGACGCAGGGAACGCCCCCAAACCAAGCAATGTGCTTGCCACTGGTGTTTGAGTCTTCACAGCAAACTGCATTAACTCTTCTTCAGCTTTCGACATCAACACACCGTGCCCACAAAGGATGACCGGCTTCTTTGCCCTCTCGATCAGCGCAACCGCATCATCGAGCAAAGCACGCGGCGAACGCGTCACAGGTTGATAACCAGGCAGTTTCACATCTTCGGGATATTCAAACTCACACGACTCCACCTGTGCGTTCTTGCAGATATCAATCAATACAGGACCGGGTCGTCCACTGCGTGCGATATAGAACGCTTCACGAATCGTCTCTGCGATATCCTCTGCACGCGTCACAAGATAATTGTGCTTTGTGATAGGCAACGTAATGCCGGTCACATCAGTTTCCTGAAACGCATCACCGCCAATCAAATGCGCGGCGACCTGTCCTGTGATAAATACAACCGGCACCGAGTCCATCATCGAGGTTGCAATGCCCGTCACCAAATTCGTCGCACCCGGACCAGACGTCGCCATTGCCACACCAACCTTCCCCGATACGCGAGTGTATCCATCCGCCATATGCGCGCCGCCCTGCTCATGCCGCACCAGCACATGATGCACGGGGTAATTCAACATCGCATCATAGATCGGCATGTTCGCACCGCCGGGATAACCGAACACCACCTCCACCCCTTCACGTGTCAAACACTCCCAGACAATCTCTGCACCTTTTTTCTTCATTCTCGCTCCTTTGAAAAAGTCCGTTTCCGTCCGTTAGTTCGTGACAGAGTCCGTTGATAAAATCGCGCCCGTATCCGCGCTGGTGACAAAATATGAATAACGTTTTAACCATTTGGATGTTGTTTTGGATTCAAACGGTGGCAACGCATCGAGCCGACTCTGGATCTCCGCCTCGCTCAACTTGACGTTGAGACTGCGTGCCGCCAAATCAATCTGGACGATATCCCCGGCCTTCAACGCCGCAATCGGGCCGCGCGCCGCCGCCTCAGGTGAAACATGACCAATGCACGCGCCGCGTGTCCCGCCGCTAAAGCGGCCATCCGTGATCAAGGCGACCTTGTCGCCCAGCCCCTGTCCCATGATCGCGGATGTGGGCGACAACATCTCCTGCATCCCCGGTCCACCCTTCGGACCTTCATAACGCACAACGACACAATCCCCTGCTCTGACTTTGCCCGCTAAAATGCCAGCCATCGCTTCATCCTGCGATTCAAAGATCACGGCAGGACCTTCAAACTTCATCATCGCCTCGCTTACACCACCGACTTTCACCACCGCGCCGCTCGGAGCAAGATTGCCGAATAAAATCGCCAATCCGCCGCGCTTGGAATGAGCGTTGTCGTAACGTCGAATCACTTCTTCATCTTTGATATCGTGTCCTTGAATCGATTCCCCCAACGTCTTGCCCGTCACCGTCAAGCGGTCAAAATGCAACATGCCCGTCCCCCACTGGATCTCGTTCAAAATTGCAGGAATTCCGCCCGCGCGATGGACATCTTCCATGTGCCACTTCCCCGCCGGACTCACCTTGCAGATGTGCGGCACCTTGTCTGCCACGGCATTGATTCTTTCCAGCGGATAGTCCACACCGGCCTCGTTCGCCAATGCCAAAGTGTGCAGAACTGTATTCGACGAGCCGCCCATCGCCATGTCCAACGCGAACGCATCATCAATCGCCTCGGCAGTGACGATGTCACGCGGCCTAATGTCACGTTCGATCAGCGTCATGATCTGCGCCGCGGCCTGCTTTGCCAATGCTTCACGTTCGGGTGTCTTCGCCAGAGCGGAACCATTGTACGGCAACGCCAGACCCAGAACTTCCATCAGACAGTTCATGGAGTTGGCGGTAAACATCCCTGAACACGAACCGCAGGAGGGGCACGCAAACCTTTCGAGAGTCGAGAGGCGTTTTTCGTCTATCTTTCCCGCTGAAAAGGCACCGACTCCCTCAAAAACGGAGATCAGGTCAATCGTCTCACCTTCGGGGGTCATGCCTGCTTTCATCGCGCCGCCAGAGACGAAGATGGCCGGCACATTGACGCGCATCGCCGCCAGCAACATGCCTGGCACGATCTTGTCACAGTTTGGGATGCAGACCATCGCATCGAATCTATGGGCTTCGATCATGGTCTCGACGCAGTCGGCAATTAATTCGCGGGAAGGAAGCGAATACTTCATCCCCATATGCCCCATCGCAATACCATCATCCACACCGATGGTGTTGAACTCAAATGGCACCGCGCCCGCCGCGCGGACGGCGTCTTTCACAAGTTTGCCGAACTCCTGCAAATGCACATGCCCGGGGACAACGTCCACATAAGAATTAACAATGGCAACGAATGGCTTGTTGAAATCCTCATCCTGCAAACCTGTGGCACGTAACAACGCACGGTGCGGCGCTTTCTCATAACCTTTCTTGACTGTGTCTGAACGCATGGCTCCTCTTGCTCCCCGGGATGGGGTGGATAAAATAAAAGAGCCGCCCGTGGTTAGGGCGGCTCTTTGCACTTACTAAGGTGTGTTACTTCTTCACTCTCACCGTCGCCATCCTAACCGAAAATAAATCCTTAATAATAAGGACCGCAAGAAGGACGACAATAATCGAGAGGGTGAAAATAGACAAATTCATTTTGGCTTCAGGTATTTCGCCCGATTATAGGCGGATTCAAAAATCCGTCAAGAGGCAATTTCTGTCAACTTTGATAGCGCGGCGGTCAATACATCCACTGCCTTTCGATAATCTTCCAAATCAATATGCTCATTCGGTGTGTGATCCAACGCGGAGTCGCCGGGACCATATACAACAGCGGGGCACTTCCACACTGGCGCGACGATGTTCAAATCGGCTGTTCCCGTTTTATAGACGAAACGCGGCTCCCCGCCCTGCGACCTGATCCCGTTTAAGAAGGCTCGTACCAGCGGAGTGTTTTTCTCACATCCCCATGCAGGGACGGCGAAGCCAATCCGTTCGATTTTTGCCTCACCGACAATTTCCTCCAGCTTCCCATACCAATCCTCTGGCGAAACATCCACAGGCAGGCGGACTCCCACCTTCAATTGCGCCCATTGTTCAAAATCATTTGAATCCGATTCCATCCCGCGCAGAGTGAGCAACAACTTATCGAATACTTTTTGTTTGTCCGCGTTGAATGAATCTATGTACGATTTTATCTTCAGCCATACGGCCACTGCCGCTTCTGCCGCGGTTTCTTCTCCACTGGCAGTATGAGCCTGCCCGCGCCTGACCGTGATATTCGTCCACGCGCTCCCTTTATATCCAAGCGCGACGCGATCCCATTGATTCGGCTCGCCAATGATCGCAAAGTCTGGTTTGTATTGGTCAACCACAAACCGCGCGCCTTCTGAATCGCGTTCCTCCTCCACCGCGCCAACCACAACAAACTGCCATCCATGCCTCGCACTGACCTTCGCCACCGTATCCACAAAACACGCCAACGGACCTTTCGCGTCCACTACGCCGCGCCCATATAAAATATTGTCATTCACCCGTACAGGAATTTTCCCAGTCACCGTATCAATGTGCCCCAGCAGCAGCACCTGCCTCTTCCCCACTCCCATCACACCGACGGCATTGCCCGCGCCGTCAATGAACGCGTCGTCATAGCCCAGTGACTTCATCCGCGCCACGAGCCACTCCACCGCGCCCCGCTCCCGCCCCGATGGGCTGTATTGGGAAACAAGTCCGATCAAAGTATCACTCATTGAAAATCCTTGACGATGGACAATAGATGATGGTCAATCGTCTATTGTCCATCGTCCACAGTCCGGGACAATACTTCCATTAATACATCCGCCAGATGATCAATCTGCTCATATGTAATTACCAGCGGCGGCAACAGACGGATTACCGTCATGCCCGCATTCAACGCGATGATCTTTTTCTCCTGCAGCGCCTTGATATATGGCGCAACCTTTTGCTTCATCTCGATGCCGACCATCAGCCCCAGCCCACGCACTTCACGAATGTTCGGAGATTCGATCCTCTTCAACTTCTCCATCAAATACTTTCCCTTCACCGCGGCTTGATCAGGCAAGTCCTCATCTTTCATCACATCCAACGCGGCGTTCGCCGCGGCGCACGAAAGTGGATTTCCGCCAAAGGTCGAGCCATGCACACCTGGCGTCAGATTCTTGACACCCTTTCCAATCAACACTGCGCCTATCGGCACACCACCCGCCAGCGATTTGGCACATGTCAATAAATCAGGCGTGACGCCAAAATGCTGGATCGCAAACATCCTACCTGTGCGCCCAAATCCCGTCTGGATTTCATCCACGATCAACAACGCGCCGCGCTCATCGCAAATCCGCCGCGCGGCCTGAATAAATTCCACAGTCGCGGGATACACGCCGCCCTCGCCCTGCACCACCTCCAAAATCACAGCGGCGGTTTCTTCGGTCACGGCAGTATCCAAAGGTTCGATGCGATTGTAGGCTACATGTGTAAACCCTGGCACGAGCGGCTCGAATCCTTCGCGATATTTTTTATTGTATGTCGCAGATAATGCGCCATACGTCCGCCCATGAAATGCCCGCATCGCGGCAACGATATTTTTTCGTCCCGTTGAGATGCGCGCAAACTTCAACGACGCCTCCACCGACTCCGTCCCTGAGTTGCAAAGAAAGACTCTATCAAGTCCATTCACCAATGAAGTTATCTTTTCCATCAACATCGCACGTTGATCGTTTGGAAACGTCTCGAACAAAGTGATCAGCGTGGACGCCTGCTTATAGATCGCCTCGGCAACTTTCGGGTGGGCATGACCGAGATTGGCAACGCCGTGTCCCGACGCGCAATCCAGATATTCCACGCCATCCACATCGAACAACAAAGCGCCCTGTCCGCGCACGATCACGAGCGGTTGCTTGGCATACGCGCCCGAAGTGTGTTTGTTTTCGATCTCGATGATTTCATTTGTGTTCATTCGATTACTGTTCCGTTTCCTGCCAAGGCATTTGAAATTGGATTTTGAATTCGTCCATCCGCGATGACGACGCGACTCACGCCGCCTTTCAAGGCTTCTTCCGCGCCCAAAACTTTTTTCTTCATGCGACCCCGCGCCGCTTCGCCCGCCGCCACAAGTTGACTCTGCGGTAGTTGCCGAATGAGCGTTGACTCATCTGGAAAAATTTTCATCAGTCCAGGCACCGCGGTTAAGAGGATCAACGTCTCCGCCTTCAACGCAGACGCGACCATCGCCGCGGCGCGGTCAGCATCTACATTCAACGCTTCGCCCATTTCGCTCACAGCCACAGGCGCAATGACAGGCATATATCCCGCATTGAGCAGCATCAACAGCAACCCGCTGTTGACTGTTTCGATCCTGCCCGTGTAATCGTCGCGGATGATCTTGCGCCTGCCATTCTCGATGCTTTGAATGGAATCTTTGCGTATGGCTTGCATCAGTCTGCCATCAAGTCCGCACAACCCAAAGGCATTGACGCCCAGCATCTGCAACTGCTCGACCAACAGTGAATTGACCTTGCCGTTGACCGCCATCAAAAAGATTTCCAGCGTCTTGCGGTCGGTGTAACGTGACGTATACCCTGAAGGTGAAGTAATCATCTTTGGCGGCGTACCCAATGTTTCGCCAAGCGTATTTGCTTCCGCAGAGCCACCATGCACAAAGACAAGTTGTTTTCCACGCTTTAATAACTCCGCCGCATCCTTACAAATCGCAGAAAAGTCCACACCCTCCGTGCCGCCAAGCTTTACGACAATAATTGATTCGGTCATAAATTCTCCTGTTCCATGTCTTTGCGAGGCGGGTGTTCTTCCCGACGAAGCGACCTTCTGCATGGTTGAAGATTGCTTCGGCCTATCGCCCTCGCAATGACATGTTTTATATCGGATGTAGCCCTGCGAATTCCAATCCGAGTGTTTCTTCCCACCCCATCATCAGATTCATGCACTGGACTGCGGACCCAGACGCGCCCTTCATCAAATTATCAATCGCACACATGGACACGACATGGCCGTTGCTTTCGTCGAGTTCGAAGCCCAAATCGGCGTAGTTTGAACCCGCCAAAATCTTCGGTTCAGGAACTCGGTAAATCCCACGCTGTTCCTTCACAACACGGACAAAAGGATTCTCGTTCGCCACGGTTCTATAGGCTTTCCATAAATCTTTTGTCGCCACACCAGGCTTGACCTTCGCGTGGGCTGTCGCCAGCACACCGCGCACCAAATCCACGGCGGTCATGGTCAATGAAATATCTTTCACGCCCATCTCCTGAATCACCTCCGCCGTGTGACGATGACCAAACGCGGAAAAAGTCCGTATCACGTTGGCGCGTTCCGCATGAAGCGAGCCAGAATTTCCTTCCGCGCCGCCCTCCGATGAACCGACTTTGATTTCGATAAAAATTTGGGATGATAAGTCCAGCAAATCCGCTTTGATCAGCGGCAACAGCGCAAGATTGCTCGCCGTGGCATTGCATCCCACACCGCTGATGTAATCCGCCGTTGCCAGCTCGGCGCGGTGAAGCTCGGGCAAGCCATATACAAACTTACTCAACCACTCGGGCGCAGTATGTTTTTCGCCATACCATTTTTCGTAGAAGTCTGCGTCCCTTAAACGGAAGTCCGCCGCGAGGTCAATGATCTTCGGCGCGAGTTTGGCATATTGCTCAATGCTATGCTGTGCCCGTCCATGCGGTTGAGCAAGGAAAAGAATATCAACAGACTCCAGCGCGGCGGGGTCACTGAACTTGAGTTGAGTCCGCTTGCGCAGATTCGGGTGGACTTGATACACATACTCGCCCAGATGCGAGCGCGACGTCACTTGTTTGATTTCAACATTCGGATGGCCCAACAATAATCGCAGCAATTCTCCTCCTCCATATCCTGAGCCGCCAATGATAGATACGCTTGTCATGAATAAACCTTTTCTTTTGCAACATTCGTCGTGTAATCCACAATTTCACCTGCGATATCAATCCCGCTCAAAGGTTGCATGGTGTGAAATTCCATCGTGTGATTGACCTCATTAACGATCAGTCCGCGATTGGGATGCTCGACCAGATCAATCGCCAGCACGCCGCCGCCAACCGACTTCGCCGCGCGCAATGACAACTCCTCGATCTCAGGTGTAATCGGACACAACTCGCCCTCCCCGCCGCGCGCTGTGTTTGTGATCCAGTGCTCAGACTTTCGATACATTGCTGTCAACACGCGGTCACCGATCACAATTACACGAATGTCACGCCCGGGCTTCTCAATATATTCCTGAATATAAAAGACGGAATGTTGCGCCGATCCCAACGTGGACTTATGTTCAAGCACCGCCTCCGCCGCATCGCGGTCATTGACCTTCGCCAGCAACCGCCCCCACGACCCGACGACAGGCTTCAACACAACGGGATACCCAAACGTCTCAATCGCCTCGAGCGCGGCTTCAGGTGTAAATGCTGTCGCGTTGTGCGGTTGCGGCACTCCGTCTCGCGCGAGCGCCGCGCTCGTCATCAACTTGTCGCCGCAAATCTCCGCGACAGATGCGGTGTTCACCGTCGGCACGCCGAACGCGTCCAGCAACCGCAACGCATATAAGCCGTTGTTGTAACTGATGCTGCGTTCCAGCACCGCGTCATATTCCTGCCACGGCGCGGGGTTATTTAAATCGAAATGGATCGCGCGGTCATCGAGCCGCACATAATCAATGCCGCGCTTCTCCATCGCGCCAAAGATCCATTTCTCCTCGACACGAACACGCGAATACAAAATACCAATCTTTAATCGTCTTTGCATAATGATTCCATTCACTATGATGAACGGGGATAAACAGAGACAAAAAATCTTTGTTTATCCCCGTTCATCCCTGGTTTTATTCACCCCAATCTTCCTGTTCCATCGGCGCCAGTTGCACAGTTACAGGTTCCAACGCGGTCACTTCCAAATCCACACCGCAATCCGAACACACAAGGATTTCACCGACTTCGGTTCCAGCTGCCAACTCGAGCTGGGCTTCACACTCAGGACAAGCAACAGTATTCATGATTGATCTCCTTTGATTTTTTTGATTTGATTTTTGACCGATTGCAGACTTGTGCCGCCAATCGCATTTCTCTTCTCGATGGATTTCATCGGGTCGAAGACCTGATATACATCCGCTTCAAACGCGGGACAAAGAGCCTGGTACGCTTCGAGCGGCATTTCCTCCAGCCCGATCTTGCCTTCCCACGCCGCACGGACGGCTTTCCCCGTCATCGAATGTGTATCCCGAAACGGGATACCCTTGCCGACAAGATAATCTGCCAGATCAGTCGCCATCATCGTTGAGTCAATCGCGGCGCGCATTCGTTCAGGTTTGACAGTGATTGTCCGCAACGCACCAGCAATTACAGGCAAAATCGCGAGCAATATATCGGTCGCTGCAAAGACGGGTGCCTTATCTTCCTGCAAATCCTTGTCGTACGTGGATGGCAATCCTTTGAGCATAGCCAATAAGCCCGTGAACAATCCAAGCAATGTGCCAGCCTTGCCGCGCGTCAGTTCAAAGACATCAGGATTCTTCTTCTGGGGCATCAGGCTGGAACCCGTCGAGAATGCATCTGAAAGTTCAAAGAACCCAAACTCAGCACTGGTGTACAAAACGATTTGCTCGGCAAGTTTGCTTAAATGAACGCCCGTCATCGTCGCGCAGAATAAATATTCGGCGGCAAAATCTCTATCGGATACAGCGTCAATGCTGTTTTGCGAAACCTCCGCAAAGCCCAGCGATCTCGCCAACGCGACTCGGTCAATCTCGAACGGCACACCTGCCAACGCGCCAGAGCCTAAAGGCAAAACGGATACTCTTTTAGTTAGTTCTTGAAAGCGTTCCACATCTCTTTGCAATGCCCAGTAATGACTCAGCCACCAATGCGCCAGCAAAATCGGTTGGGCGCGTTGCAGATGGGTGTATCCAGGCATGACAGTTTCACCTGCTTTCTCTGCCTGTTCGACGAATGCGGATTGCAAATCTTTCAACGCAGAATCCAATGCGGGAATCGCGCCCAACATCCACAAACGGAAGTCGGTGGCGACCTGGTCGTTGCGGCTTCGTCCGGTATGGAGTTTGCCAGCCTCCGCGCCGACGAGTTCGGTTAACCTGCGTTCGACGGCAGTGTGAATATCTTCATCGGAGGGGGCAAAGAAAAACTGCCCCGAAGCGAATTCTTTTCGGACGGTACCAAGTCCGAGTGAGATCGAAGCGTGTTCCTCATCCGAAAGAATACCTGCCTTGTGAATCGCTGACGCCCACGCGAGGCTCCCATCCACGTCCTGAATCGCCATGCGTTTATCAACCGACAGCGACGCGTTGAGGTCGAAGGCAAGTTGGTCGGGTTGTTGTGAAAAACGTCCACCCCAGAGGGTCATGTGTGCTCCTTCTTTTTGTCGTTGCGAGGAGGATGTTCTTTCCGAAGAAGCAATCCCCAAGAGTGGAGGAGATTGCCTCGGGCTTACACCCTCGTAATGACGTTAGTCTCGTTTGAATCTTGAATAATCGGGCTTGGGCATGTTCATGCCAGAGACGGGCAAACCGTTGAGCGCGCGGACTTTGAGGCTGAGTCCATACAGGCGAATGAACCCTTCCGCATGACTCTGGTCGTAAACATCTTCTTCGCCAAACGTGGCAAAATCTTCGCGATACAAACTGAACGGCGACTCGCGGCCCGCAACAATGATGTTGCCTTTGTACAATTTGAGCCGCACCATGCCAGTGACAGGTCCCTGCGTGGAATCAACAAAGGCATCAAGCGCTTCGCGGAGTGGCGTGAACCAAAGACCGTTATAGGCGAGTTCGGCATATTTGACCGCAACCATTTCCTTGAAATGAAGTGTTTCGCGGTCAAGGATAAGTGACTCAAGTTCGCGATGAGCATAGAGCAGAATCGTGCCGCCAGGAGTTTCGTACACACCATGCGACTTCATGCCGACGAGGCGATTCTCAACCAGATCAACGCGGCCGATGCCGTGCGTGCCGCCGATGGCATTCAGCGTTTCGACGATTTTTGCGGGCGAAAGTTTTTCACCATTGACCGCAATCGGATTGCCGCTCTCAAATTCGATTTCAACATATTCGGGTTCGTCGGGCGCATTCTCAGGCGAGGTGGAAATTTGATACATCACTTCTTCGGGTTCATTCCACGGGTCTTCGAGCAGGCCGCCTTCATGCGAAAGGTGCCAGAGATTTGAATCGCGCGAGTAAATGGACTTGATGGTCGCGGTCACAGGGACGTTATGTTTTGCGGCAAAGGCAATCGCATCTTCGCGCGAGCGGATATCCCATTCGCGCCACGGAGCGATGATCTTCAAGCGCGGGTCAAGCGCCATGACGGTTAACTCGAAGCGTACCTGGTCATTGCCTTTGCCTGTCGCGCCGTGCGCCACCGCGTCCGCGCCGACTTCGTGAGCCACATCCACGAGATGTTTGGCAATCAACGGACGTGCAACAGATGTGCCAAGCAGATACTTGTGTTCATACACCGCGCCCATCTTCAACATCGGGAAAAGATATTCGCTGGAGAATTCCTCCTTCATGTCGTGCAGAACAAACTGGCTCGCGCCGCTCTTGATGGCTTTCTGTTCAAGCCCCGCCAAATCTTCATCGCCCTGCCCCACGTCCGCACAAAAGCAGATGACTTCACAGCCGTAGTTTTCTTTCAGCCACGGCACGATCACAGATGTATCCAAACCGCCCGAATAGGCGAGGACGACTTTCTTCACTTGCGGTTTTGATTTCGGACTCATTCATTGCTCCTTTTGATATTGTTTTGGCTTCCTCATCCCCAGCTCTTCCCCGAAAGTGGAAGGGAGGCCCCTCTCCCTTTGGGAGAGGGTTGGGGTGAGGAAAAATAAAAACAGCCCTCCGAGAAGGAGGGCTGTTACGGTTGACTTGTGCGTGCGATTCAGCGCATGTTTGCGTTCGTGTCATCCAAACAAAAAACTCCCAACCTTCTCTGGGAAGTGGGCTTCGGACGACGTGTACGCGGCAACACAAACAGGTTGAACATATTGGGCGCAATTCTACTACCGAAATGAAATGAGTCAATGGTTCGAGAAACCAATTTTTAATTCCCCCTTGACGCATTCACCTTACCCGCATAGAATACCGCCCAACATGAACTCGGTCCACTTCTATATGACCATGTCCACAACCACCTCCGGTACCCGCCGTGAGGCATTTGTGTATGGAAAGAAGTAACCGAAAAAGTTACCCTCGAAACACACAACGCCTCACGGAAAACGTGGGGCGTTTTTGTTACTCCACCCCCAACCCCTCTGAGAGGGAAGCGAAGGAGAAGATCATGTCAAAACAAACGCTGGTAATGAAATTTGGAGGGACATCCGTTGGCTCTGTGGACGCGCTTAAGAATGCAACGCAGATCATTCGGGATGCGAAAAAGGATTGGCGTCGCGTCGTCGTTGTGACATCCGCCATGTCCGGCGTAACCAACCTTTTGCTGGATTCAGCCACGTTCGCCGCGCAAGGGATG
Organism: Anaerolineales bacterium; assembly: GCA_035466615.1. Lineage (GTDB taxonomy): Bacteria > Chloroflexota > Anaerolineae > Anaerolineales > Villigracilaceae > Defluviilinea. The sequence continues at coordinate 9,710 of DATIUT010000109.1, read as the reverse complement.
GTTGATTCGCTTTCAGAGGCCGAATCCACACTTAGAGAGAAACACTTCTCCGCTGCGGACGCGTTGATCAGGAACGAAAAACTGCGTGAGGCAACAAAAGCAGAGATCAACGCACTCATTCAATCGCTTGTTGACTTATGCAAGGCAATTGCCGTACTCGGCGAGGCAAGCCCGCGCGCGCTGGATGCAGTGGCATCGCTGGGCGAGAGAATGAGCGCCCGCTTATTGGGAGCGGTGGTCAATGATGCGGGAATCAAAACCCGGGTGATTGAGTCAAACGGATTTGTGATCACAAATACAAATTTCCAAAACGCACATCCCGATTTTAAAATCACAACTGAAAAGACGAGGGCAGAATTGAATCCCTTGATGGACGAAGGAATTATCCCGATCACAACCGGTTTTATCGGCGCAACACCTGAAGGAGTCGTCACAACGCTTGGACGTGGCGGCAGTGACTATTCCGCCGCGATCATTGGCTCTGTGTTGCCTGCCGATGATGTCTGGATCTGGACCGACGTGGACGGTGTAATGACAACCGACCCGCGTATCGTGAAAGAGGCAAGGACATTGCCCGAGATCAGTTACGGCGAAATCGCGGAACTCGCATATTACGGAGCAAAGGTTTTGCATCCCAAGACCATCCGTCCCGTTGTGGAAGCGGGCATCGGGTTAAGAATCTGCAACACATTCAACCCATCCCACCCGGGCACGCGCTTGATCGGCAACGGAAAGTCGAACGGCAAACCTGCGAATGGGCAGGTCATCAAGGCGGTAACTGCCATCCGCAAGCAAAGATTAATCACGATTGAAGGACGGGGTATGCTTGGTGTCCCCGGCGTGGCGGCACGGGCATTTGGCGCAGTTGCATCCACAGGTACGAGTGTTCCACTAATCACACAGGCTTCGTCAGAGCAATCCATTTGTTTTGCAGTTCCTTCTGAAAGCACATCCTTCGTTGTCTCCGCACTCGAACAGACTTTCGTCCACGAAATCAGAGATGAGGACATTGACCGTGTCTGGTCCACGGATGATGTGTCCATCATCACAGTGGTCGGTGCAGGGATGCGGCATACACCCGGTGTGGCAGGTAAAATCTTCAGTCAACTCGGCAACAAGGGAGTCAACGTGCTCGCCATCGCGCAGGGGTCGTCCGAAGTATCCATCAGTCTCGTGGTGGATTCGACGGATACGGAAAATGCGGTCAAGGCATTGCATGAATTAATTGTGAAATAACCCGTAGGGACACGATCATCCTCTTAAAGTAAGGGGACATTGTCGTGCCCTTAACATAATCAAAGGAGAAATCATCATGTCCTCATCTCAAATCCCCGTGGCGGTGCTCGGCGCGACCGGTTCTGTCGGCCAGCGTTTTGTTTCATTGCTCGATAATCATCCGTGGTTCAAAGTGGTTGCACTCGCCGCATCCGATCGTTCTGTTGGGCAAAGATACTCACAAACTACCCGCTGGGTACTCGACGTTCCCATGCCTGAATATGCGCGCGATATGGTCATTGTCCCCGCCACGACAGAGGCGGTGCAGGCGAAGATCATTTTTTCGGCGTTACACACAGAGGTTGCCAGTGAACTCGAACCGCAGTTTGCGAAAGCAGGTGCGGCGGTGTGTTCCAATGCATCGTCCCATCGGCGCGGCGAGGATGTGCCGCTTCTGCTCCCCGAAATCAACGCGGATCATATTCACCTCGTCAAACAACAGCGCATCCATCACGGTTGGAGCGGGTGTATCGTCACAAATCCGAATTGCACGAGCACGGGTCTCACCATCGCACTCAAGGCGCTCGATAACGCGTTCGGTGTGAAGAAGGTTTTTGCCGTCTCTTTGCAGGCGCTTTCGGGCGCGGGTTATCCCGGCATCCCTTCGCTCGATATCATGGACAACATCATCCCCAATGTTGCCAACGGCGGCGAAGAAGAAAAGGTGGAATGGGAGCCGCGCAAGATGCTTGGCAAATTGAACAATGACAAAATTGATTTGGCAGACATGAGATTCAGTGTCCATGCGAATCGAGTTGCGGTGATCGATGGACATACTGTATGTGCCAGCGTGGAACTGGCGGATCAGACCGACCCTGAAACTGCCGAGGCGGTTCTAAAAGATTATGCCGCCCCTGAATCAGCGAGAGAACTGCCATCGTCACCGCGACCAGTGATCGAGGTCCGAAATGAGGCGGATCGCCCCCAGCCCAGACTCGACCGATTAACAGGAAAAGGCATGACGACCGTGGTCGGCCGTTTGAGGCGTGATCCCATTCTTGATCTTAAATTTGTCGTCCTTTCACACAACACGATTCGCGGCGCGGCGGGCGCTTCGATTTACAACGCGGAATTACTTGTCAACGAAAATCTTTTGTGATATAAACCCCCGCTAATCACAATTAAATACTCGCTCTTATCCAGAGAGGCTGAGGGACCGGCCCGTTGAAGCCTCGACAACCTGACCATTTCATGAGTCAAGGTGCCAATTCCGACAGTAGGATAACAATATCCGAGCAACTGGAAGATGAGAGGATGGTATGTATATTTCATTACCTCTTCTTGTACTTTCAGAGGAGGTTTTTCTTTTCCCTTTCTCCCGCAGAGGGCAGGGGATAAGGAAACTCTTCTGATGGGCGGGTAAATCAAATCCAAGGAGAGTCTCATGGCAATAACAGAACGTCAATTTGGTTTTTCAACCCGACAGTTGCACGCGGGGTATGACCCCGAAGCAACCACAGGGAGCCGCGCCGTGCCGCTGTATCAAACCAGCGCGTATGACCTGCAAAGCACGGACCGCGCCGCGCGTTTGTTCGCATTGCAGGAGGCAGGCAATATCTACACCCGCATCGGCAACCCAACATCGAACGTGCTGGAGAAACGCATCGCCGACCTGGAAGGCGGCATCGCCGCATTGGAAGTAAGTTCAGGTCACGCCGCACAGGCGACTGCGATCTTCACGATCTGTGAAGCAGGCGATCATATTGTTTCGGCATCAACATTGTATGGCGGGACGGTGAGTCAATTCAAATTCACATTCCCGCGCCTGGGAATCAACGTGACTTTGGTTGATCCATCTGACCCTGAAAACTTTCGCAGGGCGATACGACCAAATACGAAGTTGATTTACGGTGAAACGATCAGCAATCCGCTCGTAAACATCTTTCCGCTCGAAGAAGTGGCGGCCATCGCGCACGAAAACGGCCTCCCGTTGATGATAGACAATACCTTTGCCACACCATACTTGTGCCGTCCGTTCGAATGGGGTGCGGACATCATCACACATTCCACAACCAAGTTCATCGGCGGGCACGGCACATCCATCGGCGGCGTGATCGTGGACAGTGGCAGGTTCAAATGGGCAGGGAGCGCACGTCACAAAAACTTCAACACGCCTGATCCTTCGTATCATGACGTTGTGTATGCTGATGACTTCGGTCCGCTGGCATTCATCTCAAAAGCACGTGCGGGAATATTGCGCGACATCGGTGCGTGCCAGTCACCGTTCAATTCGTGGCTGTTCATTCAGGGGCTTGAGACACTGTCCCTGCGCATGGAACGACACGTGAAGAATGCACAAGCCGTGGCAGAATTTCTTGTCGATCACCCCAATGTCGGCTGGGTCACGTATGCTGGTCTGGAAAATCACCGCGATCACGAACGCGCCAAACGCTATTTACCAAAAGGACCAGGCGCCGTGCTCGGCTTCGGCGTCAAAGGTGGACGTGAAGCAGGCGCGAAGTTTATCAACAGCCTGAAACTATTCAGTCATGTGGCCAACATCGGCGATGCCAAGTCGCTTGCGATCCATCCCGCCAGCACTACGCACTCCCAACTCTCGGATGAGGAGCAACGCTCCGCCGGCGTCAGCCCTGATTTCATTCGTCTGTCCATTGGTCTCGAAGATATCGAGGATATCCTTTGGGATCTGGACCAGGCGCTTACTGTCTAGAGTAATCTGCCGGTTTCGATACGCCCCGTATGCTTGTCCGGGCGTATCGAAACCAATGGCATCCAGGAAATATTTCTCATACATTGCTTTGCTGACCGGTGGTCTCGATACGGGCTTTGCTCGCTCGACCACCATGAATGGAAGGAAAACCATGCCAGTAAAAATTCCAAACACCCTCCCTGCCCGCGCAATACTTGAACGTGAGAACATCTTCATCATGGATGAAGACCGCGCCATTCATCAGGATATCCGTGCATTGCGCGTTGCGATCCTCAATCTCATGCCCACCAAGATCGCAACTGAGACCCAGCTTCTGCGCCTGCTTTCCAACTCCGCGCTTCAAGTCGAAGTCACGCTTCTGCACACCGCCACGTACGAATCCAAAAACACCGACGCCGATCACCTGCTTGAGCATTACTATACCTTCGAAGATGTGCGCGACAAAAAGTTCGATGGGCTCATCATCACGGGTGCGCCTGTTGAACAAATGCCCTTCAAAGAGGTGGATTACTGGAACGAACTGACCCAGATCTTCGACTGGGCTGAGGTAAACGTCGAATCCACGTTTTATATCTGCTGGGGCGCACAAGCGGGACTCTATCACCGCTACGGGATTCCCAAATATGACCTGCCCCACAAGATGTTCGGAGTCTTTGAGCACCGCATCTTGAATCGGACATCCAAACTGCTTCGCGGATTCGACGACATTTTCCTCGCCCCCCACTCCCGTCACACCGAGATTCGCCGCGCAGACATCGAAAAAATCAACGACCTGGATATCCTTGCCGAGTCGGATGATGCAGGCGTGTACATCGTCGCATCCAAAGACAGGCGTCATCTCTTCATCACAGGCCATTCCGAATATGATCCTCTCACGCTCAAAGCCGAATACGACCGCGATATCAGCAAGGGATTGCCCATCCACGTCCCGAAGAATTACTATCCCAAGGACGACCCCACACAAGAACCCGCTGTCCGCTGGCGCGGGCACGCGAACCTGTTATATTCGAACTGGCTGAACTACCATGTCTATCAAGTCACGCCATATGACGTGAACCAGATCCCGTAGCCTATCGCCAATGCTTAACGCGTTCCAAAAAACGTTCATCTCCTGACTCTTTGCAGATTTTCTTCAAACGCGGATATGCACCCTGCCATTTCAAGTCGTTGAGAGTTTCCTTGAGCGGAACGTCCCTGCGAAGTGTGGATAGTTCCCTGAATAGCAAGGCATCCTCATAATTTCCCTGCAGGTTCTCAACAAGCGTTGTCGCTCGACCCAGTCCAAGCGGGAGTTTTTTCGGGTCGTTGGGAATGGACTCAATATGCTTGAAACGCGCCAACACTGTAGCCGTTGATTTCGCTCCCCAACCTTGAATCCCTGGATAGCCATCCGCCGAGTCACCGACGAGCGCAAGATAGTCTGGGATGGATTCCGGGCTGACGCCAAATTTCTCGACCACACCTTTTTCATCAATGACGATCTCGCGGCGGCGATCCCAGCACACGACCCGCTCGCCTTCCACCAATTGCGCCAGATCCTTATCGGGTGAACAAACGACGATCTGTTCAACTGACTTGTTCTTCTTGAATCGTCCTACTGCCGTGGCAAGCGCATCGTCCGCTTCGAACTTGACCATTGACCAGACCACCAACCCCAAAGCGGAGATCGCTTTTTCGGCCAGTGGGAACTGTTCCATCAGGTTGGGGTCCACACCCGCGCCGGTTTTGTATCCAGCATACATTTTATTGCGAAACGACTCAATCACGTGATCGAAAGCCACTGCCACATGCGTCACATCGGGGCTTGTCACCAACATCAACATGCTTCGCAGGAGTCCGAGAGTGGCCCCCACTTCCCTGCCGTTGGGAGCCTTGCGCGGCGGCGCGCCGAAGTGGTTACGGAATAATTCGTATGTGCCGTCTACGAGATGGATTTTCATTTGCGCCACACTCCCGCATATTTCTTTCGATATTTCAAATCCTGCTCCAATTCAATGAGTTCCAGAGCCTTCTCTTTGATTTCGCTGGAGGTGGTGGCGTCGTAAAGATTGCGTAAATCCACGATAATGTCATAGCGGATCAAGTTGCAGTTCTTCTCCTTCGCGCACTCATGGTAACGTTTTTCCAACCCCTTCACCGCCAGTTGTTGTGCGTCCTTGCCCGCCAACCCCACCTTCCAAATGGATTGTAGACAATGCCGCGCAGTGACGAAACGTTCGTCTTTCGTGACGTTGAGCAGTTTTTCGAAATCCTTGAACATCCTGCCCTTCGGGTCGCTTCTTGCGAGATTGGCAAGCAACTGCGCCGCAATCGCACGAACGTGATTGTCCTTGTGCGTTAAGCCTTCCATCAATTCGTCCCAGGCTTCATAAGCCCAATCTACAGGCTTTTCAGTTTTCTCCATGAGATAAGAATAGGCTTTGTTTTGCAACTGCCCATCTTCCGAACGGATATTATCCAAATGGTTACGAATGGTCTTGTCCATATTGCCTCCTGATTTTTTCTTTGATTCACGGAAGGATAATCCATTTACCTCGAGCGCCTCACGAAGTTTGCCGAGTGCATTTTGTCCCATGCCATGCAAGTGCAAAAGTTCGGTCTCGGTTAACTCCGTCAATTGTTTCAAGCTGGTGATACCAACACTTTGAAGAGCGCGTTGTGCAGGAGCGGCAATTTTGGGGAGATCATTCCTGTTTTTGGAGTATTGTTTCATCGCCTTCATTCTACTTAACAACGCGGAATTCAAGATGCGTTCGACCGCTGGGCAACTCCATTACCCTGATCCGCTCCAATTGAATTGGCTCACCGCCAACATGTTCAAATAATCGAAGACCCTCGCCAAGGAGCATGGGCATAATATCCACATGGAGTTCATCGGCGAGACCTGCTCTCAGGCATTGCCGCGCCGTGTTGGCGGCCCCGATAATATTGACATCCTTCTCACCCGCGGCTGATTTTGCCTGACGGACGGCGCTTTCCAAACCGTCCGTCACGAAGGTAAATGTTAATTGATCGGTCTCTTTGGGCTTCTTTTTGGGAACACGATGAGTCAGAACAAAGATTGGCACTTGATATTCATAATTCCCTGCAAACCAATCGGGGTCTTCTGCCATATCATACGAGTTTCGCCCCATCACCACCGCGCCTGTGTTTTGTATGGATTTTCTCCCTGGTTCTGTTTCCCGCCAAGTAGCAAGGTCAGGATACAGCGCTTCCACGCTCCCATGGTGGTCATTGATGAAGCCATCTAGTGACATTGTCATGCCCAGGATCACTTTTCCCACGGATGTCTCCTTCTGCTACGGCATCGGAGTTACCAGTTGAAAGTAGTTGCCATCCGGATCAGCCAGTGTTGCGATCCATCCGCCTCCCATTTCATAAGGCGCTCGGATAACAACGGCGCCAAGCGTCTTGATCCGCTCAAATTCCTCTTTGACTTGGGACGTCTCGAAATTCAACATTACCCGTCCGGGATCCTTGGTTTTACCTTCCATTTCGGAATGCTCCAGAACGGAAAAGTACCCGCTTCCCACCTGCCAGCCAAAGAACCCATTCTCAGTATCCACCATATCTGCTGGCTTACCGAGGACCTTTTCGTAGAAGGTCGCCAACGTCTTAGGTCGTTTCGTTCCAATCATGACAGAATTCAGATTCAACATACTGCACACATCCTTTCTTCATAGAAATCAAATAACATACATTGCTTATCCGCCAGAAGGCGGAATGTTTTGATTGAGTCGGAACAGATTCGTCGGGTCGTATTTTGCCTTGATCTGACCGAGCCGCTCCCAAGTCCCGCCCGGATACGCCGCGCGGATGTGCGCCTTGCTCTCGTCACCGACAAAATTGACATACATTCCCTTGTCGCTTTGCTGTAAAGAGGAAAGGAATTCCGTCGCCCAGGCTTCGTGGATTTCCTTCTCTTCAGGCTTTTCATACAACGCGGCAAGGTTCGCCATGATGCGGGATTTGCGATGAGCAAACGCAGTGGCTTCAACAGGGACGCGAGCCATCGCTCCACCCAAAACTCGAAGCTGGGTCACTGCCATCGAGCCGGTTGAACGCCGAAGGCGATCCAGGATCAATTCCGCATCGGAGCGGGTAACATGATCGAGGAACAGTGTGCGTCCCACTGACACTGGGTGATATCCCCCTTCCTCAGGCGGATACATCTCCGGGTAGTGCATCGGGCGAAGCATGTTGGCATGCGGTGTTGCAAATGCACGGAACGGCGCAACAACCTTCTCACCGTCTGCCGGATTACCTGCGTACACTATCATCCCCATGATGATCGGTTTGCCATGCACCTCCGCAGGCAGGAACGGCATGGGCGGCGCGGTCATGACATTCGCGATGGTCGAAAGTTCCTCGGGGGCAGATTCAGCCTCGGCAATGAATGATGCGATGGTGTTGGGTGTGGCAGGCAGAAAGAGCATCCCGCCAAGAACCATGTCCACTTCATGCAGTTGGAATTTGAAGCGCGTGGCGACACCGAAGTTGCCACCACCGCCACGAATTGCCCAGAAAAGATCGGGGTGGGATTTGTCGTCCACGTGAAGGAGTTGACCGTCGGCTGTCACGACCTCGGCGGCAAGCAGGGAGTCGATGGTCAGTCCATATTTGCGGAGGAGGAATCCGATTCCACCTCCAAGCGTAATTCCACCAAGCCCAACGGAACCGGTGTCGCCAAAGCCTGTTGCAAGGCCATGTGCGCCAACGGCGGCTGTATATTCAGCGGCCGTCAATCCGGTCCCAGCCCAGACTGTCCGTTCTTTGGGATTGATCTGCAGATCCTTCATGCCTGAAAGATCGAGCACAATACCACCATCGGTCGTGCTGTGCCCAGCGCCGCTGTGACCTCCACTGCGGACAGCCAATTCAAAACCATGTTCGCGCGCCAGCGACACAAGACGCGAGACATCGCCCGCATCTGCCACACGGACAATTGCCGCCGGACGACGGTCAATGTTGCCGGTGAAAACCGTCCGCGCCTGTTCGTAGCGCGGGTCGTCCGGGGCGATGACTCTGCCATTGAAAAGCGCGCGCAGTTCCGAGGTCGAGGGGGGGACGGAGGTGGTTTGCAGTGAGTCAGGTTGTTTGTTGGTCATCATATTAAATCTCCAATACTCATAAAGTTTTTATTATGGTTGCCGGGTGTTAACGCAATGGGTGGGCAAAAGCCAGGCTTTTACCCACCCAGGACAAAACATTTATTTTAAGCGGTCAAGGCGGGAATCCTCGTCCCGGCCAACGATCCCGCCCAGGGCGGGGACCTCGAGATTAGTCCTCAGTTCACCGCTTTCTTCACGAGCGCGCTGATCCTTGCCTCTTCGGCGGCAGTCAACTCCTTCAGTGCGAAGGCGGTCGGCCACATGACGCCTTCGTCTAGGTTCGCCGTGTCACTGAAGCCGAGCGTTGCGTACCTCGTGTTGAACTTCTGCGCGCTTTGGAAGAAGCAGACGACCTTCCCATCCTTATTGGCATACGCGGGCATCCCGTACCAGGTTTTCGGCGAGAGGGTTGGCGCGCTGGCTTTGATGATCGCATGGAGCCGTTTTGCCATGGAGCGATCCGGTTCCGGCAGTGCGGCGATCTTCGCAAGCACGTCGCCTTCCCCGTCCGCTTTGTTCTTGGCAGCCTTCAGCTCTTGGGCGCGCTCCTTCATCGCGGCCTTTTCTTCGTCCGTGAATCCCTTGGACTTTTTGGCGGTCGCGGCGGTGCTCTTTGCGGACTTTTGCGTACTCTTTGGACTCATGGGAACTCC
>DATIUT010000108.1:0-8398 GCA_035466615.1 Anaerolineales bacterium | reverse complement strand
ATTGGCACTCTTGCCGCCTTACCGGTGCTCATCACGGCAACGATCACGTTTGTATGGGCAGCGATCGCAGATACCTTTCGCTTACACCGTGTGATCCTCCGGGCGTCTTTTCTCCTCAGCGCAGTTGCCGTGTATGGGCTATCACAAGCGAAGCACTTTGTTGCTTTGATTCCCTGGGTGTTTGCCTATGCTATCGTAACCAGTCCCATCAGCCCGCTACTGGATAGCAATGCATTGGAAGTGGCAAAGGAACGTCAACACAGTTACGGCGGGTTACGTGTTTGGGGTTCGGTGGGTTGGGCAGTTTCCACCTGGTTGATCGGGTTGCTGATCGAGGCTCGCGGCACTCGCTGGTTTTTCTATAGTTACATTGTTCTCATCACCGTAGCCTTCCTGTTTTCTCTCTTCCAGCCAGCGCGCAAGCTGGTTCAACGTTCCTCGCTCTTTCATGGATTGCGGGAATTATTCAGAGCCGAGTTCATCCTGTTTCTGGTCAGTGTCTTTCTGCTCACCACAGCCTCTGGCGGAGTGAATTCTTTCTTCAGTCTATATTTGAATCGAATTGGTGCAACTGAGGGTCAAATTGGGTTTTCCTGGGCACTCGCTGCTGTGAGCGAATTGCCGGTAATGGTCTTCTCGGCGGTCATGCTGCGGCGCATCGGTGCAGAAGGTCTGCTGGTGATGGCATTCCTGGTTTTCATCTTCCGCTGGGTGCTCTATTCGGTGATCGATGTGCCCTTGTGGGCTTTGCTGACGCAGCTGTTGCATGGTCTCTCGTTCGCGGCTTTTTTGGTGGGTGGAGTCACTTTTGTCAGCGAACGGACTCCACCAGGCTTGAGCGCGACCGCGCAGGCGATCTATAGCACCGCCACGTTTGGACTGGCTTCCGTCACCGGATCCCTGATCGGCGGTTATCTCTATGACAACGTTGGTATGCAGAATTTCTTCCGGATCTTCAGCTTGCTAGGACTGGCTGGCCTGGCTATCTTTTTGATAGCTGGCAAATACAAGTTAATTTCCTCAGAAGGAGGAGAAAAACGATGATACAAACTCAGGACACCCTGCTTTGGATCGATGGTCAGGAGGTCGCCGCGGTTTCCGGTGAGGCTTTTCCCGTGCTGGACCCCGGGCGAGGGGAAACAATCGGTTCTGCGGCGCGTGGAACGCAGGAGGACGTTGACCGAGCCGTGGAGTCCGCCAGGAAAGCGTTTCGATCTTCTGCCTGGCATGATATGGATCCCTTCCAGCGCGGCCGCCTGCTTTGGGCGTGGGCGCGCAAAGTTGAATCCGAACAGGAATCGCTGGGGCGGCTATTATCGCTTGAGAATGGCAAACCGCTTCGACACGCTCTTGACGAGGTGTACACCACCATCCGCAACTTCGAGTATTTTGCCGGATGGGCGGATAAAAGCGACGGACGTGTGTTGCGCGTCCCCGGTGGCGCCTTCGACTACATCCTGCATGAACCACTGGGAGTGGTGGGGCATATCACGCCATGGAACTATCCACTGGATATTTTTGCTCGAGGCGTTGCTCCATGTTTGGCAGTTGGAAATACAGTCGTCGCAAAACCGGCTGAAGAGACGCCGCTGTCCACAGTCGCGTTGGCGCACATGGCAACCGAAGTGGGTTTTCCTGCGGGTGTGGTCAACGTAGTGACTGGTCTTGGCGCGGAGGCGGGCGCAGCGCTGGCGGGTCATTCCGGCATTCAGGGTCTGGCTTTTTGCGGCTCGATCATCACAGGCAAGGAGGTACTGCAAGCCGCCGCCTCCCACATTACACCTGTCGTGTCTCTGGAACTGGGCGGCAAATCTCCGTGTTTGATTTTTGCCGATGCGGATGTAGACCGCGCCGCCAGGGAAGTAGCTGGAGGCATATGCTACAACACGGGTCAATCGTGCGGAGCACTGTCACGGGTATTCGTCCCACGCGATCTTTTGACACTTATATCCGAAAAAATGAAAGAAACCCTGGCTGCTGTGCGCCTGGGGCACGGGCTGGATGATCCCGGCATGGGGCCGCTTGTTTCGGAAAATCAGTTAAGGCGCGTGCAGGAATATATTGAAACAGGTCAACGTGCCGGGGCGCGTCTGCTCTTCGGGGGAAAGCATCCAGAAACGGATGATCTTGATCGCGGTTACTTTATCGAACCCGCGCTTTTCACTGAAGCACAACCCGGGATGCGGATCGTCGAGGAGGAAATCTTCGGACCTGTTACATGTCTCCTTCCCTATGACACAGAAGAAGAAGCGGTGCAGATGGCGAATGACTCAGCGTATGGGCTATCTGCGGAGATCTGGACGCGTGACCTTTCTCGCGCTCACCGCGTCGCAGCTCAATTGGATGTGAGCCACGTCACGGTGAATGGCGGCGGAGGTTTTGGAATTGAGGCACCCTTCGGAGGAGTCAAACAGAGTGGATTCGGTCGCGAAGGTGGTTATGAATCCATCCTGCAATATTCGCGGGTGAAAAACATATGGATCAATCTCTAAAAATCGGGTTCATCCCCATCGAAGGTGGTGCGTACTACTCCGAATTCCTCGAGGAAGTGCTGCTCGGTGAACAACTTGGGTTCGACTCTATCTGGCTGGAAGAGCATCATGGAATACGCGACCACTACTGGCCCTCTCCCTTAATCGGCCTGGCTGGAATTGCCACACGCACAGACCGCATTGCCTTTGGCACAGATATTCTTGTCCTGCCGTTTTACCATCCCGTGCGGGTGGCAGAAGATGCCGCCATGCTGGATATCATATCCAAGGGACGGTTCATCTTTGGCGCTGGGATCGGCTATAAGCCCGATGAGTTTGCCCTCTACCAGGTTCAGCTCGAAAAGCGCGGGGCGCGCTTCGAAGAGGCGATCCAACTCATCCGGCTATTGTGGACAGAAGACGAGGTTCATTTTGCAGGCAAGTATTACCATATCCAAGGCTTGAAAATTGAGCCGCGTCCGACACATCATATTCCTATGTGGCTAGGCGGGTGGGGAGATCTTTCGCTTGAGCGCGCCGCAAGATTTGGGGATGCCTGGGTGCCCGGCCCTACCGCGGACCTGACGAAGCTACTCGACGCGCAAAAAGAATACAACGGGAATTTGGAGCGGCTGGGTATTGACCCCAGTTCCAGACCAACACCTCTCACGCGCGAACTCGTCATCGCTGAGACAGATGCTCTGGCGCGCCAGATGGCAGAGAAACATCTCATGATCAGCTACCGCGACGAATATGGTGGCGGCAAATGGAAACATCCGTTGATCGGAAACGCCGACGCGGCACCCGTGGATCAATTCGAGGCGCTTGGCCGCGACCGCTTCATTGTTGGCAGTCCGGAGACTGTGATCAGGCAAATCCAGCGATTCCAGGAAACCTTCGGCATGGATCATTTGATCTGTCGGCTTTATTTTCCCGGTTTGCCTCACAGCTTTATCATGAATGAGATCAATCTGCTGGCAAAGGAAGTTTTGCCGGTATTCCAGGAGTAGTTCCATGAAAATTAGCATCATCACCGATGAGGTGAGTGCCGATCCTGAAACTGCAATCGAGCTAGGAGCAGAGTGGGGGATCCATCATTTTGAGTTACGCGGTTTTTTCACCGACCGTGCCCCGCGCTTTTCGGCTTACCAAAAACAGCGTTTGCGGGACGCGCTCGACGAATTTCAGGCGCGCATCGTCGCTATTGGTCCGGGTCTGTTCAAATTTGCATGCCCGGCCCCTAGTGCACCGCGTCTCCCCCTGGGATGGATGGATCGCGCCAGTTATGACAACTGGGCGGAGGCGAAGCGCCTGGCGGACTATCATTTGAAAGAATTGTTGCCTGCTTCTCTAGATTACGCCAATGAACTTGGTGCTGATACAGTTGTTACTTTTGGTTTTGACCGTGCCGGTGCGCCCCCCGGACCGCCTCCCGAGGAAGTGCTGAACTGCCTGCGCCTGGCCGCCGAACGCGCCTCCACAGCGGGCATTCGCCTCGCGGTCGAAAACGAGGATGGCTTTTGGGCAGATACCGGGGCACGCACCGCGCAAATGGTGCAGGCAATCAATCATCCCGCTCTTGGCATCAACTGGGATCCGGGGAATGCTTTTTTCGCCGACGATGACCCTTATCCAACAGGCTATCAGGCTGTGCGCGGCCGTGTGCAGCATGTGCATTTCAAAGATGCGATGCGTGACGCGAAAGGCGTTCACCATTATGTTGCCAATGGCGAGGTAGTTTGGGCTGGCCAAATTCGCGCCTTGGTGGCAGACGAGTACGATGGCTTCATTTCTATTGAGACTCACATTCGGCCCAAGGTTGCCTCTGCTCGCGCAGCATTGGAGCGCTTGCGCTCTCTGATTGCTGTTGCACAGGAAAACCCTTCAACAATAAACAGATAACGAAATAAGGAGAACACAACCTATGAACACAATCAATTTGGAAGGAATCATCCCGGCTGTCATTGTTCCGATGCGCCAGGATTATTCGATTGACTTTGAAGTTTTCCGCCGCTACCTGCAATGGATCATTTCACAGCGTCCCGTGGGTTTGGCTGTCAACGTGGACACCGGTGAAGGTCCATATCTCACGCCAGATGAGCGCATCCAGGTCATTAAGACGGCACGCGACGTTGCTGCTGGACAATGTTATATCGTGGCGGGAGTCGGTGGGCCCGGAACGCTGACGGCCATCGCCAATGCAAAAGCTGCTCGCGACGCTGGAGCTGATGTGCTGTTGGTCTTTCCCACGCCTGCATTCCTGAACGAGCCCCTGGATGTCCGTATTGCCTATGAGTATCACCATGCAATTGCGGAAGCCTCAGGTCTGCCCTTGGTCGTATTCCAGTTGGGTCCGGTGTTCGGCGGCGTTAACTATGCACCAGAAGCTCTGGCAAAGGTCTTGACTCTACCCCAGGTAATTGGATTAAAGGATGCTTCCTTCGACGCGCAGCGTTTCTCTCTGACGCGTGACATCGTACGCCAGGCGGACCATCCCATCACGTTATTGAGCGGCAATGATAACTTTTTGCTGGAAAGTTTTTTGCTGGGAGCAAAAGGTGGTTTGCTGGGCTATGGTGCAGTGGGCGCGGGTCTGTTGGTCGAAATGCTGGAGTCCGTGGCGAAAAAGGACTTCGAACAGGCGGCTGCCATGCAGGCGCGGGTGCAAGGGTTTTGCGATTACATCTACGGACAACCGATTGGCGATTATCGAGCCCGGTGCAAAGTGGCTCTCGTGCACATGGGTATTCTCACTCCTGAACAAACATATGTCCGCCCGCCATTCCTTTCACTCTGGGACGCGGAGAAAGAAGCCGCTCACCGGGCCGTGCAAGAGGCAGGGTTACTGGAAATAATCAAGCACTGAGCGAAGAGGATGAAAACAAAATGGATTATCGATATCTGGGATCCTCGGGATTGCAGGTCTCTGCCTTGTCATTGGGCTCATGGGTCACATTTGGGGAACAGATTGACACGGACGTGACATTCGACTGTATGACAGCCGCTTATGAGGCAGGCGTCAATTTCTTTGACAATGCGGAGGGAATACCGCAGGAGACACGTGCTTCGTTGCCGGATCACCAATGGCTCCGGGAAGATTTTGAACGCGAGGAAGCATGGCGTAATCTTGAGAAAGTAAAGCGAATACAGCCCATTGCGGAGGAATTAGGTTGCACGATGGCGCAGCTCGCTTTAGCCTGGTGCCTTAAGAAATCCTATGTCAGCACAGTGATCACAGGTGCACCCCGTCCCAAGCAGGCGCATGAAAACAACATGAAAGCACTTGAAATCGTTGCGAGGTTGACAGATCCTGTAATAGAGCGCATCGAGTCCATCCTGGAAAACGACCCCATCCAGAATCGGATTTTAGGAAATAGCGGATTTGAACGAACAATCAAGATTGTAGGTATAGTCACAGGTGATTTGTATGAATAGCATATCTCGTCCGGAAGGTTTGAAAATCGCGGTGATAGGTGGCGGCTCGACGTATACTCCTGAGCTCGTGAATGGCTTCCTTGCCAGAGTAGATAGCTTGCCGCTCAAAGAACTTTGGTTGATGGATGTTGACCCGGAGCGCCTAGAAATCGTTGGCGGCTTTGCCCAGCGTATGGTTCAGGCGAAAGGCGAGCCATTCAAAGTGCTACTCTCGCTTAATCAACGGGAGGCGATTACCAACGCATCCTATGTCATCACACAACTGCGCGTTGGCATGATGCCCGCCCGACGCGGCGATGAGTACCTGGGGCTACGGCATGGACTGATCGGTCAGGAAACAACAGGGATTGGGGGGATGGCGAAGGCGTTGCGCACCATTCCCGTGATCTTGAGCATTGCCAGAGATATTCGCGAAGTTGCACCGGGGGCACTGCTTGCCAACTTTACGAATCCGGCCGGACTGGTGACAGAAGCTCTTACTCGCTATGTGACGGACGTTCCAGCTGTAGGTGTTTGCAATGTGGGTATCACCACCAAGATGGGAATGCTGCAAAGATTGGAAAAGGCGACAGGCTCACATGAGGAGGCTGATCATGCTCACCTCAACACACTAGGACTGAATCATCTCACCTGGCATCGCGGTTTGACGATTGATGGCGAAGAAATGTGGCCGACTATTTTCCCGAACTATGTAGAATCGCTCAAACAACAGGTGAAGCCTGAGTGGGATATTCAGACCATTGAATCGTTGCGCATGATTCCAAATTATTACCTACAATACTTTTATTACACAGACGAGAAGTTAGAGGAACAAAAGAAGTGGCCACCTTCTCGTGCCGAGCAAGTGATGGAAATTGAGCAGGATCTGGTGCGCCAATATGCTGATCCCGGCCTGACTGAACCCCCGGCAGATTTGATGAAACGAGGTGGCGCCTATTATTCAACCCTGGCAACCCAGCTCATTAATTCCCATTTTAATGATCTGGGGGAAGTTCACGTCGTCAATACCCGTAATGATGGGGCAGTCAAGGATTGGCCGGCTGATTGGGTACTGGAACTGCCTGCCACCGTGGATAAAGCCGGTATCCATCCTCTTGCCGCAGACCCCCTCCCTGCCGCCTGCTTCGGACTCATCGCCCAAGTAAAGATGTATGAATTGTTAACTGTGCAAGCCGCAGTACACGGTGATAGAAATGCTGCTTACCAGGCACTACTTGCGCACCCCTTAGGTCCAACTGCAGACAAAGTGCAGGAAGTGCTGGATGATCTATTGGAGACCAATAAGCAGTGGTTACCACAGTTCAAGTCGTAAGTCGGTCGTTGCAGCCGGAGGCTTAATGAAATATTTTCTCGGGATTGACGTAGGTGCATCCAAGACTCATGCCCTGATCGCGAACGAATCAGGCGAGTGCATTGGTTTTGGCAAAGCTTGGGGTGGCAATCACCAGAATGTCGGTTATGATCGATTGGCAGGAGTTTTGCAAGAATCCTTTGGGCAAGCGTGCAAAATGGCGGGAATTGATATCACTCATATTGCGGGTGCGGGTTTTGGGGTGGGAGGTTATGATTTTCCTTCTGATCGCCAGCAGCATTTGAATGTAATCGGCATGCTTGGCCTATCCTGTCCTGTAGAGATAGTAAACGACGGCGTCATTGGCTTGCTGGCGGGTGCAACACGGGGGATTGGTGTAAACGTTACTGCCGGATCATCTAACAACTGCCATGGAAGAAATAAAGAAGGAAAGATAGGTCGTATCGTCGGCAATGGCCCCACCTTTGGTGAATACGGCGGAGCCACAGAAATCGTAATGAAAGCACTGCATATGGTCAATTACGCTTGGATTAAGCGTATTTCGCCAACCGCTCTCACGACGATTCTGCTTAATGCCACCAATGCGAAAAATGAGCTCGACTTGATGGAGGGAATCTCGAACGGCTATTACCATCTCTCTTCTTCTCTAGCCGTGGATGTGATTAACGCTGCGTGGTCCGGCGATGAGGCAGCCTGCGAGGTCATGCAGTGGTCGGGGACGGAACTCGGCTGGTTGGCCGTGTCGGTCGCGCGCCAGATCGAAATGGAAAACGAAGAAGTAGAGGTGATCCAATCAGGGAGTATATTTAATGCGGGCGCAATCATCACCGATCCTATGCGCGAGGTCTTGCTCCGTCATTGTCCCAAGGCAAGGTTGATTCGACTCGACGGGCCACCTGTGGTTGGTGCGGTTATCCTTGGTATGGAGCAAGCCAATTTTGATGGTTACGCTGTACGAGACTTGATGATAAGGACCGCAAAGGAAATTCTAGGCCAATGAGAAAGCTTGCAGCAAGTCTAAAGAACGATGTGAACTAGCTTTGGCGGAATACGCAAGGCGCCCTGATTGGAAATTTCTGCTGACGGGTGGCTATGGTGCTCATTTCAACACAACCGATCAACCGCATGCAGCTTATATTAAACGTCACTTGGTTAGCCGAGGTGCACCACACGTTGATGG
>DATIUT010000107.1:0-10776 GCA_035466615.1 Anaerolineales bacterium | reverse complement strand
CCTCTGTCTGGCCGATTAATGTTTCGTAGTAAACCCTACTTTCTTCGGCGGAACTCTGTGTCGGGAATGGCGTCGGCTTGAGTTCATCTCTATAAACTTGAACGTAAAGCGCATTGAGTTGATTGATATTTTCCCATAATTTCATCTCCCATTCTGAAACGCGCGCAAATGATTCATCTTTGAAGAGAAAAATATCTTCACCTGTATTTGGGTCTCTGCTGAATTCCACGCTGCCGTTTTTCTTCTCAGCCTGAATAGCCTGGCCATATTCAGCAACCAACTGACGGATCTGTCCAAGAATGTGGTCTTTTGCGGAAACAATGGGTGTGGGTGTTCCGGTTGATATTTTGACAGATGCGGTTGGCGTAGATGTTGCAATAGCAGGATATACATCTGCAATTTTGGCAGGCAAATTAAAAACAACGAGCATGACAACCAGCGTAACAGCAAACAAGCCGCCAAAGAGATGGCCAAAATTCTTCATGGGAATCCTCCGTGTTGAAATAGACGTTTCACCATTTTCGGCGGGTTCTTCCATTTCAACCACTGTGGACTCCCGTAAATCCGCGCCTGTGGATTCCCGTAAGTGCATTTCGCTCAGTTTGAGTACGGCTTCGGTTCGTGAACTGACGTCCAATTTGACGTAAATATTACTCAGGTGAAACTCCACCGCACGCACGGAAACACCAAGGGCAAGAGCGATCTGTTTGTTGCTCCTGCCCTGAATCAGGATTTCGATAACCTGTCTTTCACGCTCGCTAAATTGAGTTCGTCGTCCCATGCTTCAAGTGTAATGCAAAATCGGCGGTGCATGAAACGCTCGATATCAGCCTTTGGGTTGTGACTTGACAGTCGCACCCCGGCATTACGGACTCCAGCCCTCGATGAAACCATTGACATTATGCAGCCGTGCAGACTGGCAGGTAAATGGGTTGACCAGCACAGGTACTTGAAGCCCATCTGGATTCATGGTGTTGATGATCAGCCATTGGCCATCCGGTCCCCAAACTGAAGCAAATGCTGTTGGAACTTCCGGCTCTGCAACCAGCCTGCGATCCGAGCCATCCAGTCGTGAGATGAAGATGCCCCAATTGGCTGCGCCAAATATCCTGTCAGCAAAAACGATCCACTGCCCGTCGGGTGAAATCGCGCCATAACCTGCTTTGTTTTGTATTGTGAACAGTCTTTTTGTCTCGCCGCTTTGCAGGTTATATGTTGTATATGTAAACCCATCGCCGCCCATCACTGCATAAACGATCGTCTGATTATCAGGTAACCATCCTGCCGGAGAAATCACCTGCGCCGGGCCGGTATCAATTTTCTGCAATCCCGAACCGTCCACATTGACCACATTGAGAGTGAAAGTTGTTGTGTACATCAGGCGCGTGTTATCCGGCGACCAGATGATCCGGTAACCATCCGTTCCCATTGCAGGATTTTCTGCGGTTATAAGGTTGAAAACATGGATGCCATCCCCGATGCTGTAAGCCAGCCGTGTCCCATCTGTGGAGAGTGACGGCCATGTGCCGTCATCGATCTTTCGCGAGTTTGTACCGTCGAGATTGCTGACATATATCCCCGGCCACAAGCCGCCTTCATTGACGGTTGTGAGGATTTTGCCTCCCAGGCCCGAGGGCGGCAGATCATTCCCTGCTGACAGTTGATTCCATTTATCGAGCGTGAGACATACCCCGGCCGCAGGTGTCGCTGTTGGCTCGGAAGTCAATGGCGGATTCCATGCCACCTGCCATGGACCATTGACAACATAAGGGATGGCTGCGCCAATCGAAAAATGATGTAACCCATTGGGGATGCTCCGATAAGATGCCGCACTATAAATGATGGCTGGATCTACGGGCCTGCCACCGCCGCCACCGCCTTCACAGACCTGATCAACAGTGGGTTCTGGATTAACATCCGTCACTATGGCACCCATGTTTGCTGCGTCACCCTTGAATTTAAATTCAAGTGCGGACTTCGAGCAAGTATCAATTGGGTTAATTATTCCAACGGACAACAGACGGAGAACATGTCCTTCAACCGCGAAATCGCGGTTTACTTCCCACACCTGTCCAATTTGAGGATTGGGGCCAAGATCAATTTCAAAATCAAACTCCGGCGGAAATGAAACCATATTAATAGATGAAACGCTCAACGTCAGCGGTCCTTCGAAAGCCTTGCGATTCGTGCGATATGACCAGGGCATATTATTTTCATAGAATGAGAATGGCATGTGCGCGTCAACATGAACTTCCTCAACAGGAATTATTTGTCCGTTTGCATCCGTCAAAACAGCAATCACTGCTTCCGAGATCATTCCCTTGCCGGTGGGAAATACACCACCATCCCACGATAGATTCCCTGTAAAGACATAACCATCTTCCAGTTCAATCACATTATCCAACTGGAATGTGAATCCGTTTTGTGTGGCAGTGCTGGAAAGCGCTGGAACCCCGGTCTCTCCAGCAGCAGAAGGAGAAACTGCACCATCTTCCGATGCCGGGGTAAATTCGATCACAGGCGCGTAGTTTATATCCGCCGGCGCCGGCTTGAGTTGGAAGGTCAGCGACCAGTTTTCAGGTGCAGCGCCAACAGGCATATTTCTGAGGACAGGGATAAGCAAGGTAAGTTTATCCACCTGGTCAGAGACAGGCGGATAAACCAGACGTGCAACGTAGTTCGGCCAACCGCCTTCTGTTTGTATATTATCCAGCAATGGCTCAGGCGTACCGCTGTACCCTGTGGATTCTTCAAGCGTACTTCCATCGGGCAAAAGCAACAGATGGACGGAACCAAAGGGATTTCCACCAGCTTCGCCTTTTGAATTGGCAGCCTGAATCGTGAGGCCTTCCGTCTTGTAAATAATGATCGTACGCTCAGAATCAACGAAAACCTCTTCAATGCTCACGGTAATCCCCGCCTGTGTCTGGCTGACCGGTTTCGCCAGCACACGCAATGCATTCGTCTGCACGAAACCAACGCCGGGAATATAACCGCTTAATCGTCCAATTGCATAAGCCACACCTGTCAGCAAAAGCAGGGCGAGAAAGGCAAGCAGGATTGCAAGAGCGGGTCGAGCGCGCAAGGTTTGCATGAAGGTCTTCCTTTGAATTAACCGCGCTGCTACACGCGGGAAAAGATTAAGATTGTCCGGGATGTATGGACTGGCGGCAGAATCCAAAATATCGTGATATCTCTTATTCATTTGACTCACCTTTCTGCCCGAGCAGGTGACGTAATCGCTCACGAGCCGCATTCAACAACCATTTGACCGTTCCCGGCGCGGCATCCAACTCGGACGCCATTTCCTGTTCGCTCATTTCGAGATAATAGCGTTGTACGATCACAGCGCGTTGCCTTGGCGAAAGTTTGGATAATGCATTCAGGATTTCAGATTGCAGTTGGGCGGATTCCACCTGTGATTCAACGGATGCCGCACGGTCAAGAAGGTTTTTAACTTCACCGGATTCATCCTCCAGCGAGGTAAATTTTCCACTCCCCCGAATCGCATTCAATGCGGCATGAATCACACTTCGGATGAGATATGGCTCAAACGGCCGGGATTCATCAAATTGCTGAATCCTTTGACAGATGCGGATGAAAGTTTCCTGTACTATATCCTGTGCCACGGATTCATCATGCGTAATCAGGAACGCCGCCCGCGCTGCCTTGACTTGATACCGTTGCATGAGAATCTCCAACCCGCCAAGGTCCCCTCGTTTTAGGCGGCGAATGGCCTGTGCGTCATCCATGAACTTCACTCTTATTCTGTTGAGTACTCATATCAGGTATACACAATGATACGCCAAAAGGTTGGGGGTGTATTTTCCCAAATTTACGGAGGTCCTGATTGTCTACAAATATTTTGAGCGGGCATTCCATTCAATCCTGTTTGGAATGGGAGATTAGGAACTCCTGTATTCCAGATTTAGATTGAGCACCCAACGCGTCAATGCTTCAATGGCAGATTGATCGAGATAACGAACCTTCAATCCGATCAGCATCAGTAACCCAACGATTGGCAGCAACAAAATATAGACAGTTTTCATGTCGGTCCTGCTTGCGAAATGTGCATGAGGGAATCAGCATCCTTACAGAGTTGAATTCCCAGATGCCAGGGCGTATGATATGAAAATGTGTCGGGAGGTGTCCGGTGCATGTCGGCAAGCGTCCGTGTTTGGATGGTCGCAGGTTTTCGGATGAGGCCCCATTGCAGGATGATGGATGCAGCCATTGCCGCAAAAAATAAAAGTATAATGACTGCATTCAAACAGTCCCAGGGAAAATTTTAGAGGTGATGTTTTGGGACGGACGATGGTATCCGATCATTCGTTATGGCAGCTCTGCTCCTATCCACCAAGCTTCACATCCCTCATCCCCGGCCAAACGGCGTTGTACGGCCACGCCTGACCGAGAAACTGCGAACAGGCCTGACCCAACCGGGCACTCTTGTGTTGTTATCCGGCCCGGCCGGTTTTGGCAAAACCAGCTTGTTGAGTGAATTTGCAGCGAAACCCAGATCGTTGCCTGTGGCATGGGTAACCCTGGATGAAGCAGACAATGATCCGATCCGGTTTTGGAATTACCTGATTGCCGCCTGTCGATCCATCCATCCTGAATTGGGTGAAACCTCGCTGGCGTTGCTCCAAAGTCCACAACCATTCCCTGACGAAACCATCCCCACCCTGCTGATTAATGATTTCATGAGGCTCCAGATCGAACTGGCATTAATTCTGGATGACTATCACACCGTCGAAAATTCCTCCATTCATGCGGCGCTCTCCCACCTGATCGATCACCTTCCCGACCACATCCATTTCATCATTTCCACCCGTACGGATCCCCCCTGGCCCCTGGCACGTTTTCGCGCGCGTAATCGATTGATCGAAATTCGTGCCGCCGATCTGCGGTTCACCACAGAGGAAGCGCAGACATTCCTTCGCCAGGTGATGGAATTGGAACTCTCTTGCGAGGATGTCGCCGCCCTGGAAGCACGTACCGAGGGCTGGATCGCCAGTCTGCAACTCGCGGCCCTCTCCCTGAAAGGCTGCACGGATGTTGCCGGTTTTATCAAGGCTTTCACCGGCAGCCATGTCTATGTGGCCGAGTATTTGATCGAGGAAATCCTGAATCACCAATCAGAGAAGGTGAAGAGTTTTCTGCTGCAAACTTCCATCCTGGAACGCCTGAATGCAGGTCTATGCGAGAAGGTGAGCGGCTATCCGGACAGTCAAGGCATGTTGAAGGAGCTATACCAATCGAATCTCTTCATCATTCCCCTGGACGATGAAGGTCGGTGGTTTCGTTATCATCAGCTGTTTGCGGATCTGCTGCAAGCGCGCCTCCTGCAGACCCTGCCGGCAGACTCCATAGCCACCCTACACCAGCGGGCTGGCGCCTGGTATGAACAGGCCGGCATGATTCCAGAGTCCATTAAGCATGCCCTATCAGCCAAAGACCACACCCATGCCCTGCATCTGATGGAGAAATTCGGCCTGCCGATGATCCTGCAGGCGTATGTCAAAACCGTGGAAGGCTGGTTGCAAGCCATTCCTCCAAATCAGCTGGAACAAAGTCCAAAAGCCAGCATGGCATTTGCCTGGTTGAATTTGTTGCGCGGATCGATTCCCCAGGCCGACCCTTATATGGCACGGCTGGCTGTCATGTTTCCCTCCTCCGAGATCGATGGACAGGATCCATCCCTTGTTGGGGAATGGCTTGCCCTGCAATCCAGGCTGCTGGGCATGCAGGGAAGACCGGTGGAGAGCCGTGATCTAGCCAACCGCGCATTGCACATCCTGCCGGAAGCCGATGAGCATGTGCGCAATATGGTCCTGGTGAACCTGGCAACTGCCCATCAACAGCTACTGGAGTATGAGCGTGCTGCCGAAGTTTTCCAGAGGATTGTTCGCGATGCCCAAAGGTCGGGGAATTTCACCTTTGAAATATTGGGGATCTCCGGACAGGCACAAATGGTGTTGCTGCAGGGTCGTCTCCATGATGGATTTGAGATCGCTTCCGAAGGGATCCGGCGATTGGAGATCATCGGCAGGTTTA
Source organism: Anaerolineales bacterium (assembly GCA_035466615.1). Lineage (GTDB taxonomy): Bacteria > Chloroflexota > Anaerolineae > Anaerolineales > Villigracilaceae > Defluviilinea. The sequence continues at coordinate 4,719 of DATIUT010000107.1, read as the reverse complement.
CTCCCTTCAGCGCCACGTTGTTTGGCGAGCTTGGACAGATCCATTATCACTGGCACCAGCTTGACGAGGCCCGCCGCTATCTGCTCCAGTCCATGCAAACCAGCGGGACGCATGGGTACAGCGATCCGGAGATTTACCATCACATCATGCTCTCCCGCATCTTCCAAATGGAGGATGATTGGGAGGCTGCGGCGCAGGAAATGCAAAAAGCCAGCAATCTGGCAAAAGCCATCCCGCCGGCAATGATACGCGAGCATGTCCTCTCGCAGCAGGTACGGATCGAACTGGCCTTCCATCGTTTTGCTGCTGCACAGGCCCTTCTCAAGGCAGAGGGATTTACCTTCGAGGATGAATTCCATTTTCCTGATCTGCATCCAGGCACGCCGGTAACCGAGCCGCTGGGCATGCTCTATAACAGTGCTTTGCGTTTCCTCCTGGCTCAATCCAGACCCAACCAGGAAACCACCCTGTTACCACGCGGGATCGAACTCGCCACACTCGTGCTTGACGGTGAACTCCAATGCAGGCATATCCCCGTTGCTCTGGAAACGCTATTGCTTCGCAGCCAATTGCAAGCCGCCCTGGGAGCAGAGCAGGAAAGCCTGCGGGATGTTGTCACAGCTCTGGAATTGGGTGAGCCGGAAGGTTTCATCAGCGTCTTTGTGGAGGAAGGGGTGGTGATCGCCAATGCTTTGGGCAGCCTGTTCACGCAGCATCGGCTTGGGACCGTCAAGCCAACCTACCTCCGACAAATCCTGAGTGCATTTCCCGCAGCATATTCACCCAAGCCTGTTACTGCCAACACTGCCGATCCGGATCTGTCTCTGATCGAGCCTCTGACTCCCCGTGAATTGGAGGTGCTGCAACTCATCGCGGATGGCGCGTCCAATCAGGTCATCGCCGATACACTGTTCATCTCATTAAGTGCCGTGAAGAAACATGCCGGCAATATCTTCCAGAAGCTGAACGTGAACAGCCGGACCCAGGCAGTGGCACATGCCCGTCTATTGGGACTGGTTTCCAGGGAAGGCTAATCGACAATTCACTCCCTGGCTTCTCAAGAGGAGGTGTACTTTGGTACACCTCCTCTTTTTTTGTCTTTTCACAAAAACACCACCTTTGTACAGTGACGCCTGGGACCCGGACCTGTATAGTGTGGGCAAGAAAAAAATAAGGAGAAAAAATGACTGCATCCACTTCCACCCTCATCCGGAATGAAACTTATTCTGCCGACACACGGTCCGCTCAAACAAGACTCTATCGTCTGGGCGGTGTGCTGGCTTTGCTCATCGTCATGACCGCGCTGCTTGAGATCATCATCACCTTCCTGCCAGGCGGTTATGCCTCTGCAGACACGGTTCTCGAGTGGTTCACCCTGTTCCAGAACAATTGGTTCCTTGGTCTGCGCAATCTGGGCCTGTTGAACATTGTCATGACCACACTGGGCATTCCCATGTTCTTTGCACTGTACACGGCCCATCGAGAGACCTGCCAGCCCTACACAACACTGGCATTATTGTTCTCCCTGCTCGGGTCCGCCGTATTTTTCGCGACCAACCGGGCATTCCCCATGCTGGATCTGAGCCGGCAGTATGCCCAAGTCGCCACGGATGCCGAACGGACACTGCTGGCGGCAGCCGGGCAGGCGATGCTTTCGGTGGGCGAAAGTCATACGCCCGGCACCTTTCTCGGTTTCTTTCTATCCGAGATCGCCGGCATCCTGATCTCTCTGGTGATGCTGCGCAGCAGGACCTTCCCTGTCATCAACGCCCACGCCGGTATTTTTGGATTTGGCATGCTATTGATCTTTGACATTTGCACCTCATTCGTGCCAGCCCTGTCCAATGTGGTCCTGATCTTTGCCATGATCGGCGGCCTACTGAGCATAGCCTGGTACATCCTGATCTCCCTGCGCCTCTTCCAACTCGCCAGGCCATCCTGAGATATCCGAAAAAGGAACGATCCATGAACACACAAAACATGTCAGGTAGGTCCCGCTTGTATCGTCTGGGAGGCGCCGCCGCCCTCTTCGCCATGTGCACCAATTTGCTGGATATCATACTGGGGTTTGGGGGAACGGAGGCAATCACCTATGGTTCCAGGTCTGCCCTCCAATGGTTTGTCATTTATCAGGAGAGTGCGTTTCAAGGTTTCTACGCCTTGGGCATCCTGAATATCGTTTACATGATCGCAATGCTCCCACTATACGTTGCGTTGATGGTCGCCCACCGTCAAAAACAGATCTTCCAAGCCACCCTGGTCGTGATCCTGTTTTTACTGGCCATGTCCATCTACCTCTCCACAAATGCAGCGCTCCCGTTGTGGGTGCTTTCCATGAAGTATGCCCTGGCGGATACGCAGGCGCAAAAGGCCTTCTTTATCGCCGCCGGTGAGTCTGTCCTGGCACGTGGCGAGGATTTCACACCAGGATCCTTTATGCCTCTCTTCCTCAGTGGCTTCGCCGCTCTATCCATCTCCTTCATCATGCTGCGTGGCGGGATTTTCGGAAAGGCAACTGCCTGGGTTGGGATCGCTGGTTTCACGCTTTTGTCGTTATTCACGATCTGCGCCACCTTTATCCCGCCGCTCCATACCCTGGCCTTCTATGGCTTCGCCTCGATCGGCGGAGTCCTGGCTCTGATCTGGTTCGCGCTTGTCGCGCGCAGACTTTTTCAACTTGGGAAACATGAGCAGGGAGATGTGGAATGAAAACATCCAAGGTTGTTTTGATCACAGGGTGTTCCACAGGTATCGGGCGCAACCTCGCACACCGATTAGCACAATCAGGGTACACGGTTGTGGCAACTGCCAGACAAGCAGAAACTTTGGATGATCTGCCAGCTGTCTTGAAGCTGGCGCTGGATGTCACCCACGCGGAATCCGTGAACGATGCCGTGGCCCGCACGCTCCATCGATTCGGACGGATTGATGTTCTGATTAACAACGCTGGCTATACCATGCTCGGGGCGTTGGAGGAAGTCTCCGAGGAACAAACACAACGGGTGTTCGATGTCAATGTGTTTGGAACTCTGCGGATGATTCGCGCCGTTGTTCCACAGATGCGGAGCCAACGCGCCGGACGCATTATCAACATCAGTTCGATCGCGGGAAAATTGGCTACGCCAGTCAATGGCACCTACTCCGCGACCAAATTCGCTCTGGAAGCTCTCAGCGATGCCCTGCGCCATGAACTGGCTCCCTTTGGAATTCAGGTGGTCCTGATTGAACCTGGCGCAATCAAAACACATTTTGACAATACGGCCCAGGCGTATGCACAAAATATCCTCCTGAATTCCGCTTCACCGTACCGGACTCTTTATCAACAGAGCGATCAATTTGCAGCGAGTATGCGCAAGGACGAGCCCGGACCGGGGGCCGTCTCCCAGGTGATCGAGCAGGCTATTCAGGTTTCGAGGCCGAAAGCACGTTACCTGGCAGCAGTCCCTTTCTCCGGTCGATTGGTGATTTGCCTGCGTGATTTTGTGTGGAATTTCGTGCTCAAGCAAATGTTCAAGATCACTCCAATGGAGATGCAGTCATGACCAATCATAAAATCCTTGTCACCTATGCCAGCCGGTCCGGTTCCACTGCCGAGATCGCAGAAGCAATCGGAAGAAGATTATCTCAATGCGGAATGCTCGTGGAAGTCCTTCCGATGCAGGACGTGAAAAACCTGTCCGGGTATCGGGCGGTGATAGCCGGCAGTCCCATTCGTAATTCGAAATGGCTGCCAGAGGCAATGCAGTTTGTTGAGACTCACCGATCTGTGTTGTCACAAAAGCCATTTGCCACTTTCACCGTATCCATCACACTGGCGATGTCAAACACCGAACAATATCGTCAAGCGGTGGCTAAGTGGATACAACCCGTGCGTGCACAAGTGAAGCCGGTCAGCGAGGGACTCTTTGCCGGGAGGCTGGATTTCAGCAAGCTGCCCTTCAACTGGAACACCCTGAAACTTCGCGCGGTCGTTGCCCTTGGGATTTTTCCGAAGGAAGACCGTCGCGATTGGAAGGCTGTTAGCCAGTGGGCTGATGGTATTCATTCCTTGTTACTGCAATAGTGTTAGTCGACATGGACACACCTCGCATTTATGAAATTCGTGTGGAGGGTCAACTGGCAGATCGCTGGTCCGATTGGTTTGAAGGGCTAGCGATCTGCAATGATCCTGACGGTGAAGTGGCCCTGACCGGATTATTAACCGATCAGGCGGCCCTGTTCGGCGTGCTTCATAAAATACATGCTCTGAATGTGATTTTGATTTCGGTACGCAGGCTACCAGATGCGAAAGAACATATGCAATGCGAAAGTGTCGCGGCATAAACAGGGAGAATTACTTTATCGTGTAAGGCTTATCGGCGTCCACTGGAATCAACCCAGGGCAATTAGAACAGCAAGGCTTGAGCCAATCTCTATAATCATGAGGGGGTGTGAAAATAATGAATCAGCATGAACAGGGAGATGACAGCGCTGCCGACGGCCAGATTGCGCCATCATTCTATTGGGATCAGGAAATCCGCCGCCCCAGAAAGGCAAGCCAGCGAAGACACCAAAGGGAGTGTAGGGTTGTGGGGTTGCCTAGGGTTCCGGAGCGCGGCATGGGGTCAGCTTATGCGATTGCAGATGGGGGATGTTCGTTCGTGTCGCTAATAAAGCCAAATGGGAAACTATTTCTTGATTCATTGTCCACGATTTCCATAATCTCTGACATACTTCTCC
>DATIUT010000106.1:0-2656 GCA_035466615.1 Anaerolineales bacterium | reverse complement strand
TTTGGCAGAATTAGTGAAATGCTGAGCGTCATGGGAGACTTGGTCATCTGGTATAGCGTCACTGTCGATGATCCGGCGGTGGTTGTCGTCTCTGTTGTGTTAGGCCTTATATTGACCTACATCCTCCTCATTCTGGTTGTTGACATGTTCGTGCCGCTCGGCAGGATATTGGGGCGTTGGATGAATGCCCACCCCAATCCGATCTGGGCGTATTCTGTAAACATCCTTGGCAGTGTTTTTGGGACGTGGGCGTTCGTCCTGCTCAGTTACTTTTATCAGCCTCCCTTTGTGTGGTTGCTGGTGGCAGGTGGGTTGGCTGTATTCTTTGTGCTTTGGCAAAGCAGGGACAGGAAGATAAACATTGCCCTGTTGGTCATGATCATCATTTCCTCCTGGTTTGCCAGCCGGGCCGAAAATGTCATGAATGTGATCTGGTCGCCTTATCAGAAACTGGCGATCAGCCGCGACGAGGGTGATTTACGGGTTGGAGAGTATATCGTCACGGTGAACAATGTCGGTTATCAAGGCCTGATTGACTTGAGCGAATCGAATGTGGCGGCACACCCGGAGAAATATGCGCCGGAACTTGCAGGGTTGAGCCAGTACGACCTTCCAGCCTTGCTACACCCGAATCCCAAATCCATTTTGATCGTGGGCGCAGGCACGGGTAATGATGCCGCTGGCGCGTTGCGAAACGGCGTCGAATCAGTTACAGCAGTTGAGATTGATCCCGCAATTATCGCCATTGGGAGGGAACTTCATTCGGAAAAGCCTTATTCCAACCCGAATGTGCGCGTGGTCAACGATGATGCTCGTTCGTTCTTCGCCACCACTCAGGAAAAATATGATGTGATTTCCTTCAGCCTGCTTGACTCACATACCACCACCGCCATGACCAATGCCCGGCTGGATCATTATGTTTACACAGTGGAAAGCCTGTCGCAAGCAAAGAACCTGCTCAATGAAAATGGTGTCATGGTGCTTTCGTTCGAGGCGCAAAAGCCATACATTGCAGATCGCATACGTCTGGCATTGATGGAAGTGTTCGATCAGGAACCCCTTGTCTTCCGGGTACCCTATACACCCTATGGTTGGGGCGGAGTATTCTTCGTTGCAGGTGACCTGGAAGGTGTCCAACAACAACTTGAGGCAGACAAAAGGCTGGCTTCGTACATCGCGAACCTCCAGAAGACCGACCCCATTCAACTCCAGGGCAACGTGAAAATCACCACCGATGACTGGCCTTACATTTATCTCGAAACTCCGAGGATACCGAGCCTTTATCTTTTGCTGTTTCTGATCATGATCCTATTACTGGTTCGAAGCACAAAGAAATGGGATGCAAAATTCACATGGGTTATCGGGAAAGCGGGTTTCTGGCATTTTTTCTTCCTTGGCGCAGCTTTCCTTTTGCTCGAAGTGCAAAACATCAGTAAGGCGTCTGTTGTGCTTGGAAATACCTGGCAGGTCAATGCAGTCATTATCACCGGCGTGTTGGGCATGGCACTTCTTGCGAACTGGATCGCATACAAGTCTCCCAATCTGCCGTTAACGCCTGTTTATATCCTGCTAATTGGTACATGCCTTGGTCTGTATTTCGTGGATCTTGCCAGATTTGCGTTCCTGCCGTACTCACTGAAAGCGGTGATTGTCGGCGGACTTACCAGTCTGCCCATGTTGTTCAGCGGGATCATCTTCATACGTTCGTTTGCAGTGACTGATGACAAAAGCAATGCGCTTGGCGCAAACTTGATTGGCGCTCTAACCGGCGCATTACTTCAATCAGTCACGTTTATTACAGGGATAAAAGCCCTGCTCCTCATTGTTGCAGTCTTTTATATTTTGGCGGTATGGACCAGACCAGACGCCGCAAAAGAGCAATCCCTGACCCAAGTATGAAACGCCGCTACGTTTTTCATCGCGACCTTGGTCTTCAACTGCTCGCACTGTATCTACTGCTCATCATCCCGTTTTTGGTGGCACTATGGGTTTTTGATGGGTTGATCGGTGTGCGCATTCGCGAGGATGTGCAAGCCAGCGACCTATCTCTGGCGCAATCCATTTCTCAGGAAGTTGACCTTGCGCTCACAAAAGCCTTGAATGCCGTGGAAGGTCTGTCTGCTTATCCGGGAGTGATCGAAGCGGACAACGCCGCCATGGAGGATGTATTCAGCGTTTTTTTCAACACTGCACCTGATGTCAACCTTGTGTATCGACTGGATGCCAATGGGATCATGTCGTATCATTATCCAGTTGGACCTACGTCCACTGTTGGGGATGACTTCTCCTTCCGCGATTATTTTCAACGCGCATTGATAACCGACCGGCCATTGGTATCCAGGGGACGCATTTCTCCCACAACCAATCAGGCTGTGGCCACCGCTGTCATGCCGTTATGGTCGGAGGATGGAAAGTTCCTTGGGTTGATTGGGGCAAACATCAGGCTGGAAAGTCTTAGCAGGGCATTGACCAATATTATTGCAGAATATCCGGCCCAGGGCGGCTTGCAGGTCATCATCCTTGATTCCTCGAACCAGATCATCGCACACCCGGATCAGGAATTCCTTTTGCAACCTGCAAATGTCATCGTTCCTGATGATTTTCTCGAAACCTTCCTTGCCGGCGAATATTCAAAAATATTTGAAGACTTAAATGG
>DATIUT010000105.1:0-6937 GCA_035466615.1 Anaerolineales bacterium | reverse complement strand
GTTTTTGCGCCCAGGCGGCTTTGGAAAGGTAGATTAGAAATGAGCGTAACATCTCGTCCTGTCCTGCAATGAAGTTAGGATATGTGCACAGCGGACCAGCCTTTGCACTGAATTTATTCTAGCACAAACGTAAAGTTTGAGTGTTATACTTTTTACATTATCAGAGTCACTTTGCAGCAATTTCCTGAAAAGTGCGTAGAACAACCGCTTGCCGGTAAAGCAAGCCATGAGGTGAACCTTTGAGAAGTCGCAGTTCCGTACCTGTATTACGCGGTATTTCCATCGCTTTCCTGTCCATTGCCATCGTCATCACAATCATTGCTCTGATTAGTTACAGCCGCACCAGAAACAACTATCCGGACAGTATGACCATCGGCGGTGTGCCAGTGGGAGGCGTCAACCCACAGATCGCATCCGAACGCGTCCTGCAGGTATATTCATCTCCGATCGAGGTGAGATACGGGGATGCGATCATCCAGATCGAACCTTCAGTGGTCGGCTTCGAACTGGATATGGATAGCATGATCGCTGCGGCAGATCTTGCCCGCACAGGCGGTTCATTCTGGGGGGGATTTTGGAATTACCTATGGAACCGCGAACCTGAACCGGTGGAGATCCCGCTGAGCGCATCTGTTGCAGAAGACCGCCTGATTGCATATTTGCAGGACGAGATCTCTGCCCGATATGATGAGCCACCCACACCTGCCCAGCCAATCCCCGGAAGCACCAGTTTTTCTCCCGGCATTCCCGGCCGCGTACTCAATCTTCCACGCGCGGTTCGTTTAATCGAAGATACATTACGCTCACCAAACAGCCGTACCGTAGTGCTTTCCTATCAACAGAGTACAGCATCGCGCCCCACGATCCAAAATCTTGAAATCTTGCTACAACAAAACATCCTCGTGGCGGACTTTGATGGCGTGATCGGCGTTTACCTGCTCGATCTGCAAAACGGACAGGAGATACACTTCGCATTGGATCGCAGGGAACTCATTTCAGTCAACCCGGATGTTGCATTTACATCCTCCAGCACAGTCAAGATCCCGATCATGGTCTCGTATTTCATCAAGTTCGGCTCCGCTGCCCTCGATGAAAACACATCGAACCTCATCCTCGACATGATACGCAAATCCGAGAACCCGCCAGCGGATCGGTTAATGAGTTCGCTGGATTCGTTCCGAGGTCCGCTTATTGTGACGGAGGACATGAAGAAGATCGGGCTTGAAAACACATTCCTGGCGGGGTTCTTCTGCAGCGCAGAAGCTCCGTGCCCGTTATTGCAGAAAATCAGCACACCCGCTAATCAGCGCGTTGACGTCTCGACCGACCCCGATGTCTTCAACCAAACGACGCCTTCAGATACCGGCATGTTGCTTGCGGATATCTATCAATGCGCCGAGTCCGGCGGGGGTGCCTTGATCGCGGCGTACCCGCAGACGATCAACAGTGAGATCTGTCAGCGTATGATCGATTTTTTGGCGGCAGACAAGATCGGGGTTCTGATCGAAGCGGGCGTTCCCGAGGGGACGCGCGTCGCACACAAACATGGCTGGATCAGCGAACCGTCCTCCGGCGTCATCAAGAACATCAGCGATGCGGCGATTGTTTACACGCCGGGCGGAAATTATGTGCTTGTCATTTATGCCTATCATCCCGTGCAGACCATTTGGGAACCGGTCTCGACCATGTTCGCTCAATTATCACAAGCTGTTTACAATTTTTACAACTTACCCACTCCATAAGGGAGTTCGTATATAATCGAACCATGAGCGCGGCATTGGGACTTTACCGACTTCAACAAGTGGACAGCCAGATGGACCAGATTCGGGCTCGCCTGAAGACGATCCGTGAAACGCTCGAAAACGACCTGGAACTGCGCGCGGCGATAGACGCCTTTTCCACGGCCGAGAACTTTCGCAAACAAGCCGACAGCATGTTGAAACAAAGCGAAGCAGAGGTCGAGAAACAGAGTATCAAGATCAAACAGACCGAGGCGAACTTGTACAGCGGAAGCGTGCACAACCCCAAGGAACTGCAAGACCTGCAGAAGGATGCGGTTTCGCTCAAAAAACATCTTGGAACGCTGGAGGAACGCGAACTTGAGGCGATGATCCATGCCGAAGAGACTGAAAAAGTTTTGCAATCGGCAAAGGAAAAACTGGCGGGCGTACAGGCCAATTGGAAGGATCAGAATCTCGATCTGGCAAATGAAAGCAACGTGTTGAACAAGGATTTGGAAAGACTCGAGTCGGAACGCAATGCTGTCACAAAAGATCTTGATGAACAGGCAATCAAGACCTATGAACAGTTGCGCCGCCAAAAACGCGGAGTGGCGGTCACATTGGTAAGCGAGGATGCCTGTTCCGCCTGCGGCACAACGCTCACCGCATCACAACAACAGGGCTCACGTTCCACGTCACAATTGTTTTACTGCCCCACTTGTGGAAGGATCGTTTACTCCGGGTAAACAATAAAGCAATGGAACCCACAACACTTGCATTTGTCATTGGTTTTGTCCTGGGTGTCGTTACGACGATCCTTTTTGGGCGTGCACGTCCATTACTCAAACAGATCCGCGAGAACACAAAGGAAAAGCGCGAAGAGGCACAGGTTCGCCGCACAAGCGGGTTGGAAGACAACCACCGCAGGCTCACATTACGTCACGCACAGGGGATGCACCTGGCCGCGCAATTATTCGCCCTTGATGAAATTTTACAGGAACCAAAACTGATCGCCCCGCCTGTACAGGTGGAACCCGGTGTGGCAGGCATTCAGGAAGATATCATTTCACAGACACTGCCCTATATGCCCGGTTGGCCCGAGTTGGCGGCGATCTACCGAGCACCAACATTGGGTCTGGTGGAGGCGGTTACAGGGGAAGGGAATGTGGTCATCGTCGGCGCAGCGGGAACGGGAAAAACTGTCGCACTCGCACATCTCGCTTCGTTGGCGGCCAACCTCAAGGTCCAGTTAGGTGCGAGGGATGCGATCCCCTTCCACTATCACATCGCAGACCTCCATATCCCATTTGATTCATCCAAAGATCCACTGACTGTCATCATAGATGCGGCAGCTGAACGCGCGCCTGTATTCGACCTGCGAAAACTGCCTGAGTTTGTCAAACAGTCCTTCAACAACGGGACGGCTCTTCTGCTGGTTGATGGCTTCGATGAAGTTGACCCGCAAACACAAAGGGACATTGTGGCATGGTTCAAAGCGCTCAACGAAGTCCACCCCAAGGCAAGGATCGTCACAACTGGCACGGCAAATCAACTGAATGGTTTGATCGGGCTTGGTTTCCATCCACTGGCATTGATGCCCTGGGATGGGCACACAGGCACTCAATTCATCAAGCAATGGGGGGATTCGTGGACACGAGCCCTTGCACAAAAAGATGGGGCCGTTGACCCGCTCCTTCTCAACGAGTGGCTGACGATCGACAACATGAGTCTAACTCCCTTTGAGTTGACTCTTAAGACCTGGGGGGCATATGCTGGTGACAATTTGGGCTCGCGCGTCCTCGATTTTATCGCCACTCACCTGCGCCGCGTTGCTCCGTCGGGAACGCCAGTCGCCGCGCTGGAACTGCTCGCCATGCAAGTCGTATTGACATCACAACCCATCTTCGACCCGCGCAAGGCACGCGGATGGGTCAAGCAATATGACGTGGTCGAAGACCAGCCAGTCGCAAGCGATGGGACCGTTACAACCACGGAAGATGGTGAACCTGCCTTCCCAGCCGATTCACAAAAAATCCGAATTAAAAAATCCAAAGCAAGTTCTGCCATTCCATCCTATGGCTTGCTCAGCAAAATGGTCGAAAGCGGCCTCCTCATCTCGCATCCCAACGAGAAGATGCGTTTCCTGCACTCATTGTTCAATGGCTACCTTGCCGGTCAGGCTGTAGGCGATCATGATGCCGGCTCCACCCTCCTCACCCAGCCCGAATGGGATGGTAAAACAGTAACTCTTCACTATCTGGCCGCCCGCGGAGATGCTTCCGCTGTGGCGGACATTCTCCTCAAACAATCTGAACTGCCCCTCCACAACTCGACCTTTGTTGTGGCAGGCTGGCTCCGTGATGCCCCCAAAGACGCAAAATGGCGCGCAAAAGCCTTCGCCAGTCTGCTATCCATCCTTCAGGCAGAAGGACAACCAATCGTCTTGCGTGCGCAGGCAATGGCGGCATTTGTTGCAAGCGGAGACCCCGGTGCCGCAACATTGTTCCGCCAGTTGCTGAGTTCGCGTTCCTTTGATGTCATTCCGCTTGCCGCCCTGGGATGTGGCGCCCTGCGCGACAGGAAAGCCATACCCATGCTCGAAGAGGTCATGCAGGCGCCTGTCGGCGCAGTCAGACGTGCGGCGTGCCTTGCGTTGGTCGCAATCGGCATGGATAAATCCTTCGAGGCAGTTGCACGTGGGCTGCTTGAGGGAGACGACGAACTCCGTCGCGCCGCCGCTCAGGCGCTTGCAAATGATCCGAAAGAGGGCCACGATGCCCTCAGGGAGGGCGCCACACTTGCCGATATCATGGTTCGCCGCGCGGTTGTACATGGTCTTGCCCGCGTCGAACAACCCTGGGCGCTTGAAATGCTCCAACACATGCAGGTGGAGGACGACCAGTGGGCAGTCCGCAACCTCGCGAATCAATACGTGGAGGAGATCACAAAGCGCGACCCGCGCGTGCCGCGAAAATTGACTCCGCCATCCGAAACTCCGTGGTTGATCGAATTTGCCAGCAAACAGGGGGTTGGCATCCCGCGCGGCGGACCCGCCATTGACGTGTTGATCACCGCTTTCAAATACGGCAACACCGACGAAAGACTTGCCGCCATTCCTTATCTCAGACGCAATGCGAATGAGGGCGTCATCGGCGCGCTGTATAACGGCGTTTATGGCGAAGATCCTGAAGTGAGCGAGGCATCCTTCCTTGCCATTCAGGAGATTGCCTCAAATGGAATGGCGATCCCGCATCCCAATCAATTCGGTCTGGGCTGAGATGCTAATCACAAACGGCACGATCATCACGTGGGAATCCGAGAATCGCGTTCTCGAAGACCATGCCATTTTCATCGAGAAGGATCGCATCCGCGAAATCGATACAACCCAAAACCTCACAACCAAATATTCGAACGAAGAAAGGCTTGATGCACGCGGTCAATATGTGATGCCCGGTAACATTTGCGCACACACACATTTCTACGGCGCGTACGCGCGCGGCATGGCAATCCCCGGGCCTGCACCCAAAGATTTCCCTGAGATACTGCGCAAACTGTGGTGGCCGCTCGATCGGTCGCTCGACGCGGAAAGCATCCAATACTCCGTGCTCCCCTGTCTTGTGGACGCTATCAAACATGGCACGACAACCCTCTTCGACCACCATGCCTCTCCCAACGCCATTGATGGCTCACTTGACATCATCGCGAATGAAGTGGAAAAAGCAGGCATGCGCGCTGTGCTATGCTATGAAGTGACCGACCGCGACGGCGAAGAAAAAATGAAGGCGGGGATTGAGGAAAATGTCCGCTTTATAAATAAGACGAAAAGTCCGCTTCTCGCGGGGACCTTTGGTCTGCATGCCAGCCTCACACTTTCCGACTCATCCCTGGCCCTGTGCCGCCAATCCATCCCTGATGACATTGGATTCCACGTCCACACTGCTGAGCACGAATCGGACGAATACGACAGCCTGAATAAAACAGGATTGCGCGTCATTGACCGCTTGCACAAGTACGGTATTCTCGGACCCAAAACCATCACCGCCCACGGAGTCCACTTCGACGCGCGTGAGATTCAGATTCTTGCCGAGACCGGCACCTGGCTTTCTCATCAGCCGCGCTCGAACATGAACAACGGTGTCGGCGTGGCTCCCATTGAATCGATGATGCGGGCAGGCATCAAGGTCTGTCTGGGAAACGATGGATTCTCCAACGCCATGTGGGAGGAATGGAAGACAGCCTATCTCCTGCACAAAGTCCATCACCGCGACCCGCGCCGTATGAATGGATACGATCTCCAGCAAATGGCGGTCTACAACAATGCCGCGCTGGTAAAAGTCTTCTTTCCATCTGCAATCATTGGACAACTTACCCCAGGAGCATTTGCGGATATTATTTTTGCAGACTATCAACCCAATACTCCATTGACCGCCGGTAACCTGCCATGGCATATTGTCTTCGGCTTCCAACAAAGCATGGTCACCACCACCATCGTCGCGGGGAAAGTCCTGATGAAGGACCGTGAATTGCTCACACTGGATGAGAAAGAGATTGGAGCGAAAGCCCGCGAGATTGCACCCAGGGTTTGGGAACGCTATCAAAAAGAAGTTGCAAAGGTAATGTAAATCGCTCTCAGCGGCTTGGGCACTATTGAAAATAGGAGTTATCATGCAAGAAAAAGCACCACTGTTATTGACAATCGCCGTGCTTGGAGGCACAGGCAAGGAAGGCAAAGGACTCGCCTACCGCTGGGCAAAGGCTGGATACAAGGTCTTGATCGGCTCCCGCACCCCTGAAAAGGCAGTAACTGCCGCATCCGAGATCATGGAAAGACTCGAAGGTTCTTCTTCGCTGGTCGGATTGTCAAATCATGAAGCCGCACAACTTGCCGATATCGTTGTACTGACCGTCCCTTACGCTGCGCATCGCAAAACACTCGAAAGCGTGAAAGATGCTGTAAAAGGCAAACTGTTTATTGACGTCACAGTTCCGCTTGTACCACCTAAAGTATCCAAGGTGCAGATGCCCCCCGCAGGTTCGGCCGCGCAGGAAGCAAAGGAGATTCTTGGTGAGGGTGTTCAAGTCGCATCCGCATTTCAAAACATTTCACACGAACATTTGTTGACAGACGGTACAGTGGAATGTGATGTGCTTGTCACCGGCTCCAGCAAGGAAGCCCGCGCCGAAACGCTGAAACTCGTCGAAGCCGCCGGGCTGAC
>DATIUT010000104.1:0-3641 GCA_035466615.1 Anaerolineales bacterium | reverse complement strand
GCATGTTCGTCCTCCGCCGCAATCCATTAACCGTCGCCTTCGGGCTTCAAACTCGCGAACAATACATTGAACGGACCAGTCCGCCTTATGCTGCCCTCATGCATCTTATTAATGAATTGCCACAGGATGCCCGCATTTATAGCCTCTTTGAACCCCGTTCCTATGCACTTCCTCGTTTCGTTCAACCTGATGTGATCAACTCCAATTTCTCACACGACCTTTACTATCAAATTACCGCGTCAGGCATCATCAACTACTGGAAAACTGAAGGCTATACCCATATCCTCATCAACAACACCGGCGCAAACTTGGAGTCCAATGACCCCGAAAGCCAGTTCACTCCAGCCGCCAAAGATGCACTACGAAATGTTATATCCATGCTTGAGTTGGTCGGCCAAACGCCGGAGGCAGTGTATTCTATTTTTAAAATCCCTTAATTCAAGAGCCTCGCGGACTCTTGTCCACGAGGCTCAATCGTAGGCCGAAAATCGTCAATCGAAAATTGACTTACGTTCCTTCTTCCCAGGAGCCTAAATACTTCACTTGCTCAGGGGTAAGCGTATCGATCTTTATACCCATCGCCTGGAGCTTAAGGCGGGCGATTTCCTTGTCAATATCCTCAGGCACTGAGTAAACCTTCTTCTCAAGTTTGTCCGCGTTCTTTGCCATATATTCAGCAGACAAAGCCTGGTTGGCGAAAGACATGTCCATGACGGAGGCAGGATGCCCTTCGGCGGAGGCGAGATTGATGAGGCGTCCTTCGCCGAGGATATTGATCTTGCGTCCATCCTTGGTGGTGTACTGGTCCACGAACGGGCGGACGAGGCTAGGCTTGCCAACACTCATCTTCTCGAGCGCAGGGATGTTGATCTCCACGTTGAAGTGACCGGAGTTCGCAACGATCGCGCCGTCCTTCATCGCCTTGAAGTGATCTTCATCGATCACGTTCAGGTCGCCGGTGACCGTGCAGAAGAAATCACCGATCTTCGCGGCATCACCCATCGGCATGACCTGATAGCCGTCCATGACCGCTTCAAGCGCCTTCATCGGATCCACTTCGGTGATGATGACCAGTGCGCCCATGCCGCGTGCGCGGGATGCGAGACCGCGTCCGCACCACCCGTAACCTGCCACAACAAAATTTTTGCCAGCCAACAGGACATTTGTCGCGCGGATGATACCGTCAATGGTGGACTGGCCCGTGCCATAGCGATTGTCGAAGAGGTGCTTGGTCAGCGCGTCGTTCACTGCGATAATGGGGAACTTTAAGACCTTATCCTTTTCCATCGCCTTGAGGCGGATGACGCCTGTGGTGGTCTCTTCGGTACCGCCAATGACACCCGCAAGCATCTTGCGGCGTTCTTCATCGCCAAGTCCCTTTGCCCAAGAAGCAAGGGAAGGCTCAAGTTTCTCAAAGCGTCCCATTTCGATAAAGAACAGGGACGAAACGAGGTCGGCTCCATCATCCATGGTCATGTGCGGTTTATGTTCCAACGCGGCGCGGATGTGTTTGTAATATGTAACGTTGTCCTCGCCCTTGATGGCGTAGGTGGGAATCTCGAATTGATTCACCAAAGCGGCGGCGACATCATCCTGCGTTGAAAGCGGATTCGAGGCAGTGAGGACGATGTCCGCGCCGCCTTCCTGGAGAGTTGCCATCAGGTTGGCGGTTTCGGTCGTCACATGCAAACAAGCCGAAACACGCAAACCCTTGAGAGGCTTCTCTTTCTTGAAGCGTGCGCGGATCTGTCGCAGGACGGGCATTTCTCGTTCCGCCCAATCCATACGGCGGCGTCCGCCTTCAGCCTGACTGATGTCTTTGATATCGTAATTGCTCATTTATTGCTCCTTCCAAATTATTCGGTGATTGAGAAGTCCCGCATGATTTTCGAGGGACGTATCGAAACCACCATATTACACAAATTATTTTGCTGATTGCTGGTTTCGATATGCCTCTGGCAATCGCTTCAGGCTACCCAACCAGCGAAATTCCTGTTGATTATAAAAGTTGATCCAGCCTGCCAACATCATCGAAATGTTTTCTAAAGCGTTCGACGAAATCTTTCCTTGTGTAACTGTGGCTTTGCGGTCCATTTTGCTCGAGGCAATAGACTGCCGCAAGTGAACCGATCTCGCCGCACAACTTCCAGCCGAAGCCGTGTGAGTAGCCAGCCAAAAATCCGCCGCGGAAAGCATCGCCCACGCCGGTGGGATCAACGATCTTTTCTTCGGGGACGGTTGGGATATGGACCGCATCACCTCCGATGTAGAGGTCTGCTCCATCCTTGCCGCGTGTGATTACCAACACTTTGACGTGTTCAAGGATTTGGTCCAGGCTCCAACCCGTCTTCTTGGAAATCAGTCCAAATTCGTAATCGTTGCAGAACAGGAATTGCGCGCCTTCCATGTCACGCGCCAATTCGTTTCCTACGAGACGGAGGACCTGCTGGCTCGGATCATACAGATACGGAATTCCCAATTCGCGGCTCTCGGCTGGGAATTTCATCATCGCATCAGGCGCGCTTGGCGAGACGATGACCAAGTCGGGCTTTTTATCCAATTCCTTCAGGGATTGTGTGGCGGAACGTGCCATCGCTCCGGGGTAAAAGGAGGCGATTTGGGCAGAGTCCCGGTCCGTTGTCGCAAAGAACGAAGCGGTGAACTCGCCGGGAATCACTTTCATTAGCGAAGTGTCCACACCCTTGGATTCGAGCCATTGGCGATAATCCGAAAAATCCTCACCCACGGTTGCCATCACACGCGGACGTTCGCCAAGCAATGCCATCGTGTACGCGATGTTCGGCGCAATGCCGCCGCGTTGTTTCGACATGGATTCAACGAGGAACGAAAGACTGATCGACTCCAATCGTT
This sequence comes from Anaerolineales bacterium, assembly GCA_035466615.1. Taxonomy (GTDB): domain Bacteria; phylum Chloroflexota; class Anaerolineae; order Anaerolineales; family Villigracilaceae; genus Defluviilinea. The sequence goes on along the minus strand of DATIUT010000104.1, from coordinate 770 downwards.
CAGGAAGGATCTGTTCTTTGAAGTAACCGGGAAAGGTCATCAGGTAATCGTAGGCTACGGAGCCGGTAAGAAGAATGTCCATGTATCCTCTGTCATTGTGAGGAGTGTTTGCCGCGGCGAAGCAATCTCAATTGGGAGATTGCTTCGCCCTTCGGGCTCGCAATGACACAACGTATTCACACTAAAAGGCGTGGCGCTGAGCGCCACGCCAATGTTTGTGCGGGCAAAAGTTTATCATGTGATGCCTGCATTGTCTAGAAAATCAGATTACAAATTTCACATTTGCGGGCGGTATCAATAACGGATTTTCAGCGACTGATAACTCTGAAACGCAAGAAGTCCGAACAGGAGCGCAATGTACACACTTTTCATCAGGAGCAAGCCAACCACAGCAATGACCCCGCCTGCAATGACCGAGACCCACAGGGATTTGCGCGCCCCATCCCACGGGTCATATTGAACGAGAATGTTGCGAGTGACCTGACCACCATCGAGCGGGAAAACAGGCAAAAGATTGAATATCCCCCAAAAGACATTGACCCAGAGGAGCATCGTAACAAAAACACTCAATATCGTGCCGCCAAATGGCATGATGGCTGTTAATGGCAAAGGGAGGAAGCCAAACAACCTGCTGGTAAGCAATGATCCACCTGTGAAGACAATAATCAACATGACAAACACTGCGAACAGAAATCCTGCAAAAGGACCAGCCAGGGAAATGGCGATCTCCTGTTTCGGACTTGGCGAAACGCTTGCCCAGCCTGTGCCCC
>DATIUT010000103.1:0-4635 GCA_035466615.1 Anaerolineales bacterium | reverse complement strand
CACACTCAGTTCCAGATATCGCGGCACCATTAATGCCAGGGGTAAAAACAGGATCGAGGCCAGTCTTCCCGATGTGATCTGTAAAAATTGGGCACCTGCCCAAACCAACAGGGCAGAAAATGTTAAAACCAACATCCGGGCAGGATTCACCTCAAATCCTGCCACGCGAAGAACAAGCGCTAGTATATGTGTAAATAACGGCGGCTGATCACTCGACACGTCATCGTACAAAGGGTAACCCTGTGCAACCAGCATGGAACGCATCAAATTCAAGCCTTCATCGGTATCGAATTGGAGCTTTTCGCGAAAAGGATAATAGGAAAAGGTAAAGACAAGGAAAATGAAGGCAATCAGGATGGGCAAAAGAAGGTCACCCCATGTGGTTTGCCGGTTTATTTTTGTAGATTGGCTTTTCATACTGAAAGGAATACAAACAAGTAAATTGAACCAGGGAATTCGAAAATGACAGTTTATAGAATTTCATTATATCATCATGAAGTAATCATATTATTGGGCTATCGCATTTGGATCTTTTATCCACTAATCTTCGGTGGAACGCATGCACAAAATAAAGGCACCACTACCCTGGGATTCAGGTGTGACAGACTGCCAGTACCAACAGTTATTTAACCATTGTATAATCTCCCGAAAAGAACAAGACACAAAAGGAGGAAGGCCATGCAATATGTGAATCTCGGCAAAACTGGAATGAAGGTTTCGCGCCTGTGTCTGGGCATGATGAGCTACGGCTCCAAGGGATGGCGCGACTGGGTGCTCGAAGAGGAGGAAACCAAACCTTTCATTAAACGTGCGCTGGATGCGGGTATCAACTTCTTCGATACGGCTGATGTGTATTCGCTGGGCGAAAGCGAAAAGATAACGGGGAATCTTCTCAGGCATCTTGGTGTAAAGCGTGAAAACGTAATCGTCGCCACCAAGGTGAACGGGCAGATGAGTGACGACGTCAACGACAAGGGCCTCTCACGCAAACACATTCTGGATTCCATCGACAGATCCCTTAAACGCCTGCAAATGGATTATGTGGATCTATACCAGATCCATCGCTGGGACTACGCCACTCCCATCGAAGAGACGATGGAAACCTTGAATGATATAGTGCGCGCCGGCAAGGCACGTTATATCGGAGCTTCGTCCATGTTCGCGTGGCAATTCTCAAAGGCGCAGTATACAGCTCAAAGTTATGGTTGGACGCGTTTTGTGTCCATGCAGAATCACTACAACCTGGTGTATCGCGAAGAGGAGCGTGAGATGATCCCGCTTTGTCTCGATCAAGGAATCGGCCTGATCCCTTGGAGCCCGATGGCACGCGGCTTCTTCGCAGGTAACCGCAAACGCGGAGGCGGCGGGGGGACGACGCGCGCGAAGAACGATCCATTTGCCGACGGTTTATATTTCCGTGAGGAGGATTTCACAGTTGCAGATCGGGTAGCGGAAATGGCAAAGGAGCGTGGTTTTACGGGTTCACAGATCGCGCTGGCATGGATGTTGAACAAGCCTCACATTACCGCTCCCATTATCGGCGCCACCAAAATGGAGCATCTCGAGCAGGCCATTGCCGCGCTTGAGATCAAACTGTCGGATGATGAAGTGAAGCAGCTTGAAGAATATTACAAACCTCACCCGATTTTAGGACATTCCTAACAAATCACTGACACCGGACGGTGGATAGGTAACCAGTATGCCTGTTCACCGTCTTTTCATTGGTAAAATATCAGGGCAAAGCTTCAAAGATGGAGTAAAAATTGTCTGAAACCTTCAAAATCGTGATTCCCATGGGTGGCTGGGCGACGCGCATGCGACCTCATACATACAGCAAACCCAAACCGCTCGTCAGTGTGGCAGGTAAAACAATCCTTGAACATCTGCTGGGTATGTTCAAGACCATGCCAAACCCCGAAAACCTGGAATATGTTTTTATCGTTGGACCGTTCCTCGGCGAGTTGCAGATCCCCGCATTCATCGGGGAAAATTATCCTGATATCAAGGCGCATTACGTTGTCCAGCATGAAATGAAGGGACAGTCCCATGCCATGTGGCTGGCGCGCGAATATCTGCATGGACCGATGCAGATGGTTTTTTCAGACACCCTGATCGAAACTGACTTCTCGTTTCTCGCGCAGGAGAAGGCTGATTCTGTCGCCTGGGTCATGCCTGTCCCGGACCCGCGACGCTTCGGAGTCGCGGAACTCGGTGAAGATGGCTATGTCAAGCGTTTCATCGAAAAGCCACAAACGATGGAGAACAACCTCGTCATCACAGGTTGTTATTATTATCGAGAGGGACGGGAGCTGATTGCCGCCATTGAAGAGCAGTTCAGGCGTAATCTAACCCTGAAGAACGAATTTTTCCTTGCAGACGCCATGACCATCATGATCGAGCGCGGGATGAAGATCCGCGTGCATGAGATCGACACCTGGCTGGATACCGGCACCATCGAATCGACCCTGGACACAAATAAGTTTTTGTTGGATAAACAGGGCGCGACGATCCAGAAATTTAAAGGTGAGATTGTGGAGGTTATTGAGCCTTGCGCGATTGACCCAAGCGCTGAAATCAATAATTCAACGATTGGACCACATGCCTCGATTGGGGCAAATTGCAGGATTCAGAACAGCACGATTGCAGAAAGCATCCTCGAAGCGGATTGTGAGATCACGGATGCAGTCTTGAACCGCTCGTTGATCGGGAGACAAGCCAAAGTCCACGCGAGGGGCGATGGGAAAGTCATCCAGTTGAATTTGGGTGATTCAAGCGAAGTCCTTTTATGAATACCGTCGAATGTCGCTCGGATTCCACTTTTGCTGAACGTCCGCTTTCCCTCACATGGCAGGGATGCAGATACGAGATCGCGGAGATCTTTGCGCGCTGGCGCGGTCCCGCTGAAAAGGGATTTCGTGTAAAAACAGCGGATGGGCAGGCTTTTGAACTGACCTATCGGGAGCTTCCCGATGAATGGCATATTCAACCACTATAAAATTGCTCCGGACGCCGGGGAGGCATCTGATTGCGCCTGGGCGGCGTAAAGAGCAGGAAAATAGAAATGGAGACTCAATGCAGGAAACGACAAACATAAGCCGTCTTTCAAAACGTGTGGCGGGGCTTAGGCCCTCTGGCATTCGCAAGTTTTTCGACATCGCCGCGACCATGAAGGATGTGATCTCGCTTGGTATCGGTGAACCGGACTTCACCACACCGAAACCCATTCTCGATGCCGGCATCCGCTCGTTACAGAACGGCGAGACACATTACACATCCAATTGGGGCAGGATGGAATTGCGTCAGGCGATATCCGATAACCTGATGCGGTTGTATAACGTGAAATACGACCCGGCGACGGAAATCATCGCGACGGTCGGTGTATCGGAGGCGCTCTACCTCACATTCACCGCGATCCTTGATCCCGGTGATGAGGTGATTGTCCCAACGCCATGTTTCGTTTCGTATCAGGCGGAAGTCATCATGGCGGGTGGTGTTCCCATCGAGGTGGTCGCGCGTGAAGAGAATGACTTCATGGTCGATCCTGATGATATCCGCAAGGCGCTCACGCCGCGCACCAAATGCATCTTTATCGGCTATCCATCGAACCCAACCGGCGCGGTTGCCACGCGTGAAGTCCTGCTTGAGATCGCAAGGATCGCAGAGGAGCACGACCTGCTGGTTGTGTCCGATGAAATTTATGATCGTTTGGTCTACGACTTCGAACATGTCTGCTTTCCGTCCCTGGGTGAAAGCATCAAGCACCGCACTATTCTGCTTGGCGGCTTCTCGAAGGACTACGCAATGACCGGCTGGCGCATTGGTTATGCCTGCGGTCCAGCCGACCTGATCCAGGGGCTTGTACGCATCCACCAATACACCATCATGTCCGCGCCAACAACCGCGCAGGATGCCGCGCTCGAAGCCTTGAAAAGCGGAAATCCCTACGTGGAGGAAATGGTTGCGGAATATGACCGCCGTCGCAGACTCCTCGTTGCGGGACTCAACCGCCTCAGCCTTCGGACATTTGAACCGCGCGGCGCTTTTTATACCTTTCCCAACATCCAGGCCTCCGGTATGGACGACGAAACCTTCGCTGAAAAGCTGTTGCGCGAGGAGCATGTCGCGGTCGTGCCGGGCAATGCCTTCGGTCCCGGCGGCGACGGATTCGCGCGCATGTGCTATGCCACTGAATACAGCAGGATCGAGGAAGCTCTGCACCGCATGGAAAAGTTCATGACGAGATATGGGTAGAAAAAAACGATCATGAAATGGCAGTCGAAAAGCGGACGTCTCGAAGAAGTCCGCTTTTTGTTTCCATGTTCTCTGCCATGTAGAGAAGGGCAATAAGATGCCCCGCATCGGGTCAACTTTGACTGCCCGGGTGTACAATGAGACATGGAAACGGGTAATCACTTGCCTGGGAAACGGGCGAACCATATGAACAAGAAGAACCTCCTCCTGATAACGACCTGTGCCATTGGCATCCTATTGGTTTACTCCATTGACCTGTTCAAACTCAATTACCGCCTGGCGGATTGGAGGGAGTTTGGCGATGCTCCGACCCCCATCTCTCACGTTCAATACTTTATTGCCGATACGCCGGACATCATCAGCTATCTGGACCGGACCATTGGG
>DATIUT010000102.1:0-6790 GCA_035466615.1 Anaerolineales bacterium | reverse complement strand
ACCCATCCGAAGGCACGAACTTTTTACTTCAAAACGATCCGCAAGATGTTGTCCTTGTGTAACGAATGAAGCGCCCTCGAACAGACTCTATTGTGCGCATTTATACTACGTTAGCGCAGGATGTCAATCTTTTCGATGTCATAATTTTTCCCAAGTTCTATCACCTTCTTGAACTATAATCACTGCCTGCATTCGACCTATGAACTATTCCTTGTATTTCCACATCCCATTTTGCACGCATCGTTGCGCTTACTGCGACTTCAACACCTACGCCGGACAGGAGGACATGATTCCCGCCTATGTGGATGCATTATGCAAAGAGATTGAATTCGTCGGTCGAGCAGCCGTGGAGCGGCGTATCGGGACCACAGTGCACACCATCTTCTTCGGCGGAGGGACACCTTCGCTTCTTTCCCCGCCTCAATTTGATTCCATTTTCAAAAGCATTCGCGCCGCTTTCACCTTGACCCCGGACGCGGAAATTTCCATCGAGGCGAATCCAGGCACGGTCATGTATGAAGCGTTATGTCAACTACACGAAATCGGGATCAACCGCATCAGTTACGGAGTCCAATCTGCGAACGCGTTCGAACTGAAGATGCTTGAACGTGCACATGATTTTTTCGACGTCATCGAAGCCGTGACATCCTCACGCAAGGCGGACTTCCGCAATCTGAACCTTGACCTGATCTACGGCCTTCCTGAACAGACCCTCGAGACCTGGCAAACCACCGTCAAACGGATCCTTGACCTGCACCCCGAGCACATCTCTGCCTACGCGCTGACATTGGAACACGGCACTCCCTTTGGGAGATGGTCATCGAAAGGCCTGCTCCCCCTCCCCGACCCCGACCTCGCCGCGGAAATGTATGAATGGCTGAGCGAAGCTCTCGAAGCGAATGGGTATATGCAGTATGAAATTAGCAATTGGGCGAAACCAAACCGCGAATGTCGCCACAACCTCCAATACTGGCGCGGACTTCCCTATCTCGCTTTCGGCGCCGGTGGACACGGTTACGCCAATGGTTATCGCTACTCGAATGTGTTGCGAATCAAAACCTATATCGAACGCCTTACCAATTACCAGTCAACCAACTACCCATTTCCTCTCTCCCCCGCCACAGTCAACCACCACGAACAGACCACAAAAGACGATATGTCCGAGTTCATGATCACGGGTTTGCGACTCACACAGGAAGGTGTTTCAATGCAGGAGTTTCAAACGAGATTCGGGCAATCCATGCAGGATGTGTACGGGAAAGAAATCAATGAATTATTGAGGCTGGGTTTAATCGAGTCCCCCTTTCCCGCCAAGAGAGGAATATCCGGAGGACAGGTTGAGGGAAATATCCTTAGGCTCACCAAACATGGATGTCTGCTCGGTAATCAGGTCTTCATGCGGTTTGTAGATTAATCCATCACCGCCCTCCAAATCGCAGGGGCAATATGAGTCAAATCCGTCACCCCACGCGTAAATTTCTCTCTCACCGCTCTCTCCCCAATCACTAAAGCCGGGACATCCGCATCCGTATGCCTGCGTGTGGACATATCCTCCATGTTCCCATGATCGGATGTCACCACCACTAACAACTCTTCGTTCCCTTTTCTTCTTTCCTCTTCCAGCCCTCCCAATACTCCATCAAAAGACTCCATCAATCCAATCGCCGTGTCCATTTGCTGTTTGTGACCGGCGTAGTCGCTCGCCCAGTACTCGAACAGGGAAAAGTCATACTCCATCGCAAGCGAGGCAAGTTTGCATCCAGCCTGATGCGGGTTCATCACGGGCGCGTCGGGAAAGTTCAGCATCGTCCGCCACCCTTCACCGGTGAAATCCGCTGAGAGGGCATGACCAGCAAAAAAATCTTCCTGTTTGAAAAGGTCGAGTCCAGCGTTCGTGACCGCCATCGGAATGGATGAATAATTGCGCTTGCCAGAATCGATCCCATGAAAATAACGCGGCGGATATGCGTTGAGCAGTGCGGCTTTCTTTCCCGTCTCCGCAAACCGCGAGAACAACGTCCCGCCGTTTAAGTACGCGGCCACCTCGGGGTTCGGCTTCGGCCCGTAGTGATACCCGATCTCTGCGGAGACATTGACCCCTGTCAACAGGATCGCCTGCCCAGTTGCCGATTGCGGTAAACCATCCACACCAACACCTGGGTCAATCGCCAGCAATGTTGCATGTTCGCCAACGAACGGTGCACTGTCGGCAATCAGTCGTCTGCCACCCAACAATCGACTCAAATTCAGCATCTTCGCGCGTGCCAGGGGATTGATCTCGGGATTATTCACTCCAAGACCGACACCATCGAGAAAAATGAACAATAATTTCATAAGAGGGATTATACAACTATTATCTTATTGAGTTAATTTATGAACAATATCCCATTGTAACCTTGTCATGACAATTCGGTGATGAATGTCATTTGAAAACAAAATCCGAAACTTCAATAATAAGAGGGCAAATTAAATTCTTGCGGCAGTATTTGATTCTCAAGTATTGTCTTATATAAGACGGACGGTTTTTATTGGTCAGAAAAGGAGGCTTCAGTTCAAGTTAAAAAAGGAATAGCGCAGGATGAGATGTTTTTTGATGAGACTCTGGCAAGTCTAATTAAAATCCAAAACCAAATTCATAACCCTGATGGAGGAGTCATATGTCAGTAACTAAAACCCGACGAGTGGCAACCATGTTGGTTGTACTCGCTTTTTTGTTTTCCATGTTTTCTTCAGCCGCCCTGGCTGCACCGGCTGTTTCTGTAACTTTCACCATTCTGCATACCAATGATTTTCACGGTCAGTTGGAATGGAACCCGGCAGTCAGCACCAGCAACCCCGGGTCAGCGCGCCTTGCTGCAGTTGTGAACGGTGTTCGCAGCACAGCAGGGGCTGACAACGTCCTGTTGTTGGATGCCGGCGACGAAATGCAGGGCAGTCTACTCTCCAATATCCAAAAAGGCAAGCCGACCATCGCAGTGTACAACGCCATGGGATACACCGCGGCAACATTTGGGAACCATGAATTCGATTGGGGTCAGGATGTGCTGATGAACCGGGTGGCGGAGGCTTCCTATCCCTACGTCTCGGCAAACATCGTGATCAACGATACCGGGAACTGCAATACGGCTGGCTGGACATCCCCGTCCTTTACTCAGCCGTATATTATTAAAACAGTCGGTGCAGCACCCAACACAGTGAATGTAGGCATCATTGGTGTGACATCAACCGAAACACCGACCATCACCATTGCATCGGCAACCGCAGGGCTATGCTTCAAGGACCCCGCCGATTCCATTCTGCATTATTACGATGCAATGAAAGCCAGCTCGGATGTGATCGTGGTTCTGAGTCACCTCGGCTATGCTGACGGTGGTTACGGTTACGGCCTCCCAATTTATGGCGACCAAACCCTTGCACAGAAACTGATTACCGCGGGCAAGCCGGCCAACCTCATCATCGGCGGACACAGCCATACTGATCTCGCAACCGCCACCGTGGTAGGGGGGAAGACAACTGTGGCTCAGGCACACTACAACGGTCGCAAAGTTGGGCGCGCAGACGTCACCGTGAAGCCGGATGGAACCGTCGCTATCACATGGACCCGACTGACGGTGCCAACAACCACCGGAATACCCGATCCCAACATCGATGCGCTCGTTACCTCCTATGTATCTGATCCAGCATATCAGGCATTGATCAACACGGAGATTGGGTGGACCAATGTGCCGATCACTCGCAACTATGACGGTGACTCGTTGATGGGATATTTTGTCAACGACGCCATCTACAATGATCTCAACACAGATGGTACCACTGCCAATGACGTTGACATGGTCTTTAACAATGCGGGCGGGTTGCGCTCGGATATTGTCTGCGCCAGCTATCCCTGTATGATCAATTACGGAATGACGTTCAACGTTTTGCCCTTCGGCAATCAGACCATCGTTGGAGACATGAGTGGCGCCAAGATACTGGAGTTGCTCCACCAGTCTGCCACCCTGTTCAAAGGAGCCATCCAGCCATCAGGCATTCGCTACTCGTTCTTCCGCTATTCGGACGCGCTGCCCGGCCCGCAACCTTATGGATGGGGCGCGTATGATATTGAGGTCTACAACAAAGCCACCAGCACTTGGGAGCCTCTCGACCTGACAAAGATCTATAGAGTAGGCACCAACGAATTTCTTGCCCCGGCCGGTCAGGATGGCTTCACCCCCTTCAAGTACATGACCAGCATCAGCTATTGGGGTGATATGCTGGATGGTGTGAATCGCTGGGTTCATACTACGTACACTTCAGCCAACCCTTACAATGGTGCTCTCAATGGACGCATCACCCGCAACGGTGACGGTGACAATACTTATGAGGCTGGTGAGATCGTCCCGCTGACCATCCTGCATCACAACGACTCGCATGGCAACCTAGATAAGACCGGTTACGTTGGTTACACACAACTGGCGACGTTGATCAAACAGGAACGCCAGCACAATCCTGACCGCACCCTCCTGCTCAGTTCCGGCGACAACATTCAGGGCGACGCGATGAGCTACTACTTCAAAACTGCGTCGACCGGCTATACGTCGAATGGAACAGCTATTGCTGACCCCGCCATGCACATCCAGCCGCTCATCAAAGCCTTCAATGCCATGGGCTACGACGCCATGACTCTGGGCAACCATGAATTCAACTTTGGCAGGGATGTTTTCACAAGCGTTTTGAGTCAAGCCGCCTTCCCAGTCCTGCAAGCGAACGTTGAAGATGATGGCAGTTACGGTCTTGCGGCGGCAAATATCCAGCCGTATGCGGAAAAAGACCTCGGTGATATTGATGTAGCCATCCTCGGCATCGGCAATCATCGCATTCCGAACTATGAATTGCCGAGTAATATCCCCGGTCTGACATTCACAGATCCCATCGCAAAGACACAGGAACTTTCCGACCTTCTTAGTCCGAACAATGATGTGGTGATTGCCCTGACTCATATCGGCTTCACTGAGAATCCGTCCTCGGTCGAGGTGGATGCGAATGTGGATACCAATCTGGTGACGCAAACCACCGGCATTGACGCTCTCATCGGCGGTCACAGCCATACCGACCCACAATACGGCTTCGGCGCATACAAGTACCTGCCGTCAATTGTTGCCGATGCAAATGGCAATCCTGTAGCCGTTGCCCAAGCCTATCGCTACAACAACACCCTTGGCGAAGTATCGCTTGGCTTGCGCCCGCTGGGTGGCGGTGAGTACGGAGTCGTCAGTCAGACCGGACGTTACATCAAGGTGGCCATGACAGACGCGGAAGATCCAGCGATTGACGCTATCATCACACCATACACCAACATGCTGGCCGCCTATAACAACACAGTCCTCGGGCAGACCACCGTTGCGATCGACGCGCTCAAGGCCTTCACCCAGGAGACCAATGCCGCCAACCTGCAAGCGGATGCATCCGTCCACGAGTTGGAGACCAGGAATGGCATTGACGTGGACTTCCATCTCTCCGGCGCAATGACCAACCGCGCGGTCGCCACAGCAGGGCCCTATCCATTCACCCTCAAAGTCAGCGACATGTTTACTCTCATGCCCTACGAGAACTCGCTGGTCGTAATGGAAATGAACGGTCCACAGCTCAAGGCAGTGCTGGAACGTGCCTATCGCAACTACTATTATTACAAATATGTTTCGGGCTATGGCGGCTACTCCTACTACACCACCTGTATGCTCGACATCAACTCCGTCGGCAAGATCACATACAACGACCTGTATCCAGCCGCATACGACCCTGCCAAACAATACGTCGTCTCGCTGGAAGTGAACGGGATCGGTGAAATTGATTTCAACGACGCCAGCACCTACTATCGCGTCTCAACGGTCAACTACCTTGCCGCGGGTTCGTGCAACTTCAACAACAGCGGTGTCAGTTTGTGGCCGCTCAATCAGATTGTGAACGACACACAATACTATGTGCGCGATGCCGTGATCGATTACATTGCCGACATGGGAACCGTCTCACCAGCCATCGAAGGCAGGCTCAACTTCATCACAGATACTACGCCGCCTGTCATCACCGTCAACGCCCCGGAAGCGAAGACCTACCTGAACGGCGATTCCTTCGCGCTCGATTTCTTTGCCACCGACGACATTGCGGGAGTCAAATCCGTTACTGCCGAGCTGGATGGTGTCGAGGTTACGAATGGACAGGTGATTGACCTGCATATATACCTGACCGGTTCAACCCACACACTGGAAGTCACTGCAACGGACAAGGCTTACAATGCGGCCAGTATCTCGGTCACCTTCACGGTGGAAACGACAGTCGAAAGCATGATGTCGGTTCTTACCAGTCTATACGAAGACAGCGAAATCTCCTCTGCGGATGTCTATTATGGATTGATGGACAAACTGCAAGCCGCCGCAAAAGCCAAAGAACCCGGCACGGCGGTCAACATGTTGAACGCGTTCGTCAACCAGATCAATGCACAAAACGGGAAAGCCATTACCCCCGAGGCGGCGAACCTGCTTATTGCAGATATCCAATGGTTGATTGTCCAAATGCAATGACGAATCCAACATCACAAGGGACGAATAACTGAACAATAAACTACCCGCTGAAAGTATCGGCGGGTAGTTTGCATCAATCACGGCAACGATACTTGCCTTATCCAAACTGGACTACAATAAATCCATGCAAAAGATTTCCCTCCAAAAAATGAAGGCGCATCGCATACGGACCTTCAACCTGGCTCCGTCCAAAAGGCTTTCGTCGCCAGCTCAGGCATTGACCTTCGTCGAAC